>JAFYRS010000074.1 GCA_017546845.1 Akkermansia sp.
GAAAGCCTTCCACAGCTTGGTGGCCTCGGTCTTTTCCATTTCGGCAGGCTTTACACCTTTGATGGCGCTGAACACATGGCCAAGCGCCTCGGGGCCGTTCAAGTCATCCTCCAAGCTGTCCCAAGCGGGTTGGAACATGCCGAGAGCCGGGGCCTTCTTGACCAAGTCTCTGTAAGTGGGTTCTTTTTCACCACTGGCCTTGGCCAGTTCTTTGTCGAAGCGACCCAGTTTGTTAAGGGCGCTGGTGGCATCTTTCATGCCCGTGAGGGTGAAGTTGAGCGGGCGGCGGTAATAGGCACCGGCCAGCACATAACGCAGGGCTGCGGGGGTATAGCCCATTTCTTGCAGCTGGTCCAGCGTATACATGTTGCCCAAGCTCTTGCTCATCTTGGCGCCATCTACCAACAAGTGGGTAACATGGAACCAGTGGCGGGCAAAGTGACCACCGCAGGCGCAGCGGCTTTGCGCAATCTCATTCTCATGGTGCGGGAACACCAAATCTACACCGCCGGAGTGCAAATCGAAGGTGTCGCCCAGGTACTTGTGGCTCATGGCAGAGCATTCCAGATGCCAGCCGGGGCGGCCTTCCCCCCAGGGAGACGGCCAGAAGTTGGGGCCGTCCTCCGGGCGGCGGGCTTTCCAGAGAACGAAGTCAGCCACGCTGTCCTTTTCGTACTCATCCGTATCGGCGCGGGTCTGGGCAGTCTTGCCGAGGTCGAGTTCCTGGCGGTCGAGGTGAGCCAGTTTGCCGTAATCGGCGTAGGAAGAAATGCGGAAATAGACCGAGCCGTCCTCACTCTGGTAGGCGTGGCCTTTGTCCATGAGGTTCTGGACGATATCGAGCTGTTCCTTGATGTGGCCCACGGCGCTTGGTTCCACGTGCGGGGAGAGGCAGTTGAGCGCCTTGCAGTCATCGTGGAACTTGGCGGTCCACTTGGCGGTGTATTCGCCCAGCGGCATACCCTGCGCCTGCGAGTTGCGGATGGTCTTGTCGTCCACATCGGTGAGGTTACGTACATGCTTGGTGCGCAGGCCACCCAGTTCCACCACGCGGCGGAAGACATCCTGCACCACGAAGGTGCGGAAGTTGCCGATGTGGGCTGCAGCATACACGGTGGGGCCGCAACAGTAGAAGCGCAGCTGCTTGCCGTCTTCCGCCTGCACGGGCTTCATCGCCCCCGACTGTGTATCGTATAAATGTAACATAACGCGGGGAGTATGCCCTTATTCCACCGGAATGTCAAGCCTGCGGGGTGTCAGAGCTGCCGCCTGCCTGCTTTTCCACACCTGCGGGCGGGTCGTATGCCTGCACTTTGTAGCAACGGCGCAGCAGAAGGTGACGGTTCTTGCGCACATCGGAGGGCTTGAACCAAATCTCAAATGCAACACCGAAATACTGGCGCTGCGGGCCGAGCCTGATGGCAAAGAGCGGGGTGTTGTGGGGGAAGATGTTGGTGATGGAGTCTTCCGTCGAGCTGCGGAGCCAATGCGGCATGGAGCCTGGAATGTCATGGCGGAAAAGCTCCTGCGGATTGTCTGAATGATGCGCCGGGAAGCTCAGGAGCCGCAGGGTGTTGTTGCTGGTCAGGTCTTTGATGTATACCAGGAACACTCCGGCTTCGCCGGGGTTGGCGTAGAGCTCACCCTGGTACGCGCCATCCTGCGAGAGGGGTTCGCAGAGCCGGAATTCGGGTGTGTCGCCGGGGTAGGAGGTGCGCCCCTGCAACATGCGGCTGGCTGTTTCGGGGGTGGGGACATCGCGCAGCGGCTGCATGCGTTCATCGGTGGCGTTAATGGCGGCATTGAGCGCGCGCAGTGCGGTTTCGCGGTGAGAGCTGCCGCGCCATGCCAGCAGCAGGAAGTGGTTGCGCCCCAAATCCAGCGCCATGTCGGGGACCTGTGCTCCGTCTGCCCATTCCGGGAAGCTGCCGCTGGGAGTGATGACGCTGTAGCCCTGTGGCAGCGGGTCGCCTTCCACCATGCGGCGGAAGCACACGTGCACGAGTGCCGGGGTGCCGCCAGTGGTGGGCGGCACCATGACCAGATGCCCGGGTTTGGTGTAGAAGGTGTCATCGCCATCCTGCCCGGACCAGCGGGGAGATTTATCCAGGTACTCCCTGAGCAGCTGTTCGTGGTTACTTTCCAGGAAAGAAAGATTGGGTGTTTCGGCCACCTTGTCAATCTGAACGTGTCTGGTTTCAATGGGAATCACCAGCGAAGCCGGGCCGTTGAGTTGTTCGCGGGCTGTGAACAGTGAGTCGGAGGCCTGAATCGGGGTGTTGTCATCGTTGCTTGCCGGCGGTTGCACATCTGCCGCAATGGCCAGTAAGATAAAGAGCAGAATGCTGCCAGCCCAGACTGCAAGCCATTGAAGCAGCTGGCTGAACGCGCGGGTATTGCTCAGGCGCATCATGTGGGTGACCACCGCCAGCACCGCAAAGGCGGAGGAAACGCCCTGGGCGCTGAGAATGGTGGTACCTGCAGCAGAGATGATGGACTCTCGTTGCTCTGCCGGGCAGATTTCCGTGAAAAGAATGGGCACGCAGGCACCCAGCGCAACAATGGCACAGAGAATATGCAGGCGGACAGGAAAGAGCATCAGCCGCCAGAATGAAAAGAAACTCCTCCTCATGGCTGCACCTCCTCAGCGGGGGCGAGCAGGAGTTCCTGGTGCTCCATGAGATAACGCAGCAGGGCTACATGCGGGGCGGTTTCGCGCAACTCTTCGTAGCGGGTGCGGAAGGCCGGTCGAAGTTCCGGACGCAGGCTGATGGTATCGCCCTCCACAATGGCTTCCATCATTTCCGCATGGTGCGGCATCTGGTGCTTGCGTAGCGTTGCGGCGGCGGCGGTGAGCTGGTGGGCAGAGAGCTGCTCCATGCGCCCGTAGCGGATGGCGGCATCCACAAGAATTGCTTCGCGGATTTCCACCAGCTCGGGGGCCGTATACCGGGTAAAACGCGGTTCGTGGGGCAGAGGAAGCCCCTTGAGCTTCATTTGCAGCGCCAGGGCTGTGTGCACAATTTCGGGGTCAAAGGCGGCGGCATACTGCTGCAGCTCGGGCAAGGCTCCCTCGCCCTCCCGCCGGGTCAGCATTTCCAGAATGTGCGACATGGGCGCCGAGGCGGCGCATTCAATCATGTCGTCCTTGCTCACGGGGAGCATGGAGCCGAGCTTGTGCAAGGCGTTGCGCAGCAGGGTGGAATCCACCTGCCAATCCATGCTGCGCAGCGTGGCAAGCAGGTGCGCGGGAATCTCTTCGAGGAAGTGTTCCCCATGGTCCCAGACCGGCAGGGAATTGACAAAGCGGTTGGCATAATCCGGATTGGCCTGGTGCATGAAGGCCAGGCAGTCCGCGAGGGCTCCCTGCGGGATGCGGGAAAGGGTGGTTGCTCCCAGGTAGCTGCGGATCAGGCGTTCGGTGCGGAGGAGCGCCGGGGTGCAGTAGCGGCGGGTCAGGTACTCCCGGCTGCCGGTGGCTTTTGCAAGAAGCGCCTGGTTGTTGCGCAGTTTCATGTAGCGCAGCAGCGCGCCTTCCTCATGCGGAATGCGCAGGGCCAGTTCCCTCGGCAGGAGGTTCTGCTCATTCAGCTTGCGGTATAAATCCGGTATGCCCGCCAGGTAGAACACTGCGTTGCACCCGGCCTTGTTTTCCTGTAGCGGGTCGTGCCCCTGGTTGAGCAGCGAGATGATGAACGGGTCGAACAGCTGGGCACGGGTGGCGCTGGGCATGTTGTATGCACCACGGGCTGCCTTGATGAGCATGGTATCACCCGTGTAATCGGCGTCCTGCAGATAAGAAACAGACTCCAGCAGCCGGGAAACCAGTTCTGCTGGAGTGGGCGCAGGCTCCGCCCCCATGGTGCATCCCATGGTGCCGAGAACCAGTAGTGCTTTTTGGTAAATTCCCATCAGCTCCTATGAATTTAAAGGAAAAAGCAGCCTGTGTCAATCCGTATTTTCTGCGGTGGGGGTAAGAAATGCCGGGGCGTTGTCCAGAATGAATTGCCCTGTGGCAATTTCGAGCTCGAACTTCCAGGAATCGCTGTTGGCGGTCAATTGGTCGAGTTTGTCGGGGTCGTCCATGGCCTGCACAATGCCGCGGTAGTGCTGAGCGGCTTCCTTTGCACCGATTTCCTCCATGGCGGTGAGCAATTGTTCCTGTGTGGCGGGCAGCATATCGCCATACCAGAGGCGGGAAAGAGAAGTGAGCAGCAGCGCCTTCTGCACGGCGGGTGAATCGGCGTTGCGGTTCCTGTTGGTGAGCCAGAGCTCCACATCGCCATCCCGCGGCGTGGGCAGACCGGCCTGGTGCAGGCGGGCCGCCATGGCTCCGGCGCGGAAGCAGCGGGCTTCGTGGCGGGAATAGTGGTCAATCTCAGCCTGTGCATCCGGGCAGCGTGCCAGCAGTTCCACCAGGTCTGCCGCGGCATCTACCTCAGCCGCCTGCAAGCGGTGTTCTGCCGCCAGGCACAGAATGGATTTGGGCAGTACCAGTTGTTCGCACTTGGTGATTTCCTGCAGCAGGTGAGCTCCCGCTCCCTTTTCCCATGCCTCCCGGCTGGTCCATTCCGGCATGGCGGCCACCAGTTGGGCGGTGCGTGCGGGGTTGATGCCGTGCAGAATCTCCACGGCCATGGGCAGCACTTCGTGGTACAGGTGGTGCTGGCGCATTTCCGGGGTAGGGGAGAGCACCTGGGCAATTGCCTCGAATTCCTCCGCCGGTACCTGCTGCTCCAGGGTGGACGCCTTGCCAACGGCCTCCAGCAGTTCAATACCCTGGGTGAACTCAATGGCGCGCGGGGCGATATCCACGCCGCGGGCTTTCATGCCCTCTATTGTGGTGGCATTCCTGGATAAAATATCGGCCGCGCAGAATGCCACGGATTCCTCCTGGCGCATTTCTGCCAGGTACGGGTCTGCCCCGCGCTTGATGAGCAGGGCGCACACATCCAGCACTGCCGCCTTATGGGCCGATTCCTCCTCCTCTGCCGGGGAGAGCAGGTGGCTGGCGGCCTCCAGCAAGGGAGTGGTGCCCGCCAGTCTGCCGCCGTTCACATCTGCCCCGGCATCGAGCAGAATCTCCACCGTGTCCTTATGCAGGTTGGCGGCAGCCATCAGCAGCATGGTTTCCCGGGCATGCGGCGCGGCCGCTGCGCCGGAATCGAGCATGCGTTTCAGCGCTTTGTTCCAGCCCATCATGGCTGGTGCCTGACAGGTGGTTTCATCCTGCGGACAGCCGGCATCCAGCAGGTGCAGGAACACCTCTTCACTGTAGCAGTTGAGCCCGGCATAATTGAGCAGGGGCATATCCTCTGCTGTGTGGCGGGTTATGTCCGCGCCCCCGGATATCAGAACATCTATAAGGCGGATAACGGTCTCTGCCGTTACGGTGTCATCCTCCGCACCGCGCATGGCCACGGCCAGTGCCAGCGGGGTGTCTCCCTGGGCAGTGGTGGCGTTCGGGGCTGCTTTATCCAGCAGCAGACAGCGTGCCAGCTCCGGCTTTTTGAACAGACAGGCCAGGTGCAGCATGGTGATGCCAGAGGGAGTGGAGGCCAGCCCGGCATCTGCCGTAGAGGCAAAATCGGCCATCAACAGGTGAATCTCATCTGCGGCGGGCAGCTCCAGTATCTCATCGATGCCGATTTCCGGCAGCACTGTGCTGATGAGGGCGAGCTCTTCTGCTGCTTCCGGCGTGGCGTGGCCTTTATCCTGCGGCGCGCAGGAACTCAGCACGCTGGCGGCAAGGAACAGGGGCAGGGCAAGACGGGCTAATCTCATGGCTCTTGATTGTAGCATATTGCCCGGGTAGTACAAGCCGGAAATGTGAATTCTCCTGACTCAAAAATTAAAGAAAACTTAAATATCGCTTGACTAAACACCGATGTCGTGGTATTTAGTCGGCATGCGAATCGTGATGATGGCAACGGGGGATATAGCGATACCCTCATTTCAGGCACTGGCCGCGACCGGGCAGGTGGTGGCGCTGATAACCCAGCCGGACCGCCCGGTGGGGAGACACATGGAGCTGACCCCGCCGCGAGTGAAAGTGGTGGCCGAACAGCTGGGCATCCCTGTATTCCAGCCAGAAAAGATGCGGGAAGCCACCGCCGTGGAACAGCTGCGCGCGTATGAGCCGGATATTGTGGTAGTCATGGCCTATGGACAGATCCTCTCGCAGGAGGTGATAGATGTAGCAAAGATAGCCTGCATCAATGCGCATGCCTCGCTGCTGCCCCGCCACCGCGGTGCTGCCTGCATCCAGGCCGCCATTGAAGCTGGCGATGACGAAACCGGCATCACCATCATGCATGTGGTGAAGAAGCTGGATGCCGGAGATATCATCTGCAAGGTATCCGTGCCGCTGCGCGGTACTGAAACCGCAGAGAGCCTGCACGATGACCTGGCATTGCTGGCACCTGCTGCCTTACAGGAAGCCATTGCTGCGCTGGCCGCCGGGGAGGATACCCGCGAAGAGCAGGACGAGAACCTGATGACATACGCCCCCAAGCTGCTGCGCGCCCATGGCCAGATAGACTGGAGCCAGCCCGCGCTGCAGGTGGCGCGCAAGATTCGCGCCTACCATTCCTGGCCCGGCACGTTCACCGTGTACCCCTCCGTGCACAGCGGGCAGGATAAGACGCTCAAGATATATCCCCCTGTGGATATGTTCCTGAATATCCGCAAACCGGCAGATGCCGTGCCGGGCATGGTGCTGGAATCCGGGCCGGACGGTATGCTGGTTTCCTGCGGCGGGCGCCGCGGCGGTGCTATCCGCATCACCACCATGCAGCCGAGCGGCGCGCGTAAGATGAATGCCGAAAGTTTCTTTGCCGGACACAAGATTATGCCCGGCACCATTCTGGGCTTGCCCACAACCCCCACCGTATAATACGACCATGGCACCACGACAGAGAGCTGAAAATAAGAAAATGCTGGGCCTGTATGTAGACAGTGCCCTGGTAGCAAAGTTCCAACAGGCCTGCGCCTACTACGGCCAGACCATGACCTCCGCCGTCACCCTCTTCATTGAGGAAACCGTGCAGGAGTACGAGGAATTGCTGAAGGAGGAAGGCGAGAATTAAATCCCGACTTCCCGTCAGAAACGCCATGTTGAAGCCCCAGACAAAGCAGAAGTGGAGGGCAACATTGCTGTTGCTCCTGGGGCTGTTGTGGGTGATGTACACGGGCTTTGCGTTCAGTTCACCCTATGTTTCCCGCCTGTTGTGGGAGGCTTTTCATACGGGGTGGCTGGTTAACGTGGTGCTTTTGCTCACCTGCATTGCCTTCTGGAGCTGGTTGCTCGTGCTGGGCTGTGTGTGGCTGGGCACTCCCCGGCTGTCGCGCGGTGCTCAGTACTGCTGGTGGGCAGTGACCATGTTGTCACAATGCGGGTGGGTATACCTTGTCCTGTGACGCCGCCCGGCGAGGTCTCAATTATTCAGCGGTTCATAGATGGCGTCAACCAGCCAGCCGATGGGTGTGGCGATGATGCTTAGCGGAATATCTGCCACTCTTGCTACCCAGCTTACTGGTTGCAGACAACGGTTCAGTACGGTGCACCGGGGCGGCAGGGATCGTGTGCGGATTATTTCAAGGTGTGGCGCGCCAATGAAAGCCTCCATTTCCGGGCGCTTGACGGTGACGTTGCTGCCGTGGGCTTCGTAAATGAGCGTCGCCCCATTGAAATCCACATCATCAGCATGGCGAAGCTGCAGCCGGGGGAAGGGATCACGGAACATATCCACCTTAAGAAGCCTGCATATATGCTCAAACTGCGCGAGCGATAAGTCTGCGTAGTATAATTCAGTCGGATACTGCGCAATTTCTTCTCTCTCTGGTCTCCAGTATCCGTTATCCAGGGAATTCGGGGCTGGTGAGTGTCCGGCGCAGTGTTCGATGAGGGGCTGGTTGTAAGGCACATAGGCTACAGGCACCTCGACAATGTAACGCTCTCCCTTTTTCCATGCCCTCGTGCGGTATTCCCAGTGGCCATCATCTGTCAGTGTCCGCTGGGTATAGGGGCGTTCGCGCTCCAGGTTATGCAATACCCCGCCCATGTTGACCGTTGTATGGCGCCCGGTGTAGAGAGAAATGCATCCCTCCACCATCATGATGAGGATAAAACTGAGAAGATGGACGCAAATTCTGGTACTTCGCTTCATGGCTCTGATGATTCATTATACCATTGCGAAGGAAAAAGACAAGGAAAAGGGATGAGTATCTACTCGCTGCCCGCATGTGTCCCGAAGTTTCATTAGGACAGCTTTCAAATTCTTGTAGCA
>JAFYRS010000075.1 GCA_017546845.1 Akkermansia sp.
AAGGACTTCCCCGCCTACATCCTGGTGGATGACAAGGGCAATGACTTCTTTGCCGACATCCGCGCCAACTGGGCCTGCCCCGGCTGCGCCCACTAAATAAAAGGAGGAATCCACCTTTCCCCACCCCCCCGCTGCCCTCCAGGCAACGGGGGGTTGGCCTTTCAGCCGCCGCGCACCTTTCACTATTCACTTGCCACCAGTCTGTTCTTGTGCTAAAAATATCCCCACATGGAAAAAACACTTTTTCAGAAGATAGCAGACAAGGAAATCCCCGCTGCCATCGTATACGAAGATGAACTCTGCGTCGCCTTCCGCGACATTGCCCCGGCTGCACCGGTGCACGTGCTGCTCATCCCGCGCAAGCCCATTCCCAGCATTGCCGCCGCCACCGCAGAAGATGCCGAGCTGCTGGCGCACCTCATGCTCAAGGTAGGCGACATTGCCCGCGCCGAAGGCATCGAAGCCAGCGGTTTCCGCACCGTCCTCAACACCGGGGATGATGGCGGCCAGACCGTTCCCCACCTGCACATCCACATCATCGGCGGGCGCTCCCTGCAGTGGCCTCCCGGTTAGTCCGCGCTTCCGCCCCTGTTGCACACAGACCTCCTGCGGCCATGTCCGCACGCAGCAATAACGCCCTGCGCAGTTCCGAATGGGTAGACACCCACACCCTCGAAATCGAACTGCCCACCACCCGGCTCCGTCTCAGTTTTCTGGAACCGGGCGTTGTCCGCTGCCGCTATGTCACCCAGGCGGTGTTTGAAAACGTGCCGAGCTACGGCATCGCCGCCGAATACACCCCCGCCCCGCCAGAGCTGGAGGAAGAGGAGAACCCGGGCTATATCGCCCTGCTCAGCTCGCGGCTGGAGGTGCGCGTGCGCCGTCTGGATGGCGGTCTGGAGTTCTACGACCGCCGCAGCGGAGTCCTGCTCTGCGCCGATGCCGAGGGCATGGGGCACCGCCGCTCTGACCGCACGGGGGATGACCTGGTCTGGGTGCTCAAACACATGCCGGAGCAGGCCCACTTCTTCGGGCTGGGGGATAAGCCCTGCGCGCTGAACCTGCGCGGCCGCCGTCTGGACATGTGGGGGGCGGACCACTACAAATTCACCCCGGAAAGTGACCCACTCTACAAGAGCATCCCCTTCTTCCTCTGCCTGAACCGCGGCACGCAGTACGGCATCTACTTCGACAACACCATGCGCTCGTACTTCGATTTCGGGCGCGAGCGCGAAGACCGCATCCTCTTCGGCGCAGACGGCGGGCAGATGGACTACTACTTCATTGCCGGGGCAGATGCGCTCGACACGGTGGCCACATACACCCGTCTCACCGGGCTGCCGCCCATGCCCCCGCTCTGGGCACTGGGCTACCACCAGAGCAAGTGGAGCTACTACCCCGAAAGCGCGGTCAGATCCCTGGCACACCAGCTGCGCAAGCACAAGATTCCCTGCGATGCCATCCACCTGGACATTCACCACATGGAGGGCTTCCAATCCCTCACCTGGAGCAGCGAACACTTCCCCGACCCCGCAGGCATGATTCAGCGCCTGGGGGCAGACGGCTTCAAGGTGGTCACCATTGCCAACCCGGGCATCAAAATCAACCCGGACAACTTCGTATGGCGCAGCGGCTTTGAGCGCAACGTGTTCTGCCGCCGGCACGACGGCGCCCTGCTGGAGGGCGATGTGTGGCCGGGGCTCTGCACCTTCCCGGATTTCACCTCGCCCGACACCCGCAACTGGTGGGCTGGTCTGTTCAAGAAGCAAGTGGCCGATATCGGCGTGCGCGGCATCTGGACAGACATGAACGAACCAGCCCTCTTCCCCGACCGCACCTTCCCGGACGACACCCGCCACGCGTTCGACGGTTTCTCCTGCTCCCACCTCAAAGCGCACAACGTGTACGGCCAGTGCATGGCGCGCGCCACGCGCAAAGGTATGCTCATGTTTGCCCCGGACCGCCGCCCCTTTGTGCTCTCCCGCGCGGGTTTTGCCGGGCTGCAGCGCTACGCCGCCACCTGGACCGGCGACAATAACTCCGATTGGGAGAACCTCAAGATGGCCAACCTCATGGTGCAGCGCCTGAGCACCAGCGGTGTGTCCTTCTGCGGGGCAGACACAGGCGGCTTCCTCGGCCACCCCACGCCCGAACTCTTCTGCCGCTGGATGCAGATGGCTGCATTCCACACCTTCTTCCGCAACCACTCCAACGGCGAATACGGCGGCCAGGAACCCTGGTGCTTCGGTCCGCTGGTGGAGCAGCATGTGCGGCTCGCCATCATGGAGCGCTACCGTCTCCTCCCCTACCTCTACACCCAGTTCCACCGCTACCACACCCAGGGGCTGCCCATCATCCGCTCACTGGCCATCATGTACCCGGAAAACCCGGACATGTACTGGCGCAGCAGTGAATTCTTCCTTGGCGATGCGCTCTACATCGTGCCCGTGCACCACCCCGGCGAAAGCGGCCGCTTCCTCTACATGCCCCCCGGGCCGTGGTATTCGCTCTGGAACGATGCCCCCGCCCCCGCAGCGGACGAGGAGGTGTGGGTTTCCACCCCGCTCAGCCGCATTCCGGTCTTTGTGCGCGGCGGCCACCTCATCCCCCGCTGGCCGGTGCAGCAATACGTGGGGCAGATTGAACATCCTCACATCACCTACGACCTGTGGTGGGCACCGGACTGCGAAGTCGTTTCCTGCCACTACGAGGACGCCGGCGATGGCCAGGCGCACCGCATCGGCATGTACCGGCTGCACCGCTTCCACTACACCGCCACCCGCCGCAGCATCACCATCGTGCGCCAGGGCGAAGGCAACCTTGACCCCACCGGTGACACCGCCACCCTCGCCCTGCATGCCCTGCCCCACGGCGCAAATCCCGGCATCGTGGCAGATGGCGCACCCTGCCCCGGCAGCTTCGATGAGCGGCACATCTACCGAGCCGAAATCCCCATGTACTCCAACCGCGTGCACATCGAATTATGAAGCAGGACACCCTCGATAAACTCATCACCCGGCTTGACCACCTCACCCCGGAGGAGCTTCGCAGCGTCTTCATGCGCCTTGTCTCCGAAAAAGGACTCCTGCAAGACATCTTCGACACACTGCGCGACGGCATCATCCTCTTTGACCCCAGCGGCCAGGCCCGCTTTGCCAACCGCGCCGCGGCAGACATCTACGCCCGCCCGCTGCGTGACTTATTGAAAACCCCCTTCGAAACCCTGACCGGCGGCACCTGCCAATGGGAAGACCTGTGCAACAGCGGCATCGCCATCACCCGCGATTTACAGGTCAACTACCCCGCCCCGCGGCACTACCACCTGCACATGAGCCCCATTGCCGGCGGCAGCGAATACCTGCTCCTCATCCGCGACGACACGGAGCAACACACCCGCGGCGAAGAAAATGCCGAGGCAGAGCAGATGAACCTGCTCAGCTACATGGCCAGCGCCGTGGCGCACGAAATAGGAAACCCGCTCAACTCACTCAGTCTCAACCTCCAGCTCCTGCAGCGCAAGCTCGCCAAGCTCCCCGGAGACGATGCCGCCAGGCTCACGCCCCTGCTCGAAACCGCTCTGGGCGAAACCCAGCGGCTCGACACCCTCCTGCACCAGTTCCTGCAAAGCATGCGCCCCACCCGCCTGCAGCGCGCACCGCTCAACCTCAACACGCTCATCGAGCAGGTCATCGAAACCCTTGACCCGGAAATCGCCCCCCGCGGCATCTGCGTGCACCTCGAACTCAGCGAGAACCTCCCCGAACTCTCTGCAGACTCCACCCAGCTTTTCCAGGCGCTCTACAACCTCATCCGCAACGCCTACCAATCCATCCCCGGCGATGATGGCGGCATCTACATCCAGACCGCCTACAACGACAACGACCTCCGCATTGTCATCTCAGACACCGGTACCGGCATCTCCCACGAGGTCATGGGCAGCATGTACGAACCCTTCCGCACCACCAAACGCAAAGGTAACGGCCTCGGGCTCCTCATCGTCCGCCGCATCATCAAAGACCACGGCGGCACCCTCGGATTCGCCTCCAAGGAAGGCACAGGCACCACCGTCACCATCACCCTTCCCCGCGCCGACCGCGTCATCCGCCTCCTGCCCGCCTGAATCAGTCCTTCGCCGCCTTGGGGTCAAGAGCATCGCGGAGTCCGTCGCCCAGGAAGTTGAGGGCAAGCAGGGTGAGGCAGAAAAAGAGAGCCGGGAAGAAGAGTAGTTCCGGCGTGGCCTCCATGCGGTCTGCTCCTTCCTTGATGAGGGTTCCCCAGGAGGAATTGGGCGCGCGCACGCCCAGACCGATGAAGGAGAGGGTGCTCTCCGTGAGCATGATGCCGGGCACCGCCAGCGTGGTGTACACCACCACCGTGCCCAGCAGGTTGGGCGCGATGTGGCAGAAGAGGATGCGGAGATGCCCCAGCCCCAGGGAGCGGGCTGCCAGCACGTATTCCTGTGATTTGATTTCGAGGCACTGCGTGCGCACGATGCGCGCAAGGGTGAGCCAGCCGAGCGCACCAATGGCGATGAAGAGCGGCACAAGGCCGAGAATGGGAGCCACGCTCTCGCGGCTCCAGCCGGTGGTGGAGACCACCCAGTTGGTGAGCTCGCGACTGGGTTCCTCGATGCTGAGGGAGAAGACAATGACGAGCACGATGAAAGGCAGCGCGAAGAGCACATCCACCGTACGCATCATGAACGCATCCGTGCGCCCGCCCACATACCCGGAAACGAGGCCGTAGCTCAGCCCGATGATGAATGAAACAACGGTGGCCACCACGCCGACAAGCAGCGAGATGCGCCCGCCGTAGAGAACGCGGGCGAGAAGGTCGCGCCCAAGCTGGTCTGTGCCGAAGGGATGAGCCCAGCTGCAATCGGCGGCTATGTCGGCCAGGTCGGTGGCATTGGGGTTGGCAATGCAGGGAAAGAGAGGCAGCACGAAGCAGCCGAAAGCCATGAGCAGCAGGAAAATGAGCGAGGCCATGGCAGCGCGGTTGCGCAGCAGGCGGCGGCGCGCGTCTTTCCAGAGGGAATTTCCTTGTTCGTAGTTCTTCTTCATCAGGCGGCTCCCTGCGAGCGCAGGCGGGGGTTGAGGGCGACCAGAACGAGGTCTACCACCAGGTTGGCAATGACAATGAGGACACCGTAGCAGAACACGAGCCCCTGGATGAGGAAGTAGTCGCGGTCAGTGGTGGCGTTGACGAAGTGCAGCCCCATGCCGGGCACCTGGAAACAGGTTTCCACCACAAAGGAGCCGGTGATGAGGGCGGCAAAGGCGGGGCCGAGATAGGAAACGGCAGGCAGCAGGCCGCTGCGCAGCGCATGGACAAAAAGGAGACGCCCTGCCCGCACGCCTTTGGCGCGCGCCGTGCGGATGAAGTCAGCAGAAAGCACCTCGACCATGCCGCCGCGCGTGAGGCGGGCAATGTAGGCAGCGTTGATGAGCCCGAGGGTAAGCGCAGGAAGCACGGCGCAGAGCAGGTCATCCCACCCGGCAACGCTGAGCCCGGGTACATGCATGCCGAGAGTCAGCCCGAAGAGCGGCGCAATGACAAAGGCGGGAATGCAGATACCGGCCATGGCAAGCAGCATGAAGAGAGCATCGGGCCAGCGGTTGCGCCAGTAGGCAGCCATCATGCCCGCGGGAATGCCCACGATGATGGCAATCCCCATGCCGAGCACGCCGAGCCAGAGCGACACAGGGAAAGCCTGGGCAATGATGTCGGCCACCTGCACCCCCTCGCGCACGAGGGAGGGGCCGAAATCCCCTGCGCAGACAATGCCTTTCCAGTAGTTGAGATACTGCACGAAGGCGCTCTGGTCGAGCCCGTAGAGGGCGTTGAGCTGCGCCATGACATGCTCCGGCAACTTGCGTTCGCCCAGGAAGGGATTGCCGGGCAGCAGGCGCACCAGAAAGAAGGTGATGGTCTGCAGCACAAATATCACGAGGCATCCCTGCCCGAGTCGCTTGAAAAGCAATCTAAACACAACACTATTCCCTAATCACTATTCACTAATTCGACTGCATCCAATGGGTGGTTATCGAGCAGGAGGGGATACCAGCCGCTCACGGCGGGAGATTTGAGATAGGTGCGCTCGCTCCAGTAAAGCGGAATGACGGGCTGCGATTCGAGCATAAGCTGCTCGGCCTGGCGCAGATGCGCGCGGCGTTCCTCTGCGGAGCCGGTAGTGCGGGCGGCAGCCAGCGCGGCATCGCATGCAGGGCTGCCCCAGCCTGTGCAGTTGTTGCCACCGCCGCTGCGCCAGAGCTCTACAAAGGTGGCGGGGTCCAGGTAGTCTCCGCTCCAGGAGGAGGAGGAGATGTCATATTCCCCGTTCTGCTGGGCTGCCTTGTAGGCCGTCCATTCGCAGGCGCGGATTTC
>JAFYRS010000076.1 GCA_017546845.1 Akkermansia sp.
AGCTTGCCGGTGGGCAGAATCGGAATGGCTTCCACGGGAACAATGTACTTGGGCGCCCAGAGGGTGGGAATCTGGCGCTCGTTCATGGCGTTGCGGATGCTCTGGAGAATCTGCTTCTCTTCAGAGGTGCGCTGGTGTTCATCCAGTGCAGAGAGCAGCACCAGGGCTTCGCCCTTCTGCGGGTCGCTCACGCCGGCAATGGCAATCTGCACGCCGCCTTCGGCCGTGGGGTCGATGTTCAGGATCTCTGTGAGAGCCTGTTCCACGCCTTCGTGCGGCACCATTTCACCGCCAATCTTGGAGAAGCGGGAGAGACGGCCACCCAGGGTGATGAAGCCGTTGAGGTCCATGCGACCGATGTCGCCGGTCTTGAACCAGCCATCCTTGAAGATGGTGGGATTCAGATCAGCCTTGCCCACGTAGCCGGTGAATATGTTGGCACCCTTGAACCAGATCATGCCCTGTTCGGTGAGGGGGAGTTCCTTGGTGTCGTCGTCCACATCGGTAATCTTGACGGCGATGCCGGGCAGGGGCGGGCCGATGGTGCGGGAAATCTGGCCGGGTACGTAGAAGGCAGACTGCGGCAGCATTTCCACGTTCGGCACGTTCACGGAGCACACCGGAGCGGCTTCGGTCAGGCCGTAGCCCTCCAGCAGCTGTACGCCGCAGCGTTCCTTGAACTCTGCCTCCAGATCCGGCGGCAGTTTCTCGGCGCCCACGATGAAGTACTTTGTAGCCTTGAAGGTGTCTGCATCGGCGCGGCGCAGCATGGCGCGGGCGAAGGTGGGCGTGGCGCACACGATGGTGAGGCCGTAGCGCTTGCAGAGTTCGCAGAGGTTGCGGGCATCTGTCGGGTTCGGGTAGGCGCAGTAGCTGTACCCGGTGAGCAGCGGCAGCATCATGGTGACCGTGAGGCCGAAGCTGTGGAAAATCGGCAGGCTGGCCAGGAATTTCTCATTGGTCAGGGTCAGGCGGTTGGCACACTGGGCCACGTTGGCCAGAATCATGCGGTGGCTGAGTGCCACGCCCTTGGGCTCACCGCTGGAACCGGAGGTGAAGAGCATGACTGCCTCATCGTTGTTGCGGTGGGCATCGGTGTCAAACATCTTGCAGATGACACCGGCCGGTGCGGCTTTGGCCATGAGCACGTTG
This sequence comes from Akkermansia sp., assembly GCA_017546845.1. GTDB lineage: Bacteria > Verrucomicrobiota > Verrucomicrobiia > Verrucomicrobiales > Akkermansiaceae > Akkermansia. Next base: position 1,153 of record JAFYRS010000076.1, read on the forward strand.
GTGATGAGGGACTTCTTGTCCAGCCCTTTCAGCAGGTCTTCTACCAGGATAAGCTGGTCTTCCGGCGGCCAGGGGAAGCTTTCGAGCTTCTGCATGAACTTGCGGGCGGTGATGAAGGTCTTGAGCCCGGCCTGGCGCACGGTGCTTTCAAAGGCGGCCTTGGAGGAGGCGTAGTTGATGAGCACCGGGGTGATGCCGGCCAGCAGGCAGCTCAGGGTGCCGATGGTGCCGCCGGGACCCGGGGGCAGGATGACGCCGATGCGCTTGTCACCGCGTTCCTTGAGGAGCTTGGCCACGGTCATGGAGACACCCAGCACCTTGAAGAACGGCAGGGTGGTGTGTGTCAGCCCGTCAATGATTTCGGCCTTGGGGTTGGCCTTCATGGATTTCACCAGGGCTGTGGCGAGTGAACCACGCAGCAGCGGCTGGGCAGAGTAGATTTCAGAGCTGCGCTGCAGCCAGGCAGAAAGCAGGCGCTCACCGGTCTTGGGGCCGGGGTGCAGCTGCGGCAGAATGCTCAGCTCCTCGCTGTAGCCGGCCTTGGGCTCACTCCGGAACAGGTCGTTGACCGAGTCGGCGTAGTACCCCACAAATACCGGCACGGGGGAGATGTGCAGGCTGCCAACGGTGGAGAGGAAGGGGGAGGGCACGTCTGCGTGGCAGCCGCGCGGCTTGCTGACCAGACCCGGCAGGAACACCACGCTGTTGCCCTGGTGCATCTGGTCCAGAATCTGCTCGCGCACGGCGCGGGAGGTGGTGTGGCGGAAATCAAAGTACTCAATGTGCACCTTCTTCTTGGTAAGGTACTCCATGATTTCCGGGTGCGGCGGGAAGGTGGGGTCCACCAGGTAGCACACCTTGCCGTCCAGCAGCTTGTGCAGCGCTTTGCCCACGGCCACACTCATGCGGTTCGGCATGTAGAAGCCGGGGCTTACAATGTTTTCTTCGCCGGTGACGTGCACCGGGTTTCCTTTGAGACTCAGCAGGCTGACCATATGTTTGTTTGGGGAAAAGCGTTTGTGTTTCGCAGTAGGTTGAGTTGGCTGAAAAAGCCGCCCGTCTGGCTTGTTGCAGCGGGCGGCTTTTGCCCACAGACTTTATGCTAGCATATTGTCTGCGTTATTTCCAGCTTAAAACGCCGGGTTTGATTAGAATTTGTAGGTGGCGGTGATATCGCCCACGATGGCGAAGTCGCGGAACGGTACGTAGTTCTCACCAAATACCTTGGCGTGGGACTGCTTGTTGGCCTGGCGGCCGCCGGTACCCAGCCAGTTGAAGCTGACGGAGGGAGTCAGGATGAAGTTCTTGGCTTCGTTCACGAACCAGGGGGTGGAGAACTTCACCCAGTAGGCCTGCACGCCGTTGTCGCAGGCGTTGTGGCGGTACTTGTAGAAGCCATCCGTGAAGCTGCCGCCCAGTTCGAGGATGCCGGCCACCTTGATGTCTTCCGGGCTGCCGATGATGGGCGCCTTGAGGCGGGCGTGGGCTTCAATCCACCAGCCGGACACGTTGGCGAAGGTACGGGCCACGTTCACGTCGGCAGAGAACCAGGCAACCGGGGTGATTTCACCGTTTACCCATACCTGCTGCATGCGGGAGTGGTTTTCGAGGTCGAAGTGCTTGGCTACCACACCGGCGATGCCGCCCTGGATGAGGTCATGACCGAAGGATACGTTCCACAGATCACGGGTGTACTTCAGACCGTTGCGCACGATGAATTCGTTCTCGATGTTCTTGTAGCCCATCTTCTTGTTAGCCTGGTATGCTTCTTCCAGATTGCCCACCACGGGAAGGTTTGCATCCTGGAAAGCAGCCTGAGAATAATCGGAGGGTAAGTGCGGGGCAAGAGCGGGATACTTGTTTGCCATCACGCCGGCAAACTGCTCGCGGTTCATCGTGGGGTTGCCATACAGTGTGTGGCCGGAGAAGGGGGCACGGTAGGAAACGGCGCCGACATAGCTCCATGCGCCTTCCTTGCCGAAATCGTAGCTGAGCTGGACGGCACCCATGCCGCAGCCCTCACCCTGGACTGCCTTGGTGGTGGGAACATAGCCGTGAATGGTGTAGGCCGTGGCTGCGCCTACATGAACGGCGCCGCTGAGACGCTTGAAATCCTGAGAGGGCTGAGAAACCTGGAAGGAGTCTGTGGTGGCGTCGCCTGCGAAAGCGGGGCTCATCATGGCGGCGGCCATCATTGTGATAAGGCTCTTTTTCATATAGTGTGTTGTTGTGTGTATTGGTTTGGTTGGGAACCTGTCGCCGGTTGGTTCAGAATAAAACCTCCTGACCCGGCTCCGCACTCAGTCTACCCGAAAACTAGAGTGGGGTCAAGATGAAAAAGTAGACTATACTCTAGAATCTGGGCGAAATTTGGTGAATTTTAAGCAAAGAAAGTCTGAAATTGGGAATCTTTGGGTTTTGTGGGCGATATTAAGACGCAAAATGACACAAAAAGATAGAAAAGATGTCTGAATGGGCGGGAAAAATGCCGCCATGTGTGAAAAGAAAAGAGAATATGCGCGCGCGCGTGTGAGGGGGGGGATGAGTAGCGGTCGCACCGCTGGCGCGGTGCTCAATGAAATACGCCCTGGCGGGCGTATGAAATCCGGCGTTGCCGGATGAAATCCATGGCTGCGCCATGGATGAAATACCGCTGCGCGGTATGAAATCCCGGTGCTGACGCGCCGGGATGGGGTGGTGGAGAGAGGAGAAAACTTGGCGATTGACAACTCCGGCTGTTTTATGGTAGAAAAATGGCATGGCTAAAGTATATACAACTACCCAGAGAATGGGGCTGTGGTCGAGCATCGGAGTCGGCGCGCTGATGATATTGGGCGGCGCTGGCCTGTTTGTGGCTATGAATTGCTCCAATGAGAAAGTGGACGGCGGCTATGCTGCCTACGTGTACACCAACCCGATTTTCGGTATTAAGGAATTCCGCAGTGTCATCAAGGGGCCGGGCGGCACGGGCTATGTGTGGCGCCAGAAATCCATTCCGATTTGCGTGACCCCGTATACCATGACGGAGATGTTCGATGATATCCGCGCGGCAGACCAGCTCAAGATGAAGGCGGAGGCGTACCTTGTGTACCGCATCGATGCGAACAAGGTCAAGGAGTTCGTGGAAAACTACGGCGCTATTGCCGATGTGCCGAACAACCCGGACGAAATTGCCAAGGATGCGTATGATTCCTTTATCTGCCAGCCGTTCCGTACTGCGGTGCGCACGGCTATTGCCCAGTTCCGCGGGCTGGAGGCTCCGTCCAAGATTCCCGAGATTACGCAGATGGTGGAGGCTAGCCTCCGCAAGCAGCTGGAGGGCACGCCCTTTATTGTGGAATCGGTGACCATCGGTTCCACGCTGCCGCCGGAAAGTGTGACCGCCGGCATCACCAAGAAGGTGGAGGCCACGCAGGAATACGAGCGCCAGGCCATCATGCTGGAAATTGCCAAGCGTTCTGAGGAGATTGCAGAGGCCGAAGGCCGCGCCAAGGCTAACCGTGTGAACCAGGAGGCGCAGGGTGAACTGCTGCGTGCCAAGGCAGAGGCAGATGCCAAGCTCTACGCCAAGCAGCAGGAGGCTGCCGCCATCGTGGCCATGAAGAGGGCTGAATCGGAAGGTATGATTCTGGAGGCTGCCGGTAAGAAGGCCCTCAATGAGGCCATTGGTGAGAATATCATCCGCGTGGAAACTATCCGCAACCTCGATAAGATTAAGTTCCCGCACATCCTCGTGGGGAGCGATGCCGTGAGCCCGCTCTTCGATGCGCTCAACAATATCCGCAAGGCTGTGGCTCCAGTGCCGCCGCCTCCTCCCGCGGCTCCGGCTCCCGCTGCCCAGCAGCAGCTGTAAAAAAATCTTCCTCCAGAAATCCCCTCGCTTTTCGAGGGGATTTCTGGAGGTAAAGCCGCTATTCATACACTGGCGCAGCAGGCTTTTAAATTGTCCTCTTTATTTTGTGCATATCAACCAACCGCATACGGTGCGGGCATTGCTCTGCAGGAAATCAAGCGGTGTTCTTGCAAAAGTGGGTGCTGCGCGCGTCAGATGTTGATAATCAATGAGCCGGAAAATCCAAGGTGAAACCT
>JAFYRS010000077.1 GCA_017546845.1 Akkermansia sp.
GCCTGATTCGCTCATTTCCATGTAGAAGTCATTGCCTTCGCGGGTGCGTTCACCCACACCGGCGAACACGGACAGACCGGAGTGAGCCTTGGCGATGTTGTTGATGAGCTCCATGATGAGCACGGTCTTGCCCACGCCTGCACCACCGAAGGAGCCGGCCTTACCGCCCTTCAGGAAGGGGCAGATGAGGTCAATCACCTTGATGCCGGATTCCAGCACCTCGGAGGAAGTGGACTGTTCCTCCAGCGTGGGGGCATCGCGGTGAATCGGGTAGCGCTTCACGCCGTCCAGCTGGCCCTTTTCGTCCACGGTCTCGCCCAGCACGTTGAAGATGCGGCCCAGCACCTTGGGGCCAACGGGCACGGAAATGGGAGCACCGGTGTCGATGACCTCCATGCCGCGCTTCAAGCCGTCGGTGGTGCTCATGGCCACGGTGCGCACCCAGCCGTCGGGCAGGTGCTGCTCTACCTCCAGCACCAGCTGGGTGGGCTTGCCGTCGATTTCATAATCCACGGTGAGGGCGTTGTAGATGGCGGGCATCTCTGCCTGCGAGAAGTCGACGTCTACCACGGCGCCGATAATCTGCACGATTTTACCTGTGTTCATACTAAGAATAAGTTGTTTTTGAAAATTGTTGAATGAGAATGGGGGTTACTCCATGGCTTTCATGGCCGTGGTGATTTCGAGAAGCTCGTTGGTAATCTGGGCCTGGCGTGCCTTGTTGTACTCCAGCGTGAGCTCGCCGATGAGGGTTTTGGCGTTCTCCGTGGCAGATTTCATGGCCACCATGCGGGCTGACTGCTCGGAGGCCTTGCCTTCCAGCACCATCTGGGTGAGCAGGTTGGCAAAGTACAGCGGCAGAATGGATTTGAGCAGCTCTGTGGGGCTGGGCTCCAGCAGGTAATCGCCGTGTTCCTCATCGGCTGCTTCCTCAGCCAGCTTGAGCAGGTCTTCCGGCTTGATGGGCAGGATATCCACCACCTGCGGGCGCTGCACCATGATGTTGATGAACTTCTGGTAGACCACCGTCACGCGGTTGTAGGTGCCATCCATGAATCCCTTGCGGATGAAGTCCAAGATGGCCTTCATCTCTGCTTCCTCCACCGTATCACCAATGGCGAAGGAGGCCACGAGCTTGCGCCCCACACGGGCAAACTGCGGATTGAGCTTGGCGCCAATGGTGAGGTAGTCTGCTTCGGCTGGGCACTGGGTGAGCACCTCCTTGAAGAGGTTGGTGTTCAACCCGCCGCAGAGGCCGCGGTCGGTGCTCACCACAATAACGAGTTGCTTGCCGCTTTCGCGCTTCTCCATGAGCTGGACAGAACCCTCGGCAATGGATTCCTGCAGGTGCTTGAATACCCGCGACAGGGCGCGGATATAGACACGCCCTTTCAATGCCAGCTCCTGAGCACGGCGCATCTTGGCAGACGCAACCATCTGCATCGCCTTGGTAATCTGCGATGTGTTGCGTACCGACTTGATGCGGCGTTTGATGTCTCTCAGGCTTGCCATGGTGTGTTACTTCAGGCGGGATTTGAAAGCGGTCATGAAGTCCTTGAGCGCAGCGTCGATTTCCGGCGTAAGCGCCTTTTCGGCTTCAATCTTAGTGAGCAGGGCAGCACCGTTGACGGTGGCTTCTTCCTCCAGCTGGCGGCGCACGGACTGGATCTTGTCCACGGCCACATCATCGAGGAAGCCGCGCTGGATGGCGTAGAGGTTGATGACTTCGATGCCGAGGCTCTTGGGCTCATACTGCCCCTGCTTGAAGAGCTCTACAATGCGTCGACCGCGTTCCAGTTTGGCCTTGGTGGCGGCGTCCAGGTCGGAACCGAACTGGGCGAAAGCCTGGAGTTCTTCGAACTGGGCGAGGTCGAGCTTCACGGAACCGGCCAGCTTCTTCACAATCTGGGTCTGGGCGCTGGAACCTACGCGGGATACGGAGATACCCACGTTGATGGCCGGGCGCACACCCTGGTAGAAGAGGTCGGTATCCAGGAAAATCTGACCGTCGGTAATGGAAATCACATTCGTGGGAATGTAGGCGGAAACGTCACCTGCCTGGGTTTCGATGATGGGCAGGGCGGTCAGCGAACCACCCTTTCGGCCACCTTCGCTGTTGATGCGGGCGGCGCGCTCCAGCAGGCGGGAGTGCAGGTAGAACACGTCACCGGGGTAGGCTTCGCGGCCGGAGGGGCGGCGCAGGATGAGGGACACCTGGCGGTAGGCCACAGCGTGCTTGGAGAGGTCATCGTACACGATGAGGGCATCCTGCCCCTGGTCCATGAAGTATTCACCCATGGCGCAACCGGCGTAGGGGGCAAGGTACTGCATGGCGGCGCTGTCGGAGGCGGAGGCCACCACCACGATGCTGTATTCCATGGCGCCAGCTTCCTCGAGCTTGGCCACCAGGCGGGAGACGGTGGCGCGCTTCTGACCCACGGCCACGTAGATGCTGTACAGCGGGCGGTGACCCGGCAGCTTGCCCTGTTCGGCCAGCTTGTTCTGCTGGGCCTGGGCAATCATGGTATCGGTGGCAATGGTGGTCTTGCCGGTGGAGCGGTCGCCGATGATGAGTTCGCGCTGGCCGCGGCCGATGGGAATCATGGCATCGATGGGCAGAATGCCGGTCTGCACCGGCTGGTTCACGCCCTGGCGGGAGATGATGCCCGAGGCAATCTTTTCCACGGGGTAATAGGTGGTGGCCTGAATCGGGCCCTTGCCATCCAGCGGGTTACCCAGGGTGTCCACCACGCGGCCGAGTAGGCCGGGGCCTACCGGTACCTGGAGCAGACGGCCGGTGGTCTTGCAGGTATCGCCTTCCTTCAGAGATGTGGCATTGCCGATAAGCACGGCACCCACTTCATGCTCTTCCAGGTTCATGGCGAGGCCC
>JAFYRS010000078.1 GCA_017546845.1 Akkermansia sp.
CTGCTCTAACCGCTGAGCTACAGCCCCACAGGGAGTGTACAGAATAGGTGGGGGAGTTGCAAGCGAAAAATGATGCAGGGTTTGTCATGCAGGAGGAGAAAATCAGCGGATGAAGTGGGTCCAGGCGCGGGGTTCGGCCAGAGTGGGGTGCGCCGGGCCGGCGGCCACGCACTGCATCATCCATGCCATATTCTGCCCCAGGTGGCGCAGGGTCTGGGCGCCTTCGGCATCTTCATGCACCTCTCCGGGGCGCATGCCGTATATCATGTTCCAGTAGAAGGAGCTGACGAGGGGCTGATTGTTGTAGGTGATGTATTTGTTGAGGCGGTCGAGCGTGGTGCTGGCACCACCACGGCGCGCCACGGCTATGGTGGCTCCGGGTTTGTAGGCCAGCTTAGCGCCGGCGGAATAGTACAGCCTGTCCAGCAGGGCACAGAGCGCGCCGTTCGGTCCGGCAAAGTAGGTGGGGCTGCCGATGACAATACCGCCGATTTCATCGAGCTGGTCGTAGATGTGGTTGTACAGGGCATCGTTCATGCCGCAACGTCCGGTTTTGAGGCAGGCGCGGCAGCCGATGCAGCCCTGCACCGGGGCAGTGCCAATCTGCACTATTTCGGTTTCCACACCAGCGGTGTGCACGCCCTCTGCCACCATTTCCAGCGCCTGGAAGGTGTTTCCATTGGCATGGGGACTTCCGTTTATCAATAAAGCTTTCATACGCTCTCCAGTTTAACAAGCACCACCCGGCGCGACAAGAAAATAATGGCGGCTGAATGTGTAAAAAAGAAAAACCAGCAGTCTGAAAATCAGGCTGCCGGTTTCAGAAGTCAGTTTATAGCTGAGACGAAGATTAGTCCTTGGAAACCTTCTTGGCCATCTGAACAGGAGTGGTATTCTTGCTGTTCTTGGCGATTTCCTTCTGGCGCTTGATGTAGGCGGTGCGGCGGCGACGCTTCGTCTCCTTACGATGTTGTTGACCCATGGTGGTTCTGTGTTAGGTTTGTAGGGCAGGCAAACAGACCCGCCCGGGTTGAATAAGTGGATTCTAAATAGCGTTTTTATGAGCTGATTGCAAGGCTAAAATGCGTGTACAGGCTTTTTTATTGCCAGAATGGCGCACAAATGCTAGTCTAGAGGCATGAAGATTGCCATTTTAGGGGCTGGAGCGCTTGGGTGCTATTACGGAGCGCGGCTGGCAGAAGCGGGGCACGATGTGTGTTTTATCGGGCGCTCGGTCTGTGAACCGCTGAAGGCGGAGGGGCTGCATGTGGAGAGCGTGCACGGGGATATTCACCTGCCGCAGGTGCAGGTGTGCCAGAGTGCAGAGGAATGCGGCCCGGTTGATTTAGCAATTGTGTGCTGGAAGACCACGAGCAATGCTCAGCTGGGGGATTACCTCCCCGCCCTGGTGAGCGACAACACGGAAGTGCTGACGCTGCAGAACGGCATGGGCAATGCCGAGGCCATTTCGGCTTTCGTGGATGCCGCGCGGGTGTATATCGGCCTTTGTTTTGTGTGCTGCATGATGGATGAACCCGGGCGAATCCGGCATCTGGAGGGCGGAGACATCCAGTTTGCGCCCTTTGTGAGCTCGGAATCGGGAATTATCCGCGCCAGGGAATTGGCCGCTGTGTTTGAGCAGGCGCGCATTGTTTCCTCTGCCTTTGAGCACGCGGAGCAGATTCAGTGGTGCAAGCTGACCTGGAATATTCCGTTCAACGGGCTGTGCGTGGCGCATGGCGGCATCAGCGTGAAGAAGCTTTTCACCATGCCGGGGCAGCCGGAGCGAGCCGAAGAGGTGATGAGGGAGGTCTGCGCTGCGGCAGAGAAGCGCGGGTTCCCGCTGCCGATGGATATTGTGCAGTACCAGATGGAACGGACGCGCATCATGGGAGAGTTTGTGCCGAGCAGCGCGGTGGATTTGCAGCGCGGGCGCCCGGTTGAGTATGAGGCCATCTGGGGGAGCACGCTGGAGCGAGCCCGCGAGGCCGGGGTGAGCGTGCCGCACTGGGAACAGCTGGCCGCCGATATTCGCAAGCAGTTGGGCCGGGCATGAGCTTGAATCCGTCCAGTGCTGTGCGCAGGGGGCTCTGCATGTGCGGGGCTCTGGGTCTGCTTGTGGCAGCCGGTCTGGCGCTGCAGCCGCTGGAACAGCGCGTGCAGCAGCAGGAGGAGGCCGCCCGCCTGCTGCTGCCTGCCCCGGATTATGGGCAGACGGATGCGCTTTCTCAGAAGCTGGCCTTGTTTGCGCTGGGCGGGTTGCGCACCTTCGCTGCCGAGATGCTGTGTGTCGATGCCACAAATGCGTGGATTGAGCAGGACTGGCCGCGTGCCCGCCGCCGCTGGGAGCAGATTACTACGCTGTGCCCGCAGCGGGTGAATTACTGGATCCGCGCCGCACGGGATATGGGCACCAATGCCGTGGCCTGGGTGAACAGCCGGGAGACTGGCGGCGAGCACGAGCGGGCCATGCAGAACAAGGAGTATCTGGATGCCGCCGAGCGATTCCTGCAGGAAGGGATTGCCAACAACCCGCAGAGCGCCCTGCTCTGGCTGCAGATGGGGGCGTTTGATGAGGACCTGGCCCGCCGGACGAATTTCAGCCGGGCGGTGGAAGATTACCGCCGGGCGGTGGCGCTGGGGGCCTCTCCCATGTACCGCCGCTGGGAGTTTTATAATCTGTGCCGCATCCGCGGCAGAGAGGAAGAAGCCTGGAAGCTGGGGCGCGAGCTATACCGGGAAGAGCGGCACCGCTCTCCCTCGCTGCGCTGCCTGCTGGTGGTGCTGCAGCATAAGCTGCAGGTTCCGGAGGAGGAAAAGCTTTCACTGGAAGAGCTGTTCGGTTCCCGGGAACGGGCCATGAAGCAGCTGCGCCGCTTTGCCCGCAATGACCTCCGCTTCCCGACCACAGGAATCAGAACCAGTGATTAAGAATCACTATTCACTAATCACTAATCACTAATCACTAATCACTATTCACTCTCCCTTACTCCTCGTTCCACCCGGCGCGGGGATGGGCCTGGCGGTATACCTGCTGCATGCGGGTCCGGGTCACGTGCGTGTATATCTGCGTGGTGGCAAGTGAACTGTGCCCCAGCAGCTCCTGCACCGCGCGCAGATCAGCCCCGGCATCGAGGAGATGCGTGGCAAAGGTATGCCGCAGTTTGTGCGGTGAAATGTGGAAGGGCAAGTCCGAAACACGCAGGTATTTATCCAGCATGAGCTGCACGCTGCGGCAGCTCATGCGCTTGCCCAGGCGGCTGATGAAAAGCGGCTCGCGGCCTTGCACCCCGGCCATCTCGCGGTAGCGCTCCACGGCTTCGCGTGCATAATCGCCCACGGGCACCAGCCGCACCTTGCGCCCTTTACCCAGTACCCGGATGCAGTTCTCCCCCGGGCGCAGGGAATCTGCGTCGAGCGCTACCAGTTCGCTCAGACGCATGCCGCATGAGTAAAAAAGCTCCAGAATCGCCACATCGCGGTGCGGCAGCCATGCGGGGCTCTTCTTATCGGGCGGAATCCGCAGCGGCAGAGCCAGGAGTTCCTCCATCTGGTGCAGGGAAAGGTGCACCGGCAGGCTCTGGGAGGCGCGGGGCAGGCTCACTTCGGCCAGGGGACTGGCCTGCAGTCCCTCGCGGCGCATCAGGTATTCATAAAACGAACGCAGGGCGGCAAAGCGCAGGCGTATGGTAGAGGGCTTGAGTTGTTCGTTCAGCGCTTCATACAGCCAGGAGCGGAACACATCTGCCCCGCAGCGCTCCCATGCCTCAAAATCCTCCCCCGCCCAGCGGCGGAACAACTGCAGCGAGCGATGATACGCCTCCACCGTGCGGGGCGAGGCATTCCGCTCCGCTTCCAGGTATTCCAGGAAGCGGAACACAAGCGGGCCCAGCTCTGCCGCGGTTGAATTCACGCGGGTAGTTGTAGCACATTTGGCACTGGGATACAAGCGCAGAATTGCATTGACAGAATCGGGCGGCTCTGGCAGTATGAGCTCACCCTCCAGATGATGACCAAACTGTTCATTCCCCTGCTTTTTCTGGCCGCCGCGCATGCCGATGACGGTCTGCCCGTACTTCAGCGCAGCACCCTGCCCAACGAGGTCATGTGGGAGTTGGAAACCGAACTGACCGGATTCCGCCAGAACAATGGCGCCGTGCTGGAATGTCTGCAGGCAGCCCTGCAGGATTTACTGCAACAGGCAGGCCATGAGGCCACGGTTGAGAATCTGGTGCGCGTGCTGACCCGCCCGAGCGAAAGCGGTACGCCGGAATCCGCCATCAAGGAATTGCTGCTGCCCCAGGCAGATTCCATCCTGGTCAGCCAGGATGGCAGTTTTGCCATGATTTGCAACCAGACGAAGGCAGGCGAGACGCTGCAGGTGTTCCGCGACACCGTGCGCGGGCTTTCGGTGCAGAACATGCGGCGCTGATACACACTAACAATCAGCGAACAGGAGGAGGTGCGGCAGCATCCTCCCCTTTGCTATGATTCCCCTGTGCAATAATGAGCTCTGGTATGTGCTGCTGTATTGTCTGCTGACCTGGCTGCTGCTGGCGCTGGCATTCTATGCGGCAGATGCCCTGCACCGCTGGAAAAACTCCATGGCCTGCGCATTGGTGGAAATGGTGCTGGCCGCCGTGCTTTCCATGCTCGGCGGTTTTGCCGCTGCGCAACTCGGCACCGGCCTGCCCATGGCAGGGATTTTCCAGCTGGTCGGGATTCTGGCCAGCACGATGGCGGTATCGCGCCTGTTCCAGATGCTGAACTGGCCGCGCACCTGGCTGGCGGGTGCACTGGCCGTGGTTGCATACGCGCTGGCGGGGCAGCTCATGGCCTGGTGTCTGCTCTGCGCCAGCTTTGGCAACACGATTTGATACGCCACGCCAGGTGTACTGCCTCACTTTCGGCTCGCCAAATGCCATGAAAGCGTGTACAATGCGCGCGTGAGCAGAAAAATACAGGTTTACACCGGTGGTTCCGTGGGGTGCAATGGCTACCTGATTGAAGGGACCGGGGGCTATGTGGCGGTGGATGCCCCGCTGGGCATGGCTGCCTGGGTGCAGCGCCAGCTGCCCGCTGGCACAAAGTTGACGCACCTCCTGCTCACGCACCAGCATTTCGACCACGTGGAAGGAGCCGCAGAACTGAAGGAACGCACCGGCTGCCGCATTGTTGCGGTGGCGCCCTACAGCCGCAAGCTGACACTGGAAGAAGCTGCTGGTGCCTGGGGACTGCCGCCGGTAGCACCCTATGTGGTGGATGATGTGCTGGGCACAGCCCCGAAAAAGGCCGACTGGGCCGGGATGGAATGGGAGGTATTCCCGATAGCCGGGCACGCCACTGATGGCGCCGCCTATTACCTGCCCGGAGACGATGAGCTTTTTGTGGGCGACATTCTGTTTGCCGGCAGCGTGGGACGCACGGATTTCCCCGGCGGCAGCATGAGCACCCTGGTGCGAGGCATCCAGGAGCACCTGATGCCCCTGCCGCCGCAGACCACGGTGAACAGCGGACACGGCCCCGCCAGTTCCATTGGCGAAGAGCAGCTTAACAATCCCTATATCTGCTGATACCGGGTATGGACGATTTTACACAACAAACGACAACGGAAACGAAGATGACATTCGAAGAACTGGGGCTTTCCGCCCCCATTCTGGAAGCCGTGAAGGATTGCGGCTATGAGAACCCGACCCCGATTCAGGAGCAGGCTATTCCCCAGATTATGCAGGGGAAGGATGTGATTGGCGCATCCCAGACCGGCACGGGCAAATCTGCCGCATTCACCCTGCCCCTGCTCAACAACATCACCCACACCGGGCAGCCCCAGGTGCTGGTGCTTGAGCCTACACGCGAGCTCGCAGACCAGCTGGCCGAATCGTTCCGCACCTATGCGAAGCACACCGATATCAAGGTGGGCCTGCTTTACGGCGGCGTGGGCTACGGCGCCCAGACCGAGGAGCTCAAGAAGGGCGTGGATGTGGTTGTGGCTACCCCCGGCCGCCTGATTGACCATTTCTACCGCGGCAACATGAAGTTCAAGGCCATCAAGACCCTGGTGCTGGACGAAGTGGACCGCATGACGGACATGGGATTCCTGCCCATTGTACGCAAGATTGTGAACCTTTGCCCCTGGGAGGGACGCCAGACGCTCTTCTTCTCGGCCACCATGCCGCAGATTCTGCAGGGCTTTGCCAAGTGGTGCCTGACCGACCCGGTGGAAATTGCCATTGCACGCCGGGAAGTGGCCAGCACGATTTCCCACGCATTCTACCCGGTGGGGCTTGACCAGCGTGACGATTTGCTGCTCGCCCTCGTCAAAGCCACGGATTTCCAGAACCTCATGATTTTCACCCGTACCCGCAAGGAGGCCGACTCCGTGGGCACCATGCTGGCTAACGCCGGGTGGAAGGATGAAGTGACGGTCATGCACTCCGACATCGGCCAGAAAGAACGAATGGCCGCGCTCAAGGGATTCAAGGAGGACAAGTTCCGCATCCTGGTAGCCACCGATGTGGCCGCCCGTGGTATCGACATCAACGGCGTGACGCACGTCATCAACTACCGCGTGCCGGAAAACCCGGAGGACTACGTACACCGCATTGGCCGCACGGGCCGCGCCGAATCCACCGGCGATGCCTTCACCCTCCTCACGGCCGATGAAGTCGACTTTGCCAAGAGCGTGGAAATCTTCATCAACCGCAAGATTGCCCGCCGCAAGCTGGACGGTTTCAACTACGCCTATACCGCCCTGCTGGAGGACGGCCCGGTGCGCCCGGTGCGCAAACCGCGCCCCGCGGCTCCCAAGCGCCGCCGCCGCTGAACCACGGTCATGCGCGTTGTCAGCATAGACCCGGCCATCCGCAACACGGGCTACGCGGTAATCGAAGGCGATTACCGCGCCCCGCGTGCGCTGGAGTACGGCACGCTCTCCCTGCCCGCCAGGCTCAGCCAGAGCCAGTGTCTGCTGGCGATTCACGAGCACGTGTGCGCCCTCATCGAAAAATGGCAGCCCGATGAACTGGCCATCGAGGGCATCATCTATGTGCAGAGCCACCGCACCGCCATCACCATGGGCTCAGCCCGCGCCGCCACAGTGCTGGCTGCGGCTAAATACGGACTGCAGATTATGGAATACCCGCCCACCTGCGTCAAACTGGCCACAGTGGGCCGCGGCGGCGCCGGCAAGCAGCAGGTGGCATTCATGATGCGCGCCCTGCTCTCGCTCACCGAAACGCCCGCCCCCGATGCCGCCGATGCCCTCGCCATCGGCTACACCCACATGGCCGCCACAGATCCGCTCCGCGCCCACCTTTTCAAAGAGCGTAAGTATATTTAAGTCCGACCAACGGGAGGATATCGTCTGCGGCATCGCCGCAGATATCGTCCATGCGCAGCGTGGATTTCGTCCTTGCCCGCCAGGGCAAGGATTTCGTTCTCCTCATCAAGCTCGGGTTCGCTTTTTCCCAATGATTGGGAAAGGATAACGCCTTGCATCATTGGAAACGATATCCGGGCGTTGCCCGGACGATATCGCCCTTGCGGCCGACGATATCTGAGCCTGCGGCTCAGACGATATCCGCTCCTGCGGAGCGGACGGAAGGAGGAAGAAAGACTAACAAAAGAAATTTCTGTTGCCGAAGAGGAGGCGTTTGACGGTATCGAGCGCGGCGTGGGCTGATTGTTCCCCCAGGCTCTTGCAGTACCCCAGACCTTCCATGAACGTGAGCCCGGGCGGCAGCGGCATGGCATGGCGGTCTACCGCGGCATCCAGCAGGGCCGGGCCATCTGCGGCCAGCCATGCCTTAATGGCCGGGATCGCCTCATCCACCCGTGAAACCCGCCAGGAGCGCATCCCCATGGCGCGTGCCACAGCGGCAAAGCTGGTGGTGCGCAGCGCCGTGCCCACAGGCGAATGAATCCCCGCGCGCAGTTGTTCAATGGCAGCGTAATCCAGCTCGGAATTATTGTACACCAGCACCTTGACGGCTAACCCCTCCTGCAGCAAGGTGAGCAAATCCCCCGCCAGCATGGAGATGCCGCCATCTCCACACATGGCAATGACCTGCCGGGTGCGGAATGCCGCCTTTGCCCCAATGGCCATGGCAAGCGCGCAGCCCATGGAACCGTGGTTGAACGAACCCAGAACACGCCGCGTTCCATTCGCCTGCAAATAGCGCGCGCACCAGATATCTGGCGTTCCCGTATCCACGGTAAAAACAGCATCGGGTTCTGCGTGGTCGCTCACCAGGCGGGTCAGCAGCTCCGGCCGCAAGGGCGCCTCTTCATCCACCACGCGCAGGCACTGGCTGATGGCGGCAACCTCGCGGGCATGGTAATTGAGCATGGAGCGCAGGAAATCATCGGACTGGTTCGGCGGCACCACGCGCAACAGCTGGCGGGCCGCCACCCCGGCATCTGCCTGCACGGCCAGCGTCAGCGGAACGCGGCGCCCCAGGGCGGCGGCATCGGTATCCACCTGAATCACCCGGACACGGCGAGGCAGGAAATCACGATAGGGGAAATCCGTGCCCCACATGACCAGCACATCGCAATCGAGCACGGCATGCACAGCGGCCCCCCAGCCCAGCAACCCGGTCATTCCCACGGCGTTGGGGTTATCCTTCTCCAGCAAGTCCTTGGCGCGCAGCGTATAAGCCACCGGTGCCTGCAGATGCCTGGCCAGTGCCACAATGTCCTTCTCCGCCCCGTCACAGCCTATGCCACACAAAAAGGTAATGCGCTGGGAACTCCCCAGAATATCGGCCATGCGTGGTATCACCCCTGCGCCGGGATGCAGCAGTGGCGGCACCGGAGGCAATACCGGGCTCTCGGCCGCATCCTCCACGCAGGGCATGCCGGCCACGTCTCCCGGCAGCACCAGCATACCCACACCGCGCCGCGCGCGAGCGGTCCGCATAGCCTCAGCCAGTACCGGCGGAAGCTGGCGCGGACGGCTCACCAGCTCGGCATACGCCGCGCATTCCCGGAAAAAGAAGGTGGGGTGCGTTTCGTGGATATAGTGCGTACCAATCTGCAAGGTCGGCAGATGAGCAGCTATGGCAAGCACCGGAGCGGCAGAGCGGCAGGCATCATACAGACCATTGATGAGATGCATATTGCCAGGCCCGCAACTGCCGCAGCACACGGCAAGCTCACCTGTGAGCTGAGACTCTGCACTGGCCGCAAAGGCGGCGGTTTCCTCATGGCGCACATGTACCCAGCGGATGCGGGCATCACGCTGCAACGCCTCCATGAACGGGTGCAACGCGTCACCCGCCATACCAAAAATACGGCGGACTCCGGCGGACACCAACATTTCCACCACCTGGTCTGATACACTCTTCTGCATGCCGACCATTCTCTGCGGCAGAGCAGGAAATAGCAAGCTAACTTTCTAGCTTTTAGGGATATACGGTGACGAGATACGCCCATTCCACACCCTTTTCAAACGCTCCTGCTGCATGGATAGGGCGCGCACCCGGGCCGCATTGCGGCGGGCTGCCAGCCGGCGTACATCTGCCCTCAGATAATGCGACAGAAGGCGCACCCCGCTATCTGTGGCATACCTGATTTTGTATTCCTGCAACGCTCCCTGTTTCACATAACGAAACAAGGTACTGCGCGCAACCATCAGAATACAGCAGGCCTCAGCAGCAGAACAGAGTTTTGCCGGAATTTTCCTCACCAGAGGCATACGCGATGCCAGCAGACGTTTCACCACACTTCTTTCCCAATACAGACACGCTGGGCGACCGCGCTGAAGCACCAGGCGGTAACGCGCCTTATGCCTGTTGAGCAAAGCTCTTGCCGTACGCACGGAGACTCCCAGCGCCTCTGCAGCCTGGCGGGAACTCATTCCCCAGGCTGGCGGCAAAGCATACGCTTTTCCGCTGCTTTCATCAGAGCCGCGGCGTCCATGCAACATCGATTCCGGGTAACGGACACCCGGCATATCTATTAGTCTCGCACCACCCACCCCCAGCAGGGTTCGAGGCAAAGAATGAGGGCCTAACATGAGGCACCTCCTTGCCTTACGGTAAGTGGTTCTTCATTGTAGTTGGGCATTTTCTTATTCTCTTTTCGGGAGAAAATCATAGGGGTGCAGCAATGGTAGTGACAGAGCATCCATAATGCAACCGGCAAAACGCCCCGGCATCACAATCCATTGCAGCCTAATCAAACACAACGCAAAGAAATAAAAACGCCCAAAACTGCAGCGTCGGCATATTTTCCACCGTAAACCATTAAACACCAGCCATTTAATGCTGATGGAGCGATTTTAGAAAAGTTGCAGATTGGCGGCCATAGGCCGTATCTGCATAGCGGCTGGCAGCCAGTTCAAAAAAGCGGGCTGCGGCGGCAGGCTCATGCATGACTTTGCAGCACAACGAGCCGGCGCGATACAGGAGGAGCGCCGCCTCTTCCGGGTCGCGCATGCGGGCAGCCCCCTGCTCCAGAGAGCGAAGTGCAGCCGCATTATCCTGCAACAACTCCTGCTGGAGATGGGCCAGTTCCAGCCACCCGCGGAGCCGCCCCGGCTGGCGGCGCACCATTTCCTCCAGCGCGGGGATTAAACCGGGCTCCTTTTCGTTCATGATACGCTCTGCAAGCTGAGCCAGCGCATCGTTTTCCGGCAGGTAGGAACCGGCATAGAGCCGCTCTGCCACCTTATCTCCCCAGCGGGGGAGAATCCAATAGCGGAAGAGCAGCCCCTCAACCACTGCCAGCACGGCGAGCGCTGCCAGCAGCAGCAGGATTCCCTGCGTGGCCTGCCCGCCGAACATGCGTTCCTGCACTGGCTGCAGCGCCAGTGCAAACCCCGCCAGAGGCACCAGCGCCACCAGCAGCTGGAACGCGCGGTAGAGCATTATTTCTTACCGGGAAGGTCATCCATCTCCAGATAATCCAGCGCTATGGTGCGCTCAGGATTCTGGGGATTGCGGACTTCCAGTTTCATCTGCTTGAAAAACCAGGTACCATCACTGAGGCGCTGCACAGAGGTAATGGAAAAACGCTTCTTGAGTTTACCATCGGCCCCGTAGCCATCAATCTGCCAGGTCGTGCCGTTCTCCTTATCCACCCACATGCGCACCCAGGCAAACTGGCCCACCTTGGGCGTAGGGTTGGGCACCTGCACCACGTAGCAATCGCGCCCCTTGATGCGGGAATCAGCCCCGGCGTCCACCATCTCGCCACCTTGCCAGTAAAGGAAACGCAGGGAGAGGTCCTCGTAGCACACATCCGTGCCGGCAATAGGCTGGGCATACTGGGCGGGAGCCATCACCACGGCCTTGCCATTTTCCACCCGGAGAAGGTCTACCTTATCTTCCTTGATACGCACATCAAAGCGCTTCCAGGCACTGCCCTCCTTGTACTGGAAAGCCAGGGTATCGCCACGCACGCTCAGGCTGAACGGAATCTTGAGTTTGCCCTTGCGAATACGGCCAGCCACATCCTTATTTCCCTGGCTCACCGTCATTTCTCGCATGCAGGCAAGCAATTCATCTGCCGTGGGCTCCACGGCTTCCTCCTGAGCCCAGGCAGGAACCAGCGGCAGCAGCATGACAGCAAACAGTATATTCTTCCACATTTTCATAGCGTTCTTATACCATAAAGGCGCACCATTGCACAGCTTTTATTTCAGGCATGGGGCTATTTCCGCTTGCAGAGCCCGGTAAGCTGGTGTAGACTCCCCCGCATGAAATACAACCGGTTCGTTAATCTTCTGCTCAACATTCTGCGGATAGGCCTGGGGGGATTCTTCCTCATCACCGGGCTGCAGAAGCTGGCAGGCATGAATGAAACGGCCGATTTTCTGACGCGCAGCCGCATTCTGCCCGCATTCTTCTCGTTTCCGCTGGCGTGCATCGGGCTGGCCATGGAACTGGTGGTTGCCTTCTGCCTGCTGACGCGGCGCAGTTACCGCGGAGCCACGGTCTGGGGCGTGGTGATGTGCGGCACATTCGTGCTGCTGTATTTCCAGGCCTGGATGCGCGGGCTGGAGCTGAGCTGCAACTGTCTGGGCTCCATGCATGAAATTACGAACTACCCCTTCGACACGGGCATGCGCCTGCTGCTGCTGGGAGCCATGCTTCTGCTGTTCTGGGATTCGCGCCGCCCGGCGCCCACCTTCATGAAACTGCGCAAATACAAGTTCGAAGATTTTTAAGAAAACGGGCCGCTGATTCCAGCGGCCCTCTGCATATCACTTTGCCATTGCGGCTTCAATGTCATCCGGCTCAATGGGAGCATTGGGGATGAGGTCTTCCACGCCGTCCTCGGTGATGAGCACATCCGTCTCCAGACGGATACCGATTTTTTCGGCGGGGATATAGATACCGGGTTCCACCGTCCACACCTGCCCCACGGCAAAGCACTTCGTGTCGGAGCCGACATCGTGCACATCAATTCCGAGCGAATGAGAAGTACCGTGCATATAGTACTTGCGCACGCAGAGCGGGTTTTCGGGCTGGGCATCAACCTCCTCCTGGCTGAGCAGGCCGAGCTGCACCAGTTCAGCCGCCATGTTGATGCGCACCAGGCGTTCATATTCCTGTTTCTCCAGGCCGGGGCGCATGATGCTCATGGCATAGCGCTGCACACGGAGCACCGCCTCATACACAGCACGCTGGCGGGGGGAGAACTTACCATTGGCCGGCACCGTGCGGGTCATATCACCGGCATAGCCGCCGTATTCTGCGCCGATATCCAGCAGAATCAGCTCACCGTCCTGCACTTCCTTGTGGTTGGAGATGTAATGCAGCACGCAGGTATCTGCACCGCTGGCAATGATGGGCAGGAAGGAGAATTTGCGCGCACGGCGGCGGATGTAAGCGGCGCTCAGCGCGGCCTCAATTTCCCACTCACCCATGCCGGGCTTGATTTGCGGAAGCAGTTCCACAAAGCCGGCACCGGTGATTTCACAAGCGCGGCGCTGCTGCACCATTTCCTCTGCGCTCTTCACCAGGCGCATCTCTGCAAGTACGGGGTAGAGGCATTCCACCTTAACATCCGGGTAAGAAGCCCGCAGCGCAGCCGACATGCGTTCATTACGGGTCTGCACATAAGTGTAACGGCGGGGGTGGTTATCCATCTCCAGCCACACAGAGGAAGCTGCGGGCACCCACTCCGCCAGCAGGGCGTTGTACTCATCCGTCCAGCGCACATCCTCCACCCCGCTCAGGGCCGTGGCAGCATCTGCCGTCAGGCGGGCGCCCTCCCAGATGACGATTTTCTCATTCGTTTCGCGCAGCAGCAGGGTATCCTCATGCTCACCGGCCTCGCCCACGCGCATGAGCAGCACCGTTTCCTCCTGGTCAATGCCGGTCAGGTAAAACAGATTGGCATTCTGGTGGTGCGCCAGCGTACCATCGGCGTTGGTGGGGTAAATATCATTGGCATGCACGATAACGAGCGCGCCAGCAGGCAGTTGAGCAGCCAGCTTATCACGGTTCGTCTGGTAAAAAGAAGCAGGAATCGGTTCGTAACGCAGAGTGTGGTTCATATCTTACTGGCGGGGAGTATACTCTTTCAACTTCCGTTGTTCAATGCGAAATCATGTAAGCACCGGGCTTTTTCCTTGACAGAATGAGCCCGGGGGAGTAAGAATGCATCACACACAACCTAATTCATATCATGAACCGCGACGAAAAAACACTCATTCTCTTCAAGCCGGACTGCGTCCGCAAGAATCTTTCCGGTATCATTCTGCAGCGTCTGCTGGGCGAAGGTTTCCGCCTGCGCGGCATGAAGATGATGCAGCTGGACGAGGCCGTGCTGCGCGAGCACTACGGCCACATCATTGACCTGGTGATTGATGGCGAGCCCCTGTTCCCCAAGCTTTCCGCATTCATGCAGACCAGCCCGGTGGTGGCTCTGGTCCTTTCCGGCCCGGGTGTCATCACCCGCGTGCGCACCATCCTGGGGCCCACCAACTCCATGAAGGCAGACAAAGGCACCATCCGTGGCGACTTCGGCACCAACAGCATGCTCAACATCTGCCACGCTTCTGATTCCCCCGAAAGCGCAGAGGCTGAAATCAAGCGCTTCTTCAAGCCGGAGGAGATTTTCGACAACATCGACTAATCTTCCACCATTCAGGCAACACACAAGAAAGGGCAGCTCCGGCTGCCCTTTCTGCTTTTCAAAACATCTCCCATCAATGACGGCGGTTATTGCGACGCGCCGGCTTGGCCGGTTTGGCGGGTTTGCGTGCAGGAGCACGGCGGCGTGAGGCCTTCTTGCGGGGCTGCGTCGTCTTCTTCGGTGCAGGGTTAGCCTTAGCCGGGGGAGCAGGCGCAACCTTGACCGGCTCCGGCGGAGTCTCCACCACCGGGGCTTTCTGCACCTGCAGCACCGTGGCCGGGTTCATAACCCGGGCGTAGGCATCCACGCCATCTGCCAGGGCGTTCACCACTTTAAGCTGGTATTCCTCCGAGCTCAGGCGCGTGCCTTCATCCGGGTTGGTAGCGTAGCCCAGTTCCAGCATAACGGAGGGGCAACGCAGCGAATTGAGCGGACTGAAATGCGACCGGCGGCAGCCGCCGTCTTCAGCCCCGGCTTTTTCCACCATGGCCGATTGCAGAGCCATGGCCAGGGCCATGCTCGACTGGCTGAACTCATGGCCGGGAAGCGGCTTTTCATTTTTTTCGCAAGGAGCCAGCGTGTAAGTCTGCGCGCCCTTCATATCGCTGCGACCACTGTTGAGATGCAGACTGAGGAAAATGGCAGCTGGGGCTTCGTTGGCCTTGTCCACACGCACCTGGGGAGATTGGTATTGATTCTGCTCCTGCGTGAGCAGCACCTCGTAGCCACGCTTGCGCAACTCTGCCCCCAGGCGGGTCGCCACAGCCAGCGCCACATCAGCCTCTCGGGCATAAGCGGTTACCGAGCCGGTATCATGCCCGCCGTGGGCGGGGTCAATCACCACCGTGCGCACGGCGCGGCGATTGACAATGTACGTAGGACGCAGCACCGGCTCAATCACCTGGAGCACATCCATGCGCGACACCAGCAAATCACCGGATGCATCCTCCTGCACAGGATGAGAGAGAGCACACAGGCGCCCCTGAATGAAAAGCTCCCGCGGCGCAGGCCCGAAAACCAGCTCCACCTCGCCATTGCCCAGCATGCGCTGCCCCGCCACCTTGCGGCCCTTGGGCTGCAGCGGCATCAGCTTGTAGAAGCTGCGCAAATCCTCCAGCGGCACGTATTCCACACCGTCAATCTCGCGCACATGCCAGTTATTCACCGCAGCCGGGGCGGCTTTATCAGCCCCGGCCTGCGCATCTGCATTAGCCCAGGCCACCGGGGCAAGAGCCAGAAAAACCGGTAATGCCAACACTCCACATCTCCTTGCAACACGCGACAACATCACTTTTCTCTGGAATAGGAGCTCACTCGGGCCCCGGACATACTGGTGCGCACACGTCCGGAACCAGAAGTTGCGGACGCTACCTTGCATGCCGGTTTACACACGGTGTTATTATAGGCGACGATACCCTGGCAGATGCTGTGCGCCAGCAGGTTCTGGTAGGCTCTTGTTGCCATCTTGCGGCACTCCTCGGGGTTGGAGACAAAACCACCTTCAAACAGAATCGCTGGGCGCTGAATGGTGCAGAGCACCGAAAAACGCGCCCGCTGGATGCCGCGGTCAATAGCGCCGGAACTGCGGATGGCCCGACTGTGCACGGCTGTTGCGAGGGCAATATTCTCACTGTCCTGGTTATTACCAGCCAGATCATCAAACCGCCGGGAACGTGCAAAGGGAGAAGTGGTTCCCTGAGGAGCCAGCGTAAAGGTCTCTATTCCACTGGCAGCGCGGCGTCCGGAATTGTGATGTATACTCACAAACACGGAATCCGGGACACTGTTGGCAATGGCAACGCGCTGCTGCAGCGTCAGGAAATAATCACCATCGCGGGTCATCACCACGCGATACCCCTGGTTTTCCAGCATGGAGCGCAACTTGCGGGCCACAGCCAGGTTCAAATCCTTTTCCTTGGCATAAGCGCTCACCGCGCCGGCATCGTGTCCGCCGTGGCCAGGGTCAATCACCACCGTGCGCAAGCGGTTCTGCGCAGAGAAACGCGGGCGCAGCACCGGGTCAACCAGCTTGCGCATATCAACAGAGGAAATCATGAGTTCCCCCCCTTCCTCACGCACCGGGTGAGAAAGCACATAGCGGTAGTTATTCACGTAGAAATCCTGCTGGTTCGCCTTGAGCGAGACCACGTGCTTACCGCTGCCGTAGGAAACGCAACCCGGGCGGCCTTTCTTCGGCGTGAAGCGGTAGAAACGCCACACATCACTGAGTTTCACATACTCAACCCCATCTAATTCCGACACCGTCCACGTTCCCTGGGCACAAAGGACACCAGGCTGGCACAGCAGCAGCGCCAGCAGCAGAGTCAGGAGGTATCGCAGGTATTGTCTCATTCCCTATAGCACCCATAATTTACCATTTCCGCGCGGCTGTCCACAAGTCCAAAATGTTTCAGTTTCCCATTTTGTTCGTCACCCGCCCCGACAACTTCACCCGGCCGCGCCAAGTAGGGTTTCTGACTGCGTTTTTGCTCGACACGGTCGAAAAAAAACACTATAATACGCGCAAGTATGAATCCTCCAGCCATCGCCATTGACGGTCCCGCTGCTTCCGGCAAATCCACCGTGGCAAAACTCATTGCCAAGGAGCTTGGGTTTACATTCATCAATACGGGCGCCATGTATCGCGCCGTTACCTGGTACACCCTGCAACAAGGCGTAAACCCGGCAGACACGGCGGCCGTGGAAGCCCTGCTGCCCGGTATTCCGCTGAGTTTCGGTAAGGATGGTTCGAACTCCACCGGTGTGTTTGAAGGCCGCGTGCTGACCACCGAGCTCACCGAAAAGAGCACGAATGACAACGTTTCCGCCATTGCCTCCATTCCGGCCGTGCGCGCACTGCTGGTAGAAAAGCAGCGCGAGTACAACACCCGCGAAGCTGTGGTGATGGAAGGCCGCGATATCGGCACCGTTGTATTCCCGGATTCCCGGTACAAATACTTTGTGACGGCATCTGAGGAAGTGCGCGCCGCCCGCCGCGCGGCAGAAGGCATCACCGATTCCATTGCCGAGCGCGACCGCAAAGACTCCCAGCGCGCCTGCGCCCCGCTCAAGAAGGCAGATGACGCCATGCTGGTAGACACCTCCGAAATGAGCATCGAACAGGTGGTTGAGCTCATTGCCTCCGACATCCGCACCAAACTTGCCGCCTGCTGATTCAAGCTTTTTCTCACCATGAACCGTTCCCTACTCTACCTCACCATCCGTGGTACTGCGAGTTGCTTCTTCAACTCCTTCTTCAACCTGAAGGTCATTAACCGCGAAAAGCTTATCGAGGAAGGCCCCTGTCTGATTGTGGCCAACCACCAGAGCTTCCTGGATCCGCCCCTCATCGGCGCACTCTACCGCAACGAGGTTTTCTTCCTGGCTCGTAAGACCCTCTTTGACGCCCCCGGTCTCAAGCAGGCCCTGCCGTACTGCAACACGATTCCCGTGGACCAGACCCGCCCGGATCCGGCCAGCATTATCCAGGTGCTGCGCACGGTGAAGAACGGTGGCCGCATCGTCATCTTCCCCGAAGGCTCCCGCTGCCCGGATGGCCAGATTCACGATGCCATGCCCGGCATTGGCCTCATCCTGAGCAAGCTGGCCACCGTGCCGGTGCAGCCGGTGCGCATCGAAGGCGCGTATGACTGCCTGCCCATTCACAGCAGCAAGCTGAAGTTCCGTCCCATCACCCTCTCAGTGGGCGACCCCATCCAGTTCACGCCGGAGGAACTCAAGGCCAAGGGCCGCGATGCCCAGCGCGCCATCGGCAAGAAGATTATGGATGCCATCCGCGCCCTGCCCACCGAGGTTTGATTCACCAGCCCCCATGCTCACCAACCTGCGCCTGAGCAACTTCCGCTGTTACAGCACCCTCCGCTGGAATATTCCGGCAGAGGGTGCCATTCTACTGGGAGCAAACGCGCAGGGAAAGACCAGCCTGATGGAAGCCATCTGCTTTGCGCTCACGCTGCACAGCCCCCGCACCAGCAGAATGGACAAGCTGGCGCGCATGGGCAGCGGCCAGTTCGGCATTTCACTGGAGACAGAGGCCCACACCCGGAGGCTGGTCTGGGCAGAGCGCAAGCTCAACCTGCAGGTCAATGGCGCAGAACGCCGCGATTATGCCGACTTCCTGGCCGATACCCTGCCAGTCACCTGGCTGGCCAACAGCGATATGGGGCTGGTAAACGGCCCGGCAGAGGAGCGCCGCCGCTACCTTGACTTCCTGGGCAGCCAGTGGCACCCGGTTTACCGCCAGGCGCTGCAGGCATATCGCAAAGCGCTCAAGAGCCGCAATGCCCTGCTCCGCCACCCGCGCCGCAGCCAGGCAGCCCTGCGCAGTTATGCGGCACTCCTGGCGCAGCATGGCGAAATCATCATGCAGCTGCGCCACCAGTTACTGGAGCGGCTGCACCCGCACATTGCCCACCTGCACCGCAGTATTTCCGGCGGCGCAGAACAAGTCATGCTGCGCTACACCCCCTCCACCAGCCAGTCCCTGGCCGCTGCGCTGGAGGCCAGCCTGCAGTCAGACGAACGGGCCGGATTCACCACTGTCGGCCCGCACCGGGACGATTTCTCCCTGCTGATAGGGGGCATGAATGCCGCGGAGTTCGCCTCTGAAGGGCAGCAGCGAACGCTGGCCATAGCCCTGCAGATGGCGCAGGGAGCCATGCTTCAGGAAGAAACCGGGCGCGCCCCGATTCTGTTGATAGATGATATTTTCGGGGAGCTGGACACCGGGAGACGCCGCGCCCTGCTCCAGCAGCTGCCGGAAGAATCGCAGGTATTCATCACCACCACCCAACTGGACTGGGTGGGTGACATGCCGCTCTCGCTCCCCGTGCAGCAGGTTCAAGGAGCTGCACTGCTCACTTAACGCAGCATATCCAGCGCCCGGGCAGTGGCAGAAAGCGCGGTTTCCACTTCCTCCATCGTGTTATACAAGGCGAAGGAGTAGCGGGTTGTTCCCGTGATACCCAGCGACTGCATGAAAGGCTGGCAGCAATGGTGCCCGGTGCGCACGGCAATCCCCATCTGGTCGAGCAGCGTGCCCAGGTCGTAATGGTGCACGCCCGGTACGGTGATGGAAATGAGCGCCCCGCGATTCTCCCGCGTACCAAGGATGTTGACACCGAGTTCCAGCAGGCCGTCATACAGGCGCTGCGTGAGCGCCATTTCGTGCGCATCTATCTTTTCAAGGCCTATTTCCTGCACGTAGCGCAGCGCCGCCGCCAGCACGATATTGCCACCGATGTTCGGCGTACCGGCTTCGTATTTGAACGGAAGCGTGTTGTATGTCGTGCGCTCGAAGCTCACCTCGCTGATCATTTCACCGCCACCCTGCCAGGGGGGCAGTTGCTCCAGCAACGCTTCGCGCCCCCAGAGTGCGCCCGTTCCCGTGGGCGCATACACCTTATGCCCGGAGAACACGTAGAAATCGCAATCCAGCTCCTGCACATTCACCGGCAGGTGCGCTGTGCTCTGCGCGCCGTCCACCAGCACCAGACAATCCGGGTTGTTGCGCCGGGCATCGGCAATAATCTCACGCACCGGGTTAACCGCCCCCAGCGCATTGGATATATACGGGACAGCCACCAGACGGGTGCGGGGACTGAGCAAACGGTGGTAGGTCTGCATGTCAAACCGGAGCTCAGGAGTAAGCGGCACGGGGCGCAGCACTGCGCCTGTGCGTTCGCACAGCATCTGCCAGGGCACGATGTTGGAGTGGTGGGCATCCGTGCTCACCAGGATTTCATCCCCGGCACTCAGCATGCCGGAAAGAGCCAGCGTCTGAGACACCAGATTGATGCCCGCCGTGCAGCCACTGGTGAAAATCACCTCACGCGCACTGGCAGCATGCAGAAAATCAGCCACGGTGGAGCGGGCCTTCTCGTGTTCCTCAGTAGCAACGCGGCTCAGGTAATGCGCACCGCGATGAATGTTGGAATTCTGCGCTTCATAATAACGGCGGGCAGCCTCCAGCACGCAGGCCGGCTTCTGGGTCGTGGCGGCATTGTCCAGATAAACCAGGGGACGCTTGCCGATTTTCGTATCCAGAATGGGAAAATCGTTCCGGTAATTCGTCATTTCTCCTCCTCCATGATATGCTCCACCATGCGCTCAGCAGATGCAGGCACATATTCACGCCACTTTTCATCGCCGGTTTTAATCATGCGGATAATATCCCGCGGGGTCTGGAACAGCAGTTTCTGATTGAAATACGGCACCTCCACGATGCAGCCGGTCTCGCGCAGGTGGCGGTACAGGTAGTGGTATTTCTCAGGCGCTTTGTAGGTACCGGCCGTCACAAACTCACCAGTGGTGCGGTTAATCCAGGGAGTCACGTAGAACTTGGTCTTATTCACGAAAATCTGCCCCATGGTGGCCAGAATACCACCGGGTGTATCTGCCCACTTGTCCTTGAAGATTTCGTTGAGCAGACCGATGGACAAGGCAATGGCCACGGGTTCGCTGGTATATTGGCTCAGCAAGCGGGAAAGACGGTGGAAACGGCCAATATTCGTCACCATCACCGTTTTGCCCTCGGCAGCCAGCGCTTCCACGCGGTCCAGGAACTCCAGCAAATCCACCTGCTCACCCCGCAGAAGGTTAGAGAGCGAGATTTCACAGATATCCACCACGCGTCCCTGCTGCTCTGCCGGAAGGCTTTCCAGGAACTTGTTGCGCACGCTATCCATCATTTCCAGATGAATGTCACAAAGCGGGCGGAAGCTGCCGCGCATCAGCACAATCGGGCGCTTATACAGGAAATCTGCAGGCTGCGCCACCGTGCCATCCGGGCAGAGGAGCGTTGCTTCCGTCAAGCCTGAGCGCACCAGTTCCAGCGCAAGGATGCGGTTATCAAACATGCCGAACCCGTGCCCGGAGAAACGCATGAAATCAATTTCATAAAATTGCCGGTCCACATTATCCCCCACGCTCCGCACAAATTCCTCCATGCGGTCGCGCTTGTAGAACAAAGCATACAGCAGGTTCACCCCCAGCACACCCAGAATGCGCATCTGGACATCGTGATCCGGCACCAGCAGACGCACGTGCATCACAAAATCACTGGGAGGCTGGCCGGGTTTGAGCTGAAAACGCACGCCAATCCACGCAGACCACGGGCCGTTATCGCGATATCCCTTGGCCTTTACCGTGTTGCAGAAGGAAAAGAAGCAGGTATTCCCACCTCGCTTCTCACCTAATCGGTTGATAAGCTGGGAATACTCGTAATCCATCATCTGCTTGAGACGCTCCTCCGACACATAGCGGCGCGCCTGGCCATAGAGCGTATCACTTACGGTCATATCGTAAGCAGAAATTGTCTTGGCCACGGTGCCGGCTGCGCCGGATGAACGGAAAAACCAGTTTGCGGTCTCCTGCCCCGCACCAATTTCCGCAAAGGTGCCGTACACACCTTTGTCCATATTGATTTCAAAGGCCTTTTCCTGGGTGGCTGCGAGTGTTTGTGTCAGGGAATCCATTTGCATGCAGAAAAGCTAAAAAGTCAGATTTGAAGCGGAACCAGCGGCAGATGGCGCATAGGAGCGGGAGCCTTCAGCTGCATATCCGTATCTACACCGGGGCTTTCCACCTCCTCCGGGCTGTCATCGGCAGGGGCTGCAACCTCCTCCGCAGAGCTGGATGTATCCGCTATATCTTCCGCATCACGATAGCGGGGCGAAAGCGTCAGGTCACAATCGTAGGGATCCTCACCAATGAGCGCCGCGCTGCGCGGCAACACCGGCACAATCTGCAGCACGCGGGATGAATTCATGTGCCCGGAATGAGCCTCCATGAAATCATGCAGCGACGGGCTGCCATCTCCATGAATGGAGCACTGCCCCATCGACACATCGCCCTTGGGAATATATTCGCGATATGTCGGGCGCACATAGCCGGGCTTGCCGTCCTTTGTCACCGTCTCAAAGCAGAAATTCGTGGCAATCTGGCCGGAGGTCAGGCAGATTTCCACCTCTTCCGTATCCGGGGGAACCGGAATGGGTGTATCTTCATAACGCCCCTTGGCAGATTCCAGAATCGCCGCATATACAGGGCCGCAGGTGTCAGAGCCAAAAGCCTGGGGATAGATGGGCTGGTGATCGTTGAGGTATCCCATCCAGATGCCGCAGGTGAAGCTGCTCGTGTAACCGAACAGGGCGTTGTCAGAAAAATCATAGTTGGTTCCCGTCTTGACAGCACCTCCGAACGACTCCGGAAGAAGCGGACGCACGCGCTGCGCCGAGCCTTTCTCCATGGATTCGCGCATGATGCTGTGCAGGCGATAGGCCGTGCACGGCGTGGTGCTGCGCACCATGCGGTGCGTAACAGCAAGGGGATTCTCCCAGAGAATCTTACCATTGCTGTCCGTAATCTTACTCACGACATAAGGAGCAATCGGGCGCTTGCCTCCATTCGGGAACACGGTGTACGCCATGGTCACCTCCTTGAGCGATACCGGCTCTGTTCCCAGATACACGCGAGGATAATACTGGGGTTTCAATTCCGTACTGCTCGGATTTCTGGGCGGCGGGGTGATACCGACCTGCGTGAGGGTGTTCTGGAAGCAACGCGCGCCTTTGGTCGGGTGAGACCCCAGGGCAATACCCAGGCGGGCAGAAGCGGCAATCTTGGACCATTCGAGACTCTGGCGCAGGGTTATGGAATCCAGATAACGGCCCTTCTCCACCTCCATGCCCCATTCGCCCAGAATACCTTCTGTGCCGCCAATACCGGCCAGGCGGTTATCCAGCGCATCATCCAGCAAGCGGGAGCACGGTGAATAGCCGTTCTCAAAGGCACACATATACAGGAACGGAAGCATGGCCGTGCCAACAGAGCGCCGCCCACTCTCGATGATATCGAAGTTATCGCGGTCAAAGCTGCGGCCACCCACATAGGCCAGAACCCCGCCCGTGGTGTTATCCACTGCCATGACCGCACCATCCACATAACGATGCTGAGCACAGCGGGGGTCACTGGTTTCATTGAACCGAACGTGCGTATAATCTTCCCGGGACTCCACTTTTTCCAACTGCGCGCGCAGGGCCTGCTCTGCAGCCTCCTGCATCTTCTTGTCAATCGTGGTGTATATCTTGATACCACGGCTCTTGACAATCTCCTCACCGCGTTCCGGATTCTGGAAAATGTCAATCGCATGTTGCTGCACCATGGCATGCAGGAAAGAGGTGTTGCGCTTGAGCGGTTTGGGATTCAGCCCCAGCGGGGTTTCTTTCTGGCGGGCAGCCTCGCCTGCCGTCAGCATACCGGCGCGCTCCATGCGGTCGATAACGTCATTGCGCCAGCGCCAGTTCAAATCCGGGTTGCGCACGGGGTTGTAATTTTCCGGGTTTTTAATCAGAGCCGCGATACTGGCAGCCTCCCGCACCGTCAAGTCTGCGGGTTCCTTACCAAAATAACCGAGCGAAGCTGCGCGGATGCCATAATACCCGCGGCCGAAATAAATGCGGTTGATGTAAAATTCGAGAATCTGCTGTTTCTCGTACTTCTTCTCGATGCGCATGGCCAGGAAAATTTCCACCACCTTACGTTCATAGCGGCTGCCGCCGCGAGCCATTGTGCGCAGCTCCAGGTCATAGGCATTTCGAGCCAGCTGCTGTGTAATGGTGGACGCGCCCTGATTCGCCTGACCACCGGCAGCTACGGCTTCTTTTGCCGCGCGGATAATGCCGACCGGGTCAAAACCATTGTGCACCCAGAAGTTCTTATCTTCCTGCGCCACCAGGGCATCAATCATCGCGCGGGAAATCTTATCATACGTGACGTAGCTCCGGTTCTCGTCGTATATACGCCCGATTTCCTGCCCCTCGCGGTCAAAGATGATACAAGGATGATCCAGATTGTTGATATCCTCGAGATTGAACTCCTCTGCCCACTTCTGGTACTTGGCCGTTACGGAGGTGAACAACGCATACCCTAGCACAGACATGGTGAGCACACAGACACCCAGAACGATGGCAGCCCGCACAAGCATGCGCTTCCACCAGCTGCCTATATTGCGGTATAGCACCAGCCGTTCTTTGGCAGCCCGCCTCCGGCGACGACGCTCTGCCGCTGCCTTTCGCTCGTTCTGGAAATCATCAAGGTCCGCCATGTTTTTTACAACAGAAACTATAGCAGAAGTGATGCGAATTAGCAAGCGGCAAATACTTATTCCTGCCCATTCTCAGGCTTCCGGCGCACACGATAAAGGAAAGCCAGCAGGCAGATACCGGAAACCACGGCGCCGATACCGGTGGCCACCCCCAGCGGGAGATTGATTCCGCACTCCGGTGCATAGAACAGGAAGCAGGTGCACATGCAGGTCATGAACACAGCCGGGAGAGCGGAAACAAGCCAGAGTCTGGCGCGTTTGCGCAGGCACACACTGATGCTCCACAGCGTAAAACAAGCCAGCAACTGGTTTCCCCAACCGAAGTAGCGCCAGATAACACTGAAATCAATCTGCGAAATAAAGATAACGATGCCAAACAGAGGAATCGCCAGAGCCAGACGTTTCAACAGCGACTTCTGGGAAACATGCACCACATCTGCCAGCATGAGGCGGCAACTGCGCATGGCGGTATCTCCACTAGTAATAGCCAGCACCACAACACCCAGCACTGCCAGACGACCGCCATGCTCGCCTAAAAGCTCACGGCATGCGGCATACACCGCGGCAGAGGGATTGTCCAGGGTGAGCTGGGCCATGGTCTGCCCTCCATCCAGCAGGACATCCCGCAGGGAGAGCCCCACCACAGCCCATACCAGGGCAACCATGCCCTCCACCACCATAGCGCCATAAAACACACGGCGCATGTTGCTGCGCTGCGGCAGGCAACGCACCATCATGGGGCTCTGCGTAGCGTGGAATCCGGATATAGCCCCGCACGCAATGGTGACGAACAGCATGGGCCATACGCTGATGCCCTTCGGATGTCCGTTCGTCTGCAAATCCAGATGGGGCAGCACTTCGTACCCGCTCAACGGCAGCATGACTGCCAGCCCGGCTGCCATGAACAGAAACAGGGCGCCGAAAAAGGGATAAATGCGGCCAATGAGCGCCTGAATCGGCAGGATGGTAGCCAGGAAATAATACCCGAGAATCACACAGCCCCAGAACATCACCCCCGCTCCGCCAAAGATACTCTGCAACATCCCCGCAGGAAGCAGGGTAAACACCACACCCACCATCAGCAGCAGGAAGATGCAGACAAAACGCATCACGTACCGGGCCACACCGCCCAGATTTTCACCTACCTGTTCCGGCAGATTCTGACCGTTACACTCAGCGCTCATCAGGGCAGCCAGAAAATCATGCATGGCGCCGGCCAGAATACACCCCAGCACAATCCACAGCAATGCTACCGGGCCGAACAGACAACCGGACACAGCCCCCACCACCGGGCCCAGACCGGCAATGTTGAGCAACTGAATCAAAAAAACCCTCCAGGTAGGCAAAGGCACATAATCCACTCCATCCGGATTCTTCACGCAGGGCATCTCCAGCTGCTGGTTGCCGCCATACACCCGTTCCACAAACCGCCCGTACACCACATATCCCACGATGAGCAGGAATACACAGAGAATAAAAACAAGAAATCCCATAATCTTAATAAGCAGACTACCGGGAGAGATTACTCTTCCCGGTAGTGAAATTCAAGTATTATATGCTGAAATGTCACGCTCTCAGGCATCAGAAATCATCGCCTTCATCCTCTTCCTCAGAATCAGCGAAATCAGCATCTACAGCGCCCGCATCATCTCCGGAAATCTGGGTATCGCCCATAGCGGTCCGGCCGCCGCTGCCACCGGAGCCACTGCCGGAACCGTTGCCCGAGTCATTGGAAGAGCCGCTGCCAGAGCTGTTGCCATCATCCGGCATGTTACCTACGCGATTGATTTCGGCAGGTACAGCTTCATCTGTAAGCGTGCCGCCTTCCACCCAGATGACCAATGCGCCTTCGGCATAGGCACCGTATGTGGATTTGGGGTCAATGTTGCGCATTTCCGTATAGAGCGCGCGCAAGCGTTCCTTGGAGGCGGTCTGCTTTTTCTCACCGCCGCGGCGCAGATGCCCGGCGTATGCAGCCATCATCATCTGGCGCTGCAGTTTGGAGTACCCGCCCTGGGCCATCATTTTGCGCACATGCGCATTGGCCTCATCGAAACTCATAATCTGCAATGCCTCCACAAGGGAAGTGGGGTCGTAGCTCACACGGTTTCCGAGTCCGGCATCACCATCCGCATTCTTTCCAAGGATATTGCCGGGCATCGCGATGTCGATGTCCGCCGCTTCAAGCAGATGGTCTGCCTTTCTGTCCCCCTTGGCCTTGCGTGCCCGTTCCAGTATCTTTTCCTGCTTGTAAAAGTTATCCAGGTGAACCTTCAACGCAGCCAGCGCCACCTCGGGGTCTTTCATTTCCTCCGGCTTCTGCACTACGGCCCGCAGATTTCCGCCGGAATCCACCACAGCCAGGCAGGGATAACTCCAGATACCCCCCGGCAGTCGCTTGTTGCCGAGGCGCTTTTCCATATCCTTCTTCTCCCTTTCATTAGGCTGCTGGTAAAGCGGCATTTCCAGGAAGGTAGCCTGCTTGATGAATGGCGAAATCTTGTTCTTTTTGACAAACTCCTCATGCGCCTTCTGGCCAACCTTATCATAGTTGGCTCCATAAATGAAGATAACAATGGGGTGTTTGCCCGCCTTGGCCAGTGCATCCGGATAAGTGCGCGCAATCGCGGCCTTAGCGGGCAACAATCCCACCAGCAAGGCAATAAATGTATTTATAAGAAACTTTTTCATATCGCTATCTTAAATCAATTTCTCTGAGGAGCCCCGTACACATAGAAGCCCGCGATGCCTGGTTCGTATTTATCGCCCTCGCGCAGCATACGCACATACTTACCAGAGACATTGCTCTTCTTGAGGTCAAAACGAATCTGATTACCGCTGATGACACCGTTGGGAGAAGCGCGATACCAGTTCTGGCCGTCATCAGATGTCTCGATATAGAACGGGCGGTCATTCTTGAGCTTATCCTCAGTGCTGACGCATACCACACCTGTGATATCACACTTTTTCTCCATGCCGACGGTAAGGCCGGATTTACCCTCAAACTTACCAGGCATCACGCCGCCAAAGCGCTGCAGTACCCCCCAGTGCAAACAACACTGGGACATATCGCCGATGGTGGTTGCAGTATCAATCCAGGCCGTTGCAGAAACCACACGGCCAGAGAACCCCTTGATACGCGGCCCCTTCTTGTTGAATTTCTTCTTGCACTTGCTATAGGCCAATTTACCAATGGCCTGGAATGTACGGCGCTCCTTATTCTTGGCCGCAGCATGGATAGCTTCGCCCAGGGTTGCCCATGTATCATCAATATCTTTTTTCGATGCGCCTGCACGGCCCATTGCCTGCACCAGCATATTGGTAAAATCCTCCTGAATCTTACCATCGCCCTCAGGAAGCTGAGAGATGTAGCCAAGACCCCAGGTCAGTACAGCGCCAGAGTAATCGGGCCGGCGCATCAGGACACGCAGGGACTCCTTGAGGTAGGCGCGCTTATCATCATCTGTGGCGCAAGTGCTGATTTGCGCATTCAGAATCGGCGCGATGTCCCAACGGTTTGCCCCCCAGTCCTTGAAATGGCTGAACAGGCCCGAGTACATCTTATTCAGCTTGGCGCGGTCCTTAATCAGCGGTGCCAGGTTCGGGTACACATAGCGGGCAAGCATCGTGGCTGCTGCATGGTAATGATTCTTGCCCATGCCATCCATCACCGCATCGTGGAGAGTCATCCACTTTTCCTTATCTTCCGGAGCCTTGAACTTGAGATAGGCGGCATAGCGCTTCAACGCAGGCCAGTTATTCGGCTGGGTCTTGACGGCAATCTCATAGCAGGTGAAGGCAGCCTTCATCTTGCGGCGTGCCGTCAGGAAATCCGCCATGGCTACCATGATATCGGCAGACAGGGTCTTGAAGCGTTCTTCATACAATTTCTGGGTCAATATAAGATACCCCCACTCGTGCTCACCCCAGAAAGTCTTATGCAGCGAATGCTGCCAGTAAATGGAATTACCCCGGTGCCATTCGTTACCAATGCGCATGGCATAGGCGCAGTGCCCCGGTTCGCCCATGGTTGCCGCAGGCAGACCAGCAGCCAGGGCACTATAGGTGGCATAATGAGAAAGAGCACCGCAAACGCCGCCAATTTCACGATACGCCCAACCTGTGGTAAAGTTCACATATTTCCAGATAGGAGCAAGGTACTCCGAAGAGAATACCGAGTCACCGGCTACATTGCGCAAGCGGTATTCCAGCTGGCATTCCGCTCCCAGATACTGCTCCATAGGCAGACGCACATTGTCACGATGCCACGCCAGATTCCGGGGGCCGCCCCAGCTGCCTGCGCCATCACCAGGCTGCTTACACCCCGTCACAAAACGGGTTTCCCAATACTGCAGGTTGTCAAAGGCGACATTGAGCTTGCCCTCTTTCCAACTATCATTGTAGTATTTGAAACGGGCGGCCATTTCATTTTCATTCCACCCCTCTCTCGCAAACTCCAATGCTGTAGTCGTTGCAATCCGTCGCGTTACCGGATTGCTCATTTCCTTCTCACCGACAATTCCGTACAATGTTTCCAGATAACAGAGAGCCTGATCCATTTTCTTGGTAGGACCAGAATGCAGCAGATTAGTCATCCAGTTCAAATCGCTGGTCAAAGAGGCCAGCATTTCCTTTCCTTTGGGGCGGGTGCAGACCCCGCGCAGCGCCTGAGAACCAGCCTTGCGGATAAGCGTAATGCGCGCAAGATCCAGGCGGAAAGCCGGTTCCTGCAGTTTTCTCATGATGGTGGTTTCATCCAGCTTGCCCAGTTTGTTCAATATGCGGTCTGCCAGAGAAAAATAGATTTTTTCCGGGTCTGCCCAATCCACGGCCTTAAACTCATCATTCTTGTAATTTTCTGCTTCCTGCTTCTCCAGAGCAGTAGCAAAGCGGCGCATTTCGCCCAGGGCTGATGTAAACTGAGCATGCACGCGGGCTTCAGGCACCACGTTCTGCTTGGGGTCAATGGGCACGTCCTCCTCATCAAAGGTCTCATCATCCTGGCTGGCGATGCGTCGGTCCGGGGTGGTATCCTCTGGTTCTTCCTCCCATGCCGCATCATCCTCATCCGCATCTTCTGTTTCCCAGTCATCCACCTGGTGGTCTCGTTTAATGACCGTTTCTGTACGCGCAACAGCCGTTACTTTCTTTTCGACTTTTGAGGGGAACAAAACAGGAAACACCGTAACCCCTATACAAAAAAACAGGAAAGAACCAGCCAGCAACTGAATAAGTCTTGCGGACATATTTTTATTTTTTTCTGAGTTACAATTGGGGGATTATCGAGACTGCAATGCATTGACAGCAGAACGCGCTGAATGCCGGATAATGGAGTCAGAGAAATCCAGGAACGGCTCTATGGCAGGCAAAGCCTCCTTCGTTCCGTTCTTTTCAATATATTTGAGAATAGCGCCGATAAGTCTGATATTATCAGTGGTCTTCAACTTGGAAATAAGAAGGGGTTGAGCTCTGAAGCCCAGCAGGTTCAGCATTTCGCCCCATTCCACGCTATTCTCCGACCAAAGCTCCACAATGGGAGAAACCATCGTATCCGGAGTCTGCATTATCAGGAAGCGGATGACATTCTTGTTTACATCCCGCTTCAACGCCCGGCGAGCCTGAAAATACTTCAGACAATGCTGCGTTGCCTCCTTATCAACCTCCTCACTATACACTACCACTGCATCAATCAATGCAGCATAAGTATCGGGTTCTGATGCCCAGGGATCATTCAGCACTTCCAGCAGAGTCTGACGGATTTCCCCACGCAGCACCTGAACGTTGGAACTGGCCAGAGAACGAGCAGACATGCGCACGCGAATCGGGTCAAAGCAACGCAGTTCACTCAAATTAGCAGTTACGTATGAAGCATGCATCGGGGATGTAAGCACATCTGATGAATACTGGCTCACGAGATTCGCTTTGTCGATGTCAAAATTGACCTCATACACCCCCTTTTCGGGTGCAGCATACGTGAGGCTGCCAAAGCGGCTGAGCAATGCTGAAATATTACGGCGTTCTCCCGGCACATTGCTGCATACGTACAATGCACCATTAGCGCGGGAATAAGCTCTGGTATATTCAGCCTGCAACAGACGCCCGAGTGCATCACGCATGATTTCACGCGAGCGGCTGTCCTGCTTATCCATGTAGATAGCGTAGTGAGAAATACGATGAGAAATGGTTTTCTGCGAGTAAAAAACCTGCAGGTCCGCATCCGTGAGCACCGGGCCTTCACTCGATACCTGTACCTGTTCGCCAGATACCAGGTGAGCAGAACCGGCGGCCAGTTTCTCCTCCTTATCGGCTTCCATCGCCGCCGCAAGCATATTCGGCATAAACCACCCCATCAGCAGCACACAGGCAGAAAGAGCGTATGCAAGCTTTTTAAAGTAAACGGGTGCGGTAGCAATAATGACAGCTGCCACAGAACAGAACACCATGGAGAAAATACGTTGCGTCGCGATGTCATCATCCGTCAGGAAGGTCACTCCGGAATCTTTGTCACTTATCAAAAAGATAAAGGCGCACACCAGGAAGATACCAAGCCCGAGCGAAAGCCGCAGCGTTCCTGCCACGCTGAACGCATGGCCAGAAGCATATACCTGCCCCATTGCCGCAGCGCGCGCAGTCTGCCGCTTTATTGACGGCGCATACTCTGCAGCCAACGCCGCGCGCTCGGAATCATTCAGGCGCGGTGCCGCGGCAGCAAACTCCTGCCTCAGACACTCCGGGCAAACAGTAACACCTTCCCGAGTTGCACTAAACTTACGACCACACTTGCAGCACTCTATTTCCATTGCGCGTCAACTATATCAAAAGTTCGCCAGCAATGCAAGTCAGAATCACGAACCCTGCATACAGAAAACGAGAAATGGCGCAGAACGGATGCCTTGTTTCAGAATGCATAACGCACGGCGCTGGAGGGCAGCAAAACACGGGTTCCAGGTTTGTGCGGTTCTGACTCACGGGCAGCAGGAACATACACATGAGGAATCTCCACCACCGTTGTGTGTTCCCCCCTGGTCACGGTGACGCCACCTATCTCCAACACTGATGGAGCAGACATCACTTGCACGGATGTACAATCCACCAAATCACGAGAAAGCGCAGGAATCAACAGCGGAGCTGAGCGTTTTTCCGGAGTTACGGCAGCCTGAGTTTCCGCTCCTGTCCAGGATGAGGGAAACAGCGAAAAGCAAACAGCAAATACCCCCAGACCCAGCGCAGAGGCGCCAAAAGCAAACCGCCCCTTACCCACATTTTCAAAAAACTGCACCAAATGGGCAAAGAGATGCCGCCGGGCCGGACAGCACACCGCCTCCCTGGCTACCCGTTCGTGAAATTCAGCCAGGAAGCGTCCCTCGAAATCAGCCTCAGGAGTCTGTTCGACGCGCAAGGTTGCAAGCAATGCGACTAATTGTTCTTCAGAAACAGAAGTCCGGGGTTGAGGCTGCATATCCATATCACAAAATAACGGTTCAGGAGGAGGAGATAAGGTTTAGATACAAATGTTATCTTTTCGTTCAAACATATACGAAAAAAAATCAGGATTTTCTCACCAGGGGACTGCGTCCCTCAAACAACGCAGGTGATTCTTCCTTCACCCATGCAGAAATAAGCTGCTCACACCGGACAATTTCAGAACTCCTGCAGCGGCGGGTTTCAGCAGTCATTTCCTCCAGCGCGTCCATGTCGTACACATAAACATCATCTACCAGAGAACAGGCCGGGTTGACATTTCTCGGAACCGACAAATCAATCAGGAAAAGCGGGCGGCGGCGGGTCTTCTGCACTTGCTCCAACACGGGAGGCGATACCACATATACAGGAGAGGCAGTGGATACAATAGCTATATCTATGTTCTCCAGATACGGAATCCACTCCGTAAAACGAATGACACGCCCCCCTACCTGTGAGGCAAGCTCAACCGCACGCTCATAGGAACGATTTGCCACAAAAATACTCTGAGCACCGCGGGAACGCAAACTTTGGGCCGTTGTGCGGGCTACCTCACCAGCGCCGATGACAAGGACATTGGCGCCTGTAAGCTCCTTGAAAATTCCCTGGGCCATCTGCACCGCAGCAGCACCGACAGAAGTGGGTCCGGAGGTAATGAGGGAGGAACTGCGAACTTTTTTACCAATCGCAAAAACGCGCTGGAATGTACGGTTGGCGTATGTAGAAGTAGTCCCTGCGGCAAGCGCGGTCTGGTATGCATCCTTGAGCTGCCCGAAAATCTCCGTTTCGCCCACAACCATGGAATCAAGCCCGGAAGCCACGGCAGCCAGATGGAACAAGGCATCTTCCTTCTGGAGCAGATAGAAAAGATTACGCCGGTCTTCCACCAGCGGGGCAGAATCCAGGAAATACCCCAGAAGAGCCTCCTGCGCCGCGGACCCCTGCGACTGGCTCCAATAGTAGATTTCCGTGCGGTTACATGTGGAAAGCAACACGCATTCCCGAACTCCAGGTAGAGCCGCCAGTTCCGCATTCACCTGCGGCAGCTTGTGTTTGGGTACAGCAAACTGCTCACGCACCGCCACTGGGCAGCTGCGGTAATTCACCCCCAGACAATACATGTGCACGGCACCACTCAT
Source organism: Akkermansia sp. (assembly GCA_017546845.1). Taxonomy (GTDB): domain Bacteria; phylum Verrucomicrobiota; class Verrucomicrobiia; order Verrucomicrobiales; family Akkermansiaceae; genus Akkermansia. Next base: position 32,815 of record JAFYRS010000078.1, read on the forward strand.
GCTTATTTACTTCAATGTTGCAAGTGCAGCCACCAGGCTGGGAATGGTGTGTTCCGGGGCCTCCACATCCGGCTTAAGCCCGTACTCTGCCAGCGTAGCTGTCGTCACCGGGCCAATGCTGGCAATCCTGCATCCCTTTGGCAGGGGGATGTTCAAAGCCATGAAGTGGCGCACGGTGCTGCTGCTGGTAAAGGTGATGATATCCGCGCCTTCCTCACGCAGGCGCTTCTGCACCCCGCCGACGTCTTCTGTCTCCGGAACAGTGTTATACGCCAGGCATTCATCCACAATCGCCTGTCGTTTCATCAATTCATCATAGATGACACGGCGGGCCTGTTCCCCGTGTACCCAGAGCATCGTCACATTGGCCACACCACCAAATTCATCCCCCTTGCGGTCAAATTCAGCAATCAATTCCTCGGCTACAGCCTTCTGGGGCATAATGTCCACCATCAGGCCATATTTCTTGAGCTCTGCTGCCGTGCCCGGCCCCACAGCCGCAATTCGCGCGCCGCCGATTTCGCGGATATCTTCGTACACGGCAAAAAATGCCTGGAAGAAGCGGCGCACCCCATTCGGGCTCGAAAAGACCAGCCAGTCATAATGCGGGGCATCCACCACAGCTTCAGCAAAATCGCGTTTATCTGTCGGGGCAGCAATGCGGATAGTCGGCAGTTCCATCACATCTGCCCCCAGGGCCGCCAGCTGGCTGCTCAATTCGCTGGCCTGCTCACGGGTGCGGGTCACCACCACACGGCGGCCGCAAAGCGGCATCGCAGCGCGCCAATCCAGCTGCGGAGCAAGCTGCACCACCTCACCCAGCACCACCACCGCAGGAGACGTAACTCCGGCAGCTTCCACCGCATCGGCCAATGTTGCCACCGTTGCCACAACACTCCGCTGACGGCCAGTAGCGGCCCACTGAATTGCAGCGGCGGGCACATCTGCCCCCTGCCCGGCCTCCATAAGCGCCTGCAGGGTCTCGCGCAGGCGGCTCATGCCCATCAGCATCACCTTGGTACCTTTTGCGGCTGCTATGCCGGCAATATCCAGAGTCGGTTCCGTCTTATGAGCGCCCTCATGCCCGGTGAACACGGTAAACTGGTTGCAGAAATCGCGGTGCGTGACCGGGATTCCAGCGTACGCAGGGCCAGCGATGGCCGAACTCACCCCCGGCACAACCTCAAAGGGAATCCCCGCGGCATGCAAGGCAAGGGCCTCCTCACCGCCACGCCCGAAAACGTAAGGGTCTCCGCCCTTCAACCGCACGGTGCATGCATATTTAGCAGCAGATTTCACCAACAACTGGTTGATTTCCTCCTGCGGCATGGCATGATTGCCGGCTCGCTTGCCCACATACACCTGCTCACACCCGGGTTTGAGCCATGCCAGCATACCGGGAGCCGCCAATGCATCATACACCAGGCAATCTGCCTGCTCCATCAACTCACGGCCCTTCAGGGTCATCAGACCGGGGTCACCAGGTCCTGCACCAATCAAATAAACCTTTCCCTTCATAGCGGTTCTGCTCATGATATTACGGAATCATAAAATCCTCCAGCTTGAGCGCCGGAGCCTCATCACTGGCGGCGGGCATATCTGCCTCCGGCGCTGCTGCCGGCTGCACCACTTGCTGCGGCTGCGCCGGGGCAGCAACGGGCGCAGTCTCCTGCTCCGGGACGGCAGGCTGTACAGGCTCTGCCGGCACCGCTGGAGCTTCCGCTTCCTTCTTGGCAAGCATCAGCAGTTCAGATACCGTCACCAGCTTGAATCCCCGGGCCTGCAGGCCCGTCACAATCTCCTCCAGAGCATTCAAAGTGGAAGCATGAATATCATGCACCAGAATAATGGAACCGGGACGCGCTTTCTCCACCGCGGTCGCCACCACCTTGCTTACACCGGGTTTGCGCCAATCCAGGGTATCCACATCCCACAGTACAGAGGCCATCCCATAGCGCTTGTACATATGCTCCACCAGCGTCTTATTCGTAGCGCCATAGGGGGGGCGCATCACGCGAGGATAGGTCCCCGAGAGCTTACCAAGCAGATTCTGCGTGCGGGAGACTTCGCTATCCACCTTGGCACGGGAGGTTGAGTTCATCTTGATGTGGGTCCAGGTATGCACCCCGAGCTCATGTCCCTCTGCGGCAGCGCGGGCCACCACAGACTGATTGCGCACGGCATTGCTGCCCAGCATGAAGAAAGTACCCTTGGCGCCATGGCGGTTCAGAATATCAAGAGCCATGGGCGTGAGCGAGGCATGCGGGCCGTCATCAAAGGTAAGGGCCACGTATTTCCCCTTCATCGGCACATGGCTCACGCGCTTACCGAGCGGTTTCAAACGCTTAGGCTGAGCCTCCTGAACTACAGGAACCGTTGTTTTCTCTGTCGGCGTCTGCACCACAGGCTGCACCTCCGTTTTTGCAGGAGCAGGTCTGACCGCCGGGCGCGGCTTTACAACCGGGCGGGGTTTGACCACAGGGCGCGGCTTCACTACAGGGCGTGGCTTCACAGGCGTGACATGTTCCACAACCTGATTCTGTTGCTGCTGTTGCTGCTGCTGGCAGGCCACCATTCCCAGGGCCGCAACCAGGCAAATTGTGAGTAATCCAGATTTCATCCGCATGACAAGTGGCCGAATTGTAGCGCGCGCCCGCACAAAAGGCAATCCCTTTCGGCGTCATTTTGCATCGACACCACCTCTTCTCTATGCTAAAGTGAACTCATGCTGAACTTTAACTACTGCAACACCACCCGCTATGTATACGGCCCGGGTGAGCATCTGAACACCGGTGCCCTGCTCCGCCCCATGGTCAAGGGCAAGATATTGCTTCACTATGGTGGTGGCAGCATCATCCGCACCGGCCTGCTCGACCGCATCCGCAAGAGCCTGGATGAAGCCGGCATCAGCTATGCGGAACTGGGCGGGGTCAAACCTAACCCCAGCGTTGCCCTGGTGCGCGAAGGCATCGACCTCTGCCGCCGGGAGAATATCAACCTCGTACTGGCCGTAGGCGGCGGCAGTGTGATTGATTCAGCAAAAGGCATAGCCGCCGGCGTGCCGAACCGCACCGATATCTGGGAACTTTATTCCCACAAAGGCTCGGTGCCGGAACATAATCCCCTGCCGGTTGCCACCGTGCTCACCCTGCCCGCAGCCGGCAGCGAGAACAGCCCGAACACCGTCCTCACCGATGAGGCAACCAAGCGCAAACTGGGATTCAAACACATGATGCTGCGCCCGGTGCTCAGCATCGTGGATCCCACCCTGTTCCTCACCCTGCCGCAAGCCCAGATGGCCTACGGCGCCTGCGATATGCTCTGCCATATCTTCGAGCGCTATTTCACCAACACAAGCCAGACTGATTTGACCGATGCGCTGGCAGAAGCCACCATGCGCACCATCATGCACGAGGCCCGCAAGCTCAACACCAACCTGCAGGATGTCGATGCCTGGGGGCAGCTGGCACTCAGCGGAACCATTGCGCACAATGACCTGCTGGGGCTGGGGCGCGAGCAGAGCTGGGCCTGCCACGGGCTCGAACACGAACTGAGCGCCGTATACGATGTGCCGCACGGTGCGGGGCTTGCGGTCATTGTCCCGGCATACATGGAAGCCGTCTGGAAATACAACCCCGGCATCTTTGCCCAGTGGGCGGTCAACGTCATGGGCGTGACACCGCACCGGGACACAGCAGCCGTCGTGCAGGAAGGCATTTCCCGGCTCAGAAGCTGGTATCGGGAGCTGAAGCTGCCCCAGACCATGCAGGAACTGGGCATCCCCGCCGATGCGGATTACGCCGCCATGGCACAGGCTGCCTGCCGCGTATACGACCGTGAGGCAGAACACCCCGCACTGCCGGGTGTCCACCCGGTCACCGCAGAAGAAGCCACTGCCATTTACCAAGCCGCTGCAATCTAATAGTCATTGACTTCCTCGCCTCGTGCTGGCAGCATGGTCAGCATGGAAGAATCAGACACCCCGGCGCTCTGGCAAGCCCTGCAAACGGCATACGAACAACACAACCCGGAAGAAGCCCGGCGGCTTCTCAACAATGGCACAGTCCCCCGGGACTGCAGCCATATCCGCAACTGCTGTGACACAGAATACCTCCGCTGGCTGCTGGACAACAGGCTCATTGAGAGCCTGCCACCACCCGCTGCAGTCTCCTGGCCTGAATTGCAGGAAAAGCAGTTGCAATGCAGCATTTTACCAGAAGCAGAGCGTCCCGCCTGCATTCTGGAGGGCGAATGGGAAAAACCACCATCCATTTAATCCGCGACATACTATTTTTGAAGCTTGCCAGAACCAGCCTGCATGTGGTAGCATGCAGGCATGTTGCGTGTACTCCGACTTCTGTTCCTTGTGTCAGCCCTTGCGCTGGCAGTAGCCGGTATGCAGGCTGATGCCGCAGTCATGGCCAGAAAAACGCCCGATGGACAGTGGGCTTATGTACCTCTGGCAGACGGATTTGATTTTCCGGTAGGCAAACCTGACGGCAAGGGGTATTACAAATCCCGCGGGCTGCGCCTTGCCACGCCCCGCCACCTCGGAGAAGACTGGAACGGCAACGGCGGCGGCAATTCAGATTTGGGAGATCCGGTCTATTCCATCGGCATGGGGCTTGTCACCTACGCCGCTGATGCCAAGGGCCGCTGGGGCAAGGTCGTTATCGTGCGCCACGCGTTCCGCGAACCCAAAACGGGCAAAGTTCTCTGCTGCCAGACGCTCTATTCCCACCTCGACAGCATCAATGTCCGTCTGGGGCAGCTGGTCGGGCGCGGCGCAAAGGTCGGCACCATCGGCACGAATGATGGCATGTTTACCGCCCACCTGCACGCAGAGCTCCATTTCAACATTGATGTAAACTGCGGCCACCAGGGCGTTACCAAAAACTCCATTAACTATGGTAACCTGTCGGAGTTCATCAAACACTACCGCCGCCTGCCCGTGGAACGCAAGTTCGTGAAGGTTCCCATCGGCGGTTTCCTTCCGTACAAAAACACCACCGGCTTGTAAATGAAAACCTGCCTGTTCGGCGGCTCATTTGATCCGGTGCATGCCGGGCATCTGGCCATTGCAGAAGCAGCCCAGCAGCAATGCGGGCTGGATGAGGTCATCTTCCTCCCGGCAGCATGCTCCCCGTTCAAGCAGGGGCACACCACGTATTTTACGGATGCAGAGCGCCTGCACATGTTGAAGCTTGCCACAGCCGTCCATCCCTGGGCCTCAGTAAGTGAGTTGGACTTGCAACTCCCCCCGCCCAGCTGGAGCTGGCGCATAGCCGAATACTGGCACAACCAGCACCCCTCCCACGAGCTCTACTGGCTCATGGGCACGGACCAGTGGGAACAGCTGCACAAATGGGCCAGGTTTGATTATCTGTGCGAACTGCTGCACTTCATTGTCTACCACCGGGAGCAAGCCCCCTGCCCCCGCACCCGGATTCGCAGCACCTTCATCAACGCGGGCATGCACCCGGCCTCGTCATCTGCCATCCGCCAGGCATTGCAGAACCACACGCCCATCCCCTCAGGCTGGTTACCGCCGGAGGTTGAATCATTTGTTCTTCCTCACTGAAAAACAAGAGTAAAAAAAAGGCGCAGGTGAAACCACCTGCGCCGAAATATTCAGTTCCCTGCACCTTAGTGCTTCTTGCAGAAGTCTTCAAGGCGGTCAAGACCTTCCTTGAGAACATCCAGCGAAGTGCAGTAGGAAATACGGATGGCATTGTCGTTACCGAAAGCAATACCGGGCACAGCGGCCACCTTGTAGCGGTCGAGCAGCTTCTCGCAGAGCTCCAGAGAGTTCATGCCCAGTTCCGTTGTATCAATGAAGAAGTAGAAAGCACCCTTCGGCTCCACAACCTTAATCTTGGGCATGGTTGCCAGGCGGCTGTACACGTACTGGCGGCGGAAATCATATTCCTCTCGCAGGTCGGAAATAAAGCTCTGGTCACCGGTAAGAGCCTCGATGGCGCCATACTGGCAGAACGTAGTGGCGTTGGAAGCCGTGTGGTCCTGAATCAGCTTGATGTACTTGGCAATATGCTCCGGAGCAGCGGAGTAACCCAGACGCCAGCCAGTCATGGCATAGCCCTTGGAGAAGCCGTTGATGGTGATGGTCAGGTTGTAGATTTCCTCGCTCAGAGAAGCCATGGATACGTGCTTCGTGTCACCGTATACCAGGTGTTCGTAAATCTCATCAGCAATGATGAGGATATCCTCATCCACAGCAATCTGACCGAGAGCACGCAGCTCATCCTCCGTGTAAACAGTACCGGTCGGGTTGTGCGGAGTGGTCAGGATAATCATCTTCGTGCGGGGAGTCATGGCATTCTCAAACTCCTCGGGAGTAATTTTCCAGCCGTTCTCAGCCTTGGTCTCCACAAACACGGGAGTACCGCCGCACAGCTCCACCATGGAAGGATAGCTCACCCAGTAGGGAGAAGGAATAATCACCTCATCACCAGCAGAGATGGTAGCACGCAGAGCGGTGTACACAGCGGGCTTTGCGCCACTGCACACGCAAATCTGGTCGGGGGTGTAATTCAAGCCATTGTCGCGCTTGAGCTTTTCGGAAATAGCCTGGCGGAGCTGCGGCAGACCCACAGAGGGGGTATACTTGGTAGCACCGTTGTTAAGAGCCTCAATAGCGGCCTTCTTGATGTTCTCCGGGGTATCCTTATCGGGTTCTCCACCGGCCAGACCATATACCTGTTCACCGCGGGCCTTCATCTCCTTGGCCTTGTTAGTCACGGCCAGGGTCAGGGACGGAGTCAGGGAATCAGCGCAATCTGAAATGAATTCCATTGTTGTGAAAATCGGTTAAAATTTTGGACACGGAGCATGCGTATGCTTCGCTACGCACACCGCGGGTTATTGTACGCATGGCCGCCGGGCATTGCAAGGAAAATCTACGATGGTGACACGCTTTGGCGCGGTTCAGCCTTGCAATCCGGGTAAAGCAGCGTACAATGCTGCACAGGTTTATGATGTCCGTTTTACAGAATATCAGCGTCTGGCTTTCGCGCTACACATCCCCCTTTGTCATAGCTGCGGCTGTAGTGGCATTCTTCCTCCCAGATTATTTCAAATGGGTTCAGGGAGACACGCAGGCTATGGTACTTGGCTTTATCATGCTGACCATGGGGCTGACTCTCCGGCCGGCAGACTTCCGGGTTCTCGCAGCTCGTCCGCTGGATATCTTCATAGGAGCCATAGCGCAATTCACCATCATGCCTCTGGTGGCTTGGGCGCTGGTTCAATTCTGGGACTTACCGCGCGGCATTGCAGCCGGGCTCATCCTGGTAGGCTGCTGTCCTGGTGGCGTTTCCAGCAATATCATGAGTTTCCTGTGCAAGGGGGATGTGGCCTACTCCGTGGGCATGACCACCGTTTCCACCATGCTGGCCCCGCTCCTCACGCCGCTGCTCACCCTCTGGCTTGCAGGCGAAAATATTGAAGTGGATGCAGCAGGCATGTTCCGCAGCATCCTCTTTGTCACCATCCTGCCTGTCGCCATTGGCGCCATCTGCAATGGAAAATGGGGAGAGCGCACCGCCTATGCCGAGTTATGCAAGATTATGCCCGGCTGCTCCGTGCTCGGGCTTGCCTGCATTGTGGGCGGTGTCACGGCAGCCAAAGGGAGCAGTTTCTTTACCAGTGGGGCACTCATCTTCCTGACCATTTTCCTGCACAACACGGCAGGCTACATCCTGGGCTATCTGGTCGGCAGAGCCACACGCATGAACCGGGCCAAACGCCGCACGCTCAGCATTGAGGTGGGCATGCAGAACGCAGGGCTCGCCACCGTGCTGGCAGGCCGGCACTTCCCTGCACTGCCGGAAGCAGCCGTTGCCGCTGCCATCTGCTGCGTATGGCACAGCATCACCGGCACCCTGCTCGCCAGCATCTACAACACCATAGACCGTTTCAGGAGCAGGCGTTAAAAACCGCCCGCATTATCGGATGACCCAGACTGGCAGGCTGGCAGGTTTACTTCTTGCTTGCCTTCCTGGTAAAATCTGCTACTATGACACGCGAGTGACAGAAGATTCATCCATCCCGAACCCGAGCGACAACGAGCTTGAACAGCTCGCTGCGCGCACGCGGCGTAGTCTCATCATGCGCCTGGGAGATTGGAAAGACCAACGCAGCTGGGATGAATTCTACCGCACGTACTGGCGGCTCATCTATTCCGTAGCCCTCAAAGCAGGCCTGCGGGAGGATGAAGCCTGGGATGTGGTGCAGGAAACGGTGCTCACCATTGCCAAGCAGAGCCTCAAGAACACATATGACCCGGAAAGAGGCTCATTCAAAATGTGGCTGTGGAACGTGACGCGCTGGCGCATCAATGACCAGTTCCGGATGCGCGGTAAAGCCCCCCTTCCCCCCACCAGCACGGGAGAAAACACCACCGCCCGGGAACCCGTGGAAAACGTGCCGGATACTTCCGGTAACAATTTCTCCGAAATCTGGGAGCGGGAATGGCAGCAGAATGTCATGAAAGCCGCCATCGAGCGAGTAAAGATGCGCGTATCGCCCCGCCAATTCCAGATTTTTGACTACAACGTACTCCAAGGGCTCAACGCCACAGAAGTGCGGCGGCGCCTGGGGGTAAGCATGGCGCAGGTCTACCTGGCCAAGCACCGCGTAGGCGCTATTCTCAAAAAGGAAATCGCCTATATCCGCGAGCAGGAGAAATAAGGGCCATCACACCCACCACACACCGCCCCGCTGCAGCGCCTCATGCAGCGAAGCCAGCACCTGCTCCGGGCTGAATCCGGCTTCCCGTAATGATGCGATGGAACGCGCACCATCCCGCTTGGCCAGGCGCTTGCCGGCATTATCACGTAACAAGGCATGGTGGCAATACAAAGGCACAGGCAAGCCCAGTACGCCTTGCAAAGCGCGGTGTATATGCGTTGCATCAAACAAATCTGCCCCGCGGGTCACATGGGTCACCCCCTGGGCGGCATCATCCACCACAACCGACAGGTGATAACTGGCCGGAAAGTCCTTACGCGCCAGCACCACATCCCCATACGCGGCAGGAACGCAACGCTGCGTGCCGCGGCGCATATCATGCCAGGTGGGGCAGCCAATCAAATCCTGCACACGCTGCATATCCAGACGCCAGCTGTGGGGAAGCCCGGCGGCCAGTTTTTCCTCAACAGCATCAGCAGGCAGGCGGCGGCATGTACCCGGGTACAAATACCCCAGCGTTGCGTGGGGCGCGCGCCCCATCTCCGCAACCTGCGCCTTGATTTCAGAACGCGTGCAGAAACAGGGATAGAGCACCCCCATGCGGCGCAGCGTCTCCAGCGTTTGTTCATAGACGCCAAAACGCTGCGTCTGCACCATCACCTCTCCATCAAAATGCAGGTTCAACCAGCGCAGGTCCTCATACATGAGCTCCAGATACTCCGGATGCTGCGCGCGCTGGTCAATATCTTCAACGCGCAGCAGACACCGCCCGCCGTGAGCATCTGCCAGGCGGCGGGCCTGCAAGGCCGCCAGCAGATGCCCCACATGCAGAGGCCCGCTCGGACTCGGTGCAAAGCGCGTTGTCACCTGCGCTTTCTGCAGCATGGCGGTGTGTATCAGAATTGAGCCTTGAGGATAATCTCCGTCACGCGGCGCGCACCAGCGCCAGCGGCAGTCGAACGCGGGTAGAGACACTGTGCCCGGTAATAATTAGCCAGGGCAGAACCATATTCCCGGCGCTGCTCGCACTCCCGGGCTTTCTCCAGAGCCTGCGTGAAGTCATGTGCAGCGAGGGCATACCGGTTCAACGCATCGCGGTACTTCTCATCCTCCTTGAAACGGGCATCCTGCTCACCGCGTTCCAGCAGCGTTTCGTAAGCCATGCAAGGTCCCATCACAGAATCCTGCTTGGCAATAATCTCCAGCTGCGTCAGCATGCCATCAATCGTGCCTATCAGGGTAATGGCTTCCTTATACTGCTGCTTCAGCTCCTGGTCTATGGCCACCACCTCGAATTTATCCTGCTCGTCATATACCGTCCGGTATGCCTTGCGGGCCATGAGCGTGCGGAACTCATCGCGCACAGCATCCTGGTTGTCCACTTTTTCCAGCTGCTCACGCCCCTTCTGCAAGTTCGGATTCTTCGGCCAGATGGTGCCGGCCTTGGTAATTTCCTCATTAAAGCGTTCATCATCGCCAGCCTTGAGCGCCTTGGCTGCATTGCGCAGGTGCAGGTCGCTCTGCGCCTTGCGCCCGGCACAGTAGCTCGACAACATCGAATCATCAAAATCGACATCCAGCTGCTTCAGCTTGGCTGCAATTTCCTCGACAGTGCCGTAATCACGCGCATTTAATGCTGGCAGCGCGCGCTTCCGCAAACTCCAGTATTCAGCAACACGGCGGCGGCCCTCAATCGGGAACGTAGCCACGCTTTCCATATATTCGCCGGTGGCCACCGCCTGAATAAGGCTTTGTGTGGCCTCTCCCAGCTTATTCTGCGCCAGCATATTAACCACAGCTTCCATATTCTGGTCCACATCGCGGCGCATGTTGGCGGCAATGGTAGCCATGGTATTCACCGTGGGCGGCAAACCGACGCCACCCTCAAACAACTTGCCAGCCTGGGATTCACTGTCAATTTTCAGTGTCGTGTCGCCATCGCGGAAAATGTGCCGGTATGTCTGAGCCCCAATCAGCGCATGATTATAGAGCCGCTGCATCAGCATGGAAATAATCGTGCTCTGGAAATTAATCTTGGACAATTCCAAGGCGGCCACGCTCTGGGCATCATTCTTGACGCCCTGGGTCTCCTTTTTCTTTACCTTGATTTTGTTGTGCTCAATCAGGTAGTCATTCGTGGTTGTCTTCTCAGCGGCAGTTTTCTTATCCTTCGAGGGAGTACGCTTTCCTGTATTACGGCTTTCATAACGATTGGTTCGTTCCACCAATTTATCAATTTCCTTTTCCAGTGCAGCATTCTCGCGGTCGCGGGAGCGGTTTGCATACTGAACAGCCAATGCACTGGCAATGGCACTCGCCAGCGATGCCGCCTGGCCGGAATCCCCCTCATAGTCATTGAGCTCATACAGCCCGTTGCCGATTTTGACCAGCACCTCGCTACCGATTTCTCTCTTGGAACGCGCGGATTTCTGGGTCAGCTTCAGCAATTCGTTCATCTTCTTGCGGTAGCGTTTTGCCTCAGTGCTGACATCCGGATTCTGCTGCAGGTACTTTTCGAAGCGCGCGCGCACCAGCTCGTTATTCCCCACATCAATCTTGGCCCCGTTATAAGTCATGGTGTTAGAGGCGGGGTCAAGCAACGGGATTTCCATACCCAGCACCTGCGGATTCGGCGTTTCTCCGCTGGAGGTATCCACATAGGACTGACCAACCTTAGGCGCTTCCGTACCCCCATTATCCTGAGTCACATTACCGAGTCCCTGCGCATAAACCGGACTTACCAGCATGCCACCGCAAAGCACCGTACACGCACGCCAATACGAAATCATCGTTTTCATTACTCAGCCTCCACTTTTTCAACTACCATAATACCCTTGACCTCAGCGCCGTTGGCATCGCGACCATTCCGGCACACCACATGAAAAGTAAACGTATCCCCGCGGGTCAGGTTCACCCTGCCGCTCACCCCGCTGCGCACCAGCAGAGGCAGGCGTTCCTGCGGATTATTCGGCAATGAAACAGCCACCACGCGGTCATTTCCCAGTGTTTCAATATTTTCCACACGCGCAGATAACGTATATGAATTGCCAGTCAGGCGGGAGGCATCCGTCCGGTAATCCGCCACGCGGAACCGGGAATTCTGTGTATCTTCCTGCCGCGTAGAAGGCTTCATCACCACCGCCGCAGCAACAGCCAGCAGCAACACAGCAGCACCGCCGCCCAAAGCAAGCGGCAACTGCGATTTCTTGTTTTTTGAAGAACGTCTCTTTCTTGCCATAAACAATCTGAATTCAATAAATTATTCCCAACGGGTGCGGCGCACACCAATGTATGTAAGAACCACGCCAAAAACCACATGCCCGAGCAATACCAGCAAACACGGCACGCTACCGGCAAATGAGGTCTGCACAATGCTGTTCACCGCCTTGAGCACCTCTGATTCCAGGCCGCCATTCACACTGCCGCTCCATGCCCAGTACGCCGAAATGAACGGCTGGGTAAACCGCTCCACAAAATCCGGCAGCGCCAGCACCGCCCCGGAAAGCGGCAGCTGGAAACCTACCAGATAAATGCTGAGCAGCGAGGCCTGGTCCGGGCTCTTGCAGTTGGCTGAGATGCCCAGACACACCGTGGTCATCGCGGCATTGGCCAGCAACAGGAACACCAGGTGGTTCAGCACATCCCCACGCAGCGGCCAGCAGTACTGCACAAAGGCAAACATCCACAGGCTCTGAATCAGCACCAGAACACTCAGGAACACCAGCTTGGATGCCAGATACGCCCCGGGACTGGTTCCGGCAAACTTCTCTTTCTCCAGAATCAGGCGTTCGCCGGCAATTTCACGGGCTGAATTATTTGACCCCATGAGCCCCAGGAGAATAACCTGGAACATAATGATACCGGAAACAGCAGAGCCGACCCGGGCGCGCACCTCTGCCTGCTCCTGCTGCGCCTGCACCTCTGCGGCCAGGTCATTGCCCATGGTATCAGTCAGCTGCAGCAACTGATCCTGCCCTTTACTGGAGAACAAGGCCACAAGAATCGGGAAAATCACAATCATCGCCACCTGCAGCCAGAGCTGCGTGCGGTCGCGGAACAAGATTGTAAAGCGGCGGCTCAGCAAGGTGCAGAACTGGGCCATGAAGGAAGGCTGCGCCTCAGCCGTCTCCCCGGCGGGGGCTCCGTCATCGCCGGGCACAGGCAGAGGCATCCCCGCTGCTGCGAATTTATCGATATGTTTCTTTTCCAGCCGCTGGTAATAATCTGCCCGGTGTTTCAGCCAGCTCTGCCGCCACTCATCGGGCTCACGCATAGCCAGCTTCGGGTATACTTCCTCAAAGTTCCGCTCTCCGAAATAATGAACCATCAGCTCCGGCGAGCCATGATAGGCCAGGTTGCCCCGCACCATCACCAGGATGCTGTCATACAACTCCATCTGGGCCAGGCTGTGTGTCACAGAAATCACAATACGCCCCTCCTTCATGCTCAACTGGTGCAGAAGCTCCACAATCTCCCGTTCGGAACGGGGATCCAGACCACTGGTGACCTCATCGCACAGCAGAATCCGGGGACTGCTTACCAGCTCCATAGCCAGCGCCAGGCGGCGTTTCTGCCCACCGGAAAGCAATTTCACGGGCCTGTCGGCAATCTCGCTCAACCCGGTCTCCTCCAGCACGTTATCAATGATGGCATCAAGTTCATCCTCATCTGCATCCACACGCAAACGGGCAGAACTTTCCACATTCTCATCCACCGTCAGCTCCTCATACGCAATGCTGAACTGGGGCACGTAGCCAATCTCATGCGGTTCAAAATCACCCTCTTCCGCTAAATCGCGTCCCTCCCAGTAGAAAGAGCCTGAAGTTGTTTCCTTGATGCCGGCAATTGCTTTGAGCAATGTTGTCTTACCGCAACCGGATGGCCCCACGATGGCAGCGAAATGCCCGCGCGGAATACAGAAATTCACATCGCTGAGCAAAAACAGGCTCTCGCCATCATTTTCTACTTCGAGACATATATTGCGTGCTTCCAGCATAAAATATCAGTAACTGTTTCAGATTAACATAATAAACCGGCCATTGCAAGCCGCATTCAAACTATTTGCTCACTTGCGCAAACAACAAACGCTCCAGAATATTCTGCAAGCGGGTATCTCCATAACATCCCTCCTGCAGCAAGGCGTCGCCCTGCGCCCGCAATGACGGCGTAAGCGCAGCATACATCGCACGCAGCTGCTCCACCGCACCGGCTGCGCCGTCCGGGTCATCGTTTCTGTAAAGCCGTATAAGTTCTGACAGCTCCTGGTAGCGTTTGTTTCCGGAAAGCAGTTCCTCCTGCACAGCTGCCGCCGTTTCTGCAGTCTTCACCCTGGACAACGCCCGGCCAACCCGCAGCATAATCTCACGCTGCTCCTCCGTTGCACGGCGAATACGGAGCTCTGTATCGGCGTGTTTCTGCGCTTCATCGCTATACCCCAGCTTCAGATATGCATGCAGCTCGGGAGTATCAGGCACGTGCGGCAAAAGCCGCACCCGCTCATACACCAGCAAATGCCGTTCCTGCTGCTCCAGCGTTTTTAAGCGGAACTCGCTTATCAATTCCACAAAACCATCTATCGCCGAAAAACCGCACCCCAGGTCAGACAGCCGGGCCTGCAGCGCAGCCCGCAAGGCATCAATCTCCTGGCGCGCCTTCTGGTTTGCCAGAACAAGCTGCTGCACGGCCGCTGCTCTCATCTCAGGCTCGCCTGTATTCTCCAACGCGCACACCCGTTCATACAAGGCATCATTATATACCGCTGAACGCTCCAGGATTTCGCGCAATGCGGCATGCTCCGGCGTTTCATCCGGTTTACCGGCCTGCTCTGGTTTTGCAGGCAAAGATACGCGCCGCCGGCGCCGCTGCCCCAGCACCACACCTGCCGCGCCGGCCAATAACAACCCAGCCACTAATCCTGCTACACTCTTTCCTTTCATATCGCGCCATTCATGCAGTTCAACTGCAAAACCGCATCAGTCTAGCCTATACGATACTGTAGCGTCAAGCGTATTTTTAACATTTCAAACAGAAAAGCCTGCATACGCAAGGCATGCAGGCTTTTCTGTAATGTTTCGTTCGCGAAACGCGGCGCAGATTAGCGGGAGTAGAGCTCCACGATGAGCTGCACGTTCACGATGGGGGCAATCTCCTCAACGGAGGGGATGCGGGTCACCTTGCCGCTGAGCTTGGCGGTGTCAACCTCCAGCCAGTCGGGGGTGGTGGCGCTGGCGGCAAGCTCAACGAAGCGGTTGGCCAGAGCCTGGGAGCGAGCCTTGGCAGCAACGCTGATCACGTCGCCGGGCTTGCAGCAGTAGGAAGCGATGTTCACCTTCTTGCCATTCACGGTCACGTGGCCGTGGGACACCATCTGACGAGCAGCGGCGCGGGTATTGGCAAAGTTGAGGCGATAGATGATGTTGTCGAGGCGGAGCTCCAGCAGCTGAACGAGGATCTC
>JAFYRS010000079.1 GCA_017546845.1 Akkermansia sp.
ACTCTAATTTCCGCTCACTACGCTCGCCGATAGATTACAATTTACGAAACTCTGGGACACATGTGGCGCTTTTCTACAAAGAAAAATACAGCGCATGGGGAAGAAATCCATGCGCTGTACAGGGGATTTCCGGGAAGCTTGCTTACTTCACCACGGTAAGGCTTTCGGCCTGCTCGCGGGTGAGTTCGATGCAGTTCCAGGGCAGACCGTACTTGTTGAGGGCCTCCATGAAGGGATCCGGGTCGTTCTGCTCCATATTGAACACGCCTTCCCCACTCCAGGTACCGGTCAGAATCATGCGGCCGCCAATGGCAGCGGGCACGCCGGTGGTGTAGGAAATAGCCTGGGAACCCACTTCCTTGAAGCATTCCTCGTGGTCGCAGATGTTGTAGATGTACACCGCCTTGTACTGGCCATCCTTCTTACCCTGAATCACGCAGCCGATGCAGGTGCGGCCGTGCGTGGTCTTGCCCAGGTCGCCGGGGTCAGGCAGCACAGCCTTCAGGAACTGCAGGGGGATAATCTCCACACCGTTGTACATGACCGGGTCAATGCGGGTCATACCCACGTTCTTGAGCACAGTGAGGTGGTTGATGTAGTTCGGGGAGAAGCTCATCCAGAACTGGGCGCGCTTGATGGTGGGGATGTGCTTCACGAGGGATTCCATCTCCTCGTGGTACATGCGGTAGATTTCATACGTTCCCACGCCATCCGGGCAGGCAAAGGGCTGGTGCATGCTCATGGCTGCGGTTTCCTGGAAATCGCCGTTCTCCCAGTGGCGGCAGGGAGCGCTCACCTCGCGGATGTTGATTTCCGGGTTGAAGTTGGTAGCAAAGGCCTGGCCGTGGTCGCCGCCGTTCACGTCGATGATGTCGAGGTATTCAATCTCATCGAAATGATGCTTGAGAGCCCAGGCGGTGTACACGTTGGTCACACCCGGGTCGAACCCGGAGCCCAGCAGCGCATACAGCCCCGCCTTCTTGAAGCGTTCCTGGTAAGCCCACTGCCAGCTGTATTCAAATTTTGCCACATCGCGGGGCTCGTAGTTAGCCGTGTCCATGTAATCAACCCCGGCTTTCAGACAGGCATCCATGAGGGGAAGGTCCTGGTAGGGCAGCGCCACATTCAGCACTAGGTCCGCGCCCACTTCCTTGATGAGAGCCACCGTGGCAGCCACATCATCGGCATCGACGGCGTGCGTCGTAATCGTCACACCCTCACGGGCAAGCACATCTGCCGCAATGGCATCGCACTTACTCTTGGTACGCGAGGCCAGATGGATGTTCTCATACACATCCGACATCTGGGCGCACTTGTGGGCCACTACGTGCCCCACACCACCGGCTCCGATAATGAGTACTGTCTTCATTGCACGCGCAGAATGCACTATATGCCGCCGCAAGTCAAGGATAAATCTTGCAGCACACTCAACATGACACACCCTCAAGCCGGAGGGGCAAAAAGGCATCTGCCCGCTCCCGGGCAGATGCCGCAAAACTTCATGCACAGGCATCTTTAACCGCGGCGACGGCGGGTAGCCGTGCTGCGCTTGGCCACAGCGCGCTTGCGGGTGGTCTTCACCTGCTTCTTGGCCACAGCCTTACGCTTGGTAGCAGTCTCGCGCTTGGCAAGGGTCTTGCCTCTGGAGGAGCGCACGGACTTATTACGTGCAATGGCACGGCTGCTGCTGCGGACGGAACGCTTACGCACAGACTCCTTCGCAGAAGCCATGGCGGAACGCGGCACGTAGGCAGGAACCGGCGTGCGCGAGGTACGAATAGCGGCGGCCAGCGCCTTACGCTGGTCATCTGCGCTGTAATTGCGGCCCTGCTGGCTTGCAAAATACTGGCGGTACGCCGGGTCCACCTGATTAAGATTGGTAACGGCGTCCGGGAAGTTTGCATACTTTACGCCGCCCCCGGTCTGACACGCCGTAAACAGGCATGCCACCAAGGCAAGCAGACAAAGCATAAGCTGACGAGTGCTGGACATAATAGTAAGGCTTTCAGGGACAGATTAACCGGCGGCAGACAAGAAAACCACGCATTTACCGAGCTGCCGTAAACCGTGTTCCCCACCCCGCCGAAGCTATACTATCACAGCGGCACCCCCCGTGCCAATACTAAACTTTTCCTTACAATCATTTTTTTGAGAGTATGACTTGATTTTGTCCCCAAAGTGAGTAAAATCAGCCCGGAATGGAGGCCCTCACAAAACAGTTCCGGGAAAAGTTGTGCACAGAGTTGCAATTATTTGCCAGAAAGCATCCGGAACAGCGCCAGACAGCCGACACGATGCGCGAGTTCATCACCCGTACACCGGATTGCTTTGAACGCAGTCACAAAGAGGGGCACATCACCGGCTCAGCATGGCTAATCAACCCGGGAGGCGACAAGGCGCTGCTGACGCTTCACCGCAAACTCCAACGCTGGATGCAGACAGGCGGGCATGCCGATGGCGACCCGGAACCGCTGCGCGTAGCCCTGCGCGAAGCGACAGAAGAAAGCGGCATCCGGGGTATCCTCCCCCTGCATCGGGAGATTTTTGACATTGATATTCACCGCATCCCGGAAAACAAAGCAAAGAACGAACCAGAGCACCTGCACTACGACATACGCTACCTGCTGCTGGCACCGCACGAAAATTTCACCATTTCCGATGAATCGGAGGCACTGGCATGGTGGGCGCGCAGCGATTTTGAACAAAGAGCCACAGAACTGGATGCCAGCGTGCTGCGCATGGCTGCGCGATATTTCCAGCAATAACATCCATTTCTCTTTTTTCTGCTTGAACCCGCAGCAAATCAGTGATACAAGGAAACCGACTATGAACTCACGCATTCTCACCAGCCTCTTGCGCCAATTCATCTACCTCGTTATCCTGGTGCTCACCGTACTGATGTTCTGGAAAACTGGCGACGTGTACAAATCCGCCACCGTCCAGGAGTACGGCATTTTTGAGAGTCTGCAGAGTGTTATTCTGTTCCTTATGGCAACAAGCTTCCTGCTACAGGCCCGCCGAAATCGGACTTACCGCCCGGTTCTCATCAGCCTGGGCATGCTGGCTCTTGCGGCCCTTGTCCGGGAGCAGGACGCCTATTTTGATGAAATGATTCCCTGCATTGGCTGGACCTGGTGCTGGCTCTTCCCCATTACCGGGTTCATCATCCTGCTGCGCCACCGCCACACGCTGGCAGACTCGCTCAGTACCTTTCTGCGTTCCAATGCATTCCACATGATGATGACGGCAGTAGTCATCATCATTCCCGTAGCCCAATGCCTGGGACACCGCAGTTTCCTGGTAGACCTGATGGGAGATGACAACCTCAACGCCTTCCTCATGCGCCGCATCCTGGAAGAACCCATCGAGCTGCTGGGTTACGTGCAGATTCTGCTCGCCTCCATTGAATTCGCCATAGAATTAAAGGGCTCGAGCAAATAAAGGAAACGGCTCCAGCCGATACACCGAAAAAAGGGGAGCGACCTCAAAGGAAGCTCCCCTTTCCGATGAAATAAAGTTTCCTGATTAATCAATTTCCCAGGCAATCGTGCGGGCATAGACCTCGCCCGGGCGCAGCTCAATACTGGGGAAATGCGGATGGTGCGGAGAATCCGGATAATTCTGAGCCTCCAGCGCCACGCCACCGCGCTTGAGCGGCAGATAGTCACCCGTGTAGACCTGCAGCCCCGGAGCATCAGTCAGCACGCGCAGCGTGCGGCGGCCATTCGTCAGCACTGCGGCCAGTTTCACGCCAGAAGAAGCCGGCAACACATAGTTATCATCATAACCGCCGGCAATAGCGCCAGGTGCATTGCGCTCACCCAGGCAGGCAGGGCGGCGCAAATCATAGAGCGTCCCCTCCACCGGGGCAATATACCCCGTCGGAATATTGGAAACCATGGGCGTGTAGGCCGAAGCATTCACCTGCAGGCAGTGAGAATCCACCGTCCCCTCGCCGGAAAGGTTCCAATAGGCGTGATTGGTGAGATTCAGCAGCGTGGGGGCATCGGTCGTCCCCTCCATAAGCAGAGTCAGGCGGCGCCCCTCCACTTTGTAAGAGGCACGCACCGTAACCGTGCCGGGATAATTTTCCTGGCCATCAGGAGACACGAGAGAAAGCACGAGGCTGGTATCCGAGACAGATTCCACCACCCAGGGCATATCAGAAAAACCGCACAACCCGCCATGCAGGTGGTTAGGGCCATTATTCACAGCGAGTTTGTATTCCACCCCCTCGAGCGAAAAGGAACCACCAGCAATGCGGTTTGCCACGCGCCCGCAGATGCTGCCGCAATAACAGGTATCTGCCGGAAGCGCGTCCTCAGTTTTAGGGCCATACAGGCAATCCACTCCCTGGTATTCAAACGAAAGCACGCGGGCCCCGAAATTGGTGATACGCACCTTCAATTCAGGCGTTGACAGTGTATATATTTCTGTTTTCATATCCATAAAATTGAATCAGCGGGAAGCCTCCCACGCCGTAACCACATTATTCTGAAACATGACCCAGGCCGCCTCACGCGGCACGTAAGCCGTGGATGTTCCCACGCCTGCACCGCCCCAGCACGGCCCATGCCAGCACCCCGCACCCACCGTCAGGGAATCCACCATAACCGGTTGGTACACATTGTATACCCATTTTTCATACGTAACTCCATTCTGCTGGCCGGCAATCGGCGGTGTGTTGGGATTCCCCCAGGCAAGGTAGACCGCATCCTTTGTCATTCCCTCACAAATGCGCCCTTGCTGCACCAGGAGCTGCTGCTCCGGCGATAGCTGGCGGAACATCACCGGATTCTGGCTGATGCGGGTAGTGGGTGTTGCCGTCTGACAAGAATTCAGACACAGAGCCGCCAGACTCAACACCAGAAGATGAAAGGCGCGGAAAACTCTCATGGTTGCATGACAATAGCACCGAATTTCATGCTTGCCAAGCAAAAAAATCAGTGCTAGAGTACGTGCTATACGATATGAACCTGTCTCGTTTTCTTATGACCCTGCTGGCTGCACCTGTCGTGATGTGCAGCGCCGCCCATGCTGGAAAAGCCCCGGAAGCCCTTGCTGGTTACCTGCCCTGCAACGGAACGGCTATAGCCGGCACTGTTATCCGCCCGGTGCGTGACCAGTCATTCATAGAACTGCACCAGGCTGCCATCAAGCGCTTTGTCCAGCTCCCCAAGGAAAAGCAGGAAGCTATCAACAAGAAAGGTGCCGCTGACCGACTCATGGCATATGATGCCGATTTGTGGCCGGATAAGGCAGAATACGAAAAATATGCTGCTGCATGGAAAAAGACCCAGATGGCCCGCCTGGCAGATGTGCATGTGGGTCTGAAAGCCGCTGGAGACGGCATGTACAACGTACTTTCCGCCACCCGCGTATCCAATGGCAACTCCATGCCTCTGACCATTGGTTCCCTGCGTTACGACAGCAAGAAGAACGCCTGGATTTCCAACAATGGAGAACTGACCGGCACCTCTTTCTCGGCAGA
Organism: Akkermansia sp.; assembly: GCA_017546845.1. Taxonomy (GTDB): domain Bacteria; phylum Verrucomicrobiota; class Verrucomicrobiia; order Verrucomicrobiales; family Akkermansiaceae; genus Akkermansia. Next base: position 5,492 of record JAFYRS010000079.1, read on the forward strand.
CGAAACATTTGACTACGGCCCCCAGACCGGCAACGAGTGGAAACTGGAAAAGAAAGATTCCCTCTCCACCCTGAATGAAATGATTCGCATCACCAAAGCGACGGACGGCAAGGCCGTATTCCTGTACTACAGCCTGACCGAGCGTTCTGCCATCAGCGGCACGGTCATTGCCAACCACGGTTACACCATCCTCTTCCCCATTACCACGGCCAGCGCCCACGCCACGCGCCCGGGGCGGAAGTAAGGAATCCCCCCTTCTAATTCCAACAAAACGGGAGTCCGGCTGAAGCAACGCCACAGGCTCCCGTTTCTTACATACAAATCACAGACATATGCGCATCATTGCCGGAGCAGCCAAAGGACTTCCCATCCGCGTTCCCCAGGGGGAAGTGCGTCCTACCCAGGACCGCGTACGGGAAGCCTTGTTCAACATCCTCGGCCCCACCATCCAGGGTGCCCGGGTGCTCGATTTGTTCTGCGGCTCAGGCTCAGTAGGCATAGAAGCCCTGAGCCGGGGGGCAGCCACTGCCCGCATGGTGGATGCAGCCCGCCCCTCCTGCGCCATGGCGAAACAGAATCTGGAGCGTTCCCGCCTGAGCGGCGGCAGCGTGGTACAGAGCGATTGCCTGCAATTCGTGAAGCGGGATGCCGAGCGCTATGACTATATCTTTGCCGACCCTCCCTACGCCAAGGCCATAGGCGACCGCGATATGATTGCCGAACTCATGACAGACCGCCTGCACGAACTGCTGGCAGAGGGTGGCTATTTCATTGCCGAGGCCCAGGAAGGCTACGGCGTGGGTGATTCCCACAGCCGCGAGTTCCCGGGCTGGAAGCTGGTAGACACCCGCTACTACGGCAAGAATGTTATTCTCTTCTACCAGGTCGAATCCATATGAAACGCTTTATCTTCCTCCTGCTCTACAACCTGCTGCTGCCAGTATTCCTGGTGATTTCCATCCCCGGCTACCTCATCAAGATGAAGAAGCGCGGGGGCTTCGGCACAGGCCTTTCAGAGCGCTTCGGCATCTATAAGAAACCTGCCTCTGCCGAACCCAAGGGCGGGCTCTATGTGCATGCCGTAAGCGTGGGCGAAACCTTCATTGCCCTCAAATTCATCCGCGAGTGGTGCAAAACCCACAATGAGCCCGTCATTCTGGCCACCAGCACCGCCACTGGCCACCAGGTGGCGCGCGACGCGGCGCTGCCCAACGTGCGCCCGCTCTATTCCCCGCTGGATGTACCGGGACTTTCCGGCCGCTGTCTGAAACGTTTTGAACCCAGAGCCGTCGTGCTCATCGAAGCCGAATTGTGGCCGAACTTTGCAGAAGCCTGCCACCGCCGCAACATTCCCATGGTCATGCTCAATGCGCGCCTGTCTCCCCGCAGCGAAGGCCGCTACACCAAGGTGCGCGGCATCACCCGCCTGCTTTTTGAACGCCTGACGGCACTGGGCGCCCAGAACGACAACGATAAAGCCCGCTTCGCCCGCATCGGCGTGAACCCGGATATCATCACAGCCCCCGGCAGCATCAAGTTCGATGTCATGGGCGATGCCCCGCAGAATCTGCGCGAGGACTTCCGCCGTATTCTGGACACGCTGAGGGGTGACAAGCCCGTCGTTCTGGCAGCCAGCACCCACGCAGGAGAGGAAGCCCTGATTGCCACCGCCATCCGCGAGGCTGGCGCATTCCCGCTCATTGTCCCCCGCCACGCCGAACGCAGGGAGCAAGTGGTGGCCGACCTGCAACAGGCCGGATTTACCCCCCTGCTCCGCACCGCGGGGGAACTTCCTGCCGATATTCCGGCCAATGTGTGCTACGTGGCGGACACCACTGGCGAACTGCGCGACTGGACCGCACTTGCGGATGCCGTGGTCATCGGCAAGAGTTTCCTGGCCAGAGGCGGGCAGAACCCGGTGGAAGCCATTGCCGCCCGCAAGCCGGTTATCATTGGCCCGGATATGACCAACTTTGCTGACCTTGTAACCCTGCTCAAGAAAGAGGACGGCATCCTTGCCTGCGAAGCCGGAGAGCTGGCCTCCACCCTGCGCACAGCCCTGGACGGCAGCCCCGAAACCCAGGCCCGCACCGAACGCGCCTACAATGCCCTGCATGTGCATTCCGGTGCCACCCGCCGCAGTGTGGAGCTGGTCGAGACCCTGTATGGCCGTGCATGAAATTTGACTACAACAAGCTGGTTCAGAAAGTAGATGCCTACCTGCGCAAAAAACGCGCCGGCAGCAGAATCTGGGCCATCATGTTGCCGGAAAGCCTGTTTCGCCCGGAGCTCTGGCTCTGGGAAAAGCATAGCGTGGCCCGCGGCGCGGCATGGGGCACCAGCTGGGCGCTGGCACCGGTTCCCATGCAGACCATCTTTGCCGTGCTCAGCAGCATACGGACCCGGGGCAACATCCCCATGTCGGTGCTTTCCTGCTGCATTTCCTTTCCGGGCTACCAACTGGTGGCATGGCCGCTTCAGTGGTACGCAGGTGCGGTGGTGCTCGGCTGGCTGGGGCTAAGCAGTGGCGTAGACATGGAGCTGATCCGCAGCTGCGCCGCAGCCGTCACCACGGAAGGCTGGGGAGCAGCGATGCAAATGCTGAAAGAAGTTAACCTCTTGATGCTCTGTGCAGAGCTACTCATCGGCTGTGCTGTTACCTGCGCCGCCATCGGGACGGTGGCCTATAGCCTGGTCATGCTGCTCTGGCGCAAGCGCTGAAACCGTTTCTGACAATTTGCTGTTATACCACACGCAGGCGTGTTTTCAGCTTGCATTGAGCACCCTGTGATTTTATACTACACCACATGGAATGGAATGACCACTTCATGGCGCTTTTCAGGGAAGCAGTGGAACGCTACCTGCTGAATCCCCAGACTCCGGCAGACCGTTTCTTTCTGCCGGAAGAGCAGGAATTTCTCAAAACCATAGGGTACCAGCCGGCTGAAATGCTCGGCTACGTACGGGAATATGCCGAAAAGGGAGCCCCCAGCCCCAGCACCACGCTGCTCATTGCCGCCGTACGCCGCCACTATTTCCTGAATGCCATGCGCGGCATGTCCGGCAATGCCCGCCCCATCACCGCAGCAGACCTGCCCGCTGAGACAGAAGAATTCCAGGAAATCCCCTACCTGCCCCGCATCATCCGCAAGGCAGAGGCTAAGCTGTTCGGCACGCTGGCGCCCGATATCATGTATGGAGACGAAAAAGACCGGGAATTCCTCCGCACGCACGGCAATTTCCACCTGGCAGATTTCCTGCAACTGGCCGCAGCCGCACGCAGCGACCGCCAGCGTCTCGTAAGCGCAGTGCTCAACGCCATGCGCAGCCAGACTGATTCAGCCTTCCCGGTGCAAGCCAACTAACCCCTTACCAGACGCATCATGGATAATCAGAATCAGCTTGTGAGCACCGATGCCCAACGCCTGGCACTGGAGGCCATGTCTGCCCAGCTGGTGCACAAGCTCAACGCCATGATTGCGGAACAAGAGGAGCGCACCCGGACCTTTGCCGAGCAGCATCACACCCATATCGCGCTGCCGCAGACTCCTGAACCAGTTGCCATTGAACCCGCAGCGCCGCTGCCTGAACCACCGCCAGCTCCGCGCCCGCCCAGCCCCCGGCAGGAATACACCAGGCGCACCAAGGAGGAGCCCGCATTCAAACCAGAAGAGAAGCCGCTGCGCATCGGCCCGAAAAAACAAACCGCAAAGCCGGAGGAAGAAAGCAACGTTGGCCTGGGCATGGTGATTTTCTCCCTCATCGGCATTGTGATTCTCCTCCGTTCCTGCGCATAAAAAGATTTAACCACAAACGCCTCAATATGACCCGCAACACCATACTGGCTCTGGCACTCGGTGGCTGCACACTCGGCCTGCTGTCTTCCTGCAAACCAGGAGAAAACAGCACCAGCACCGCATCGCAGACCATCCCTGCCATCAAGGTTTTCCATCTGCTCCACCAGGAAGTGACCGACTACGGTGAGTGGTTCGGCTACCTGCGCGGCGTGCAGGACACCAACATCCACCCGCATGTCTCCGGTTTCCTGATTTCCCAGGAATACAAGGAAGGCACGAGGGTAAAGGCCGGGGATGTGCTCTTCCGCATCGACCCCAAGCTTTTTGAAGCAGAACTTGCGCGCAGCAAGGCTAACCTGCTGGCCGCCCAGGCCACACTTCTCTCGGCAGAGGCCACCGCCAGCAAAGCGGAACTGGACGTGAAGCGCTACACCCAGCTGGTGCAATCCGGCTCCGTTTCCGAGAAAGACCTGACCGATGCCCAGCAGACCCTGAAAGCGGCCCAGGCCCAGGTTGAAGCGGCCAAGGCCCAGATAGGCCAGCAGGAAGCCGCGGTCAACAAAGCAGAAATCAACCTTAACTACAGCGTCATCCGCGCGCCGTACGATGGCATCATCGGCACGGCAAATGTTTCCATCGGAGATTTAGTCAGTCCCTCCACCAACCTGGCCAACATCACCTCCATTGACCCCATCCGGGTTGATTTCTCCGTGAATGGAGACCACCTGCTGAACATTTTCAGCAAGTACGGCAATATCGGCACCAATAGCGCCGATGCCCCCCCTGCGCCGAAATTCCAGCTTCTCATGGAAGACGGGCAGGAACTGCCGCACCAGGGCACACTCGTTGCCATGGACAGCGTGCTCACCCCCTCCGGGCTGGTGAATGTGCAAGGCATCATCCCGAACCCCGACAATGTGCTGCGCGGCGGCATGCCGGTACGCGTCAAAATCCCCCTTGCCACAGGCAAAGCCATGCTTGTTCCCAAGGCGGCCATCCGTAATGTGCCGCTCAACAACTTCATCCTGGTGGTAGACAAGGACAGCGTGCCGCACATGGTGCCGGTGCATCCGGGAGGGGAATACAGCATCCGCGTAGAGGAAGAGAACGGCTACCACTCCACGCAGACCATGGTAGCCGTCAAGGATTACGGCTCCATCTCGCTGGTAGAAAAGCTGAAGGAACTGGGCTACGAAAATCCGGCAGATGCCCCCGTGGTGACCGATGCTGAGAATGGCATTCTCGCCGTGAACATTTCCTCCACCAACAGCCGTTTGCCCAAGGGCGAGAAACCTGCTACCATCAAGACTACCGCTTTCACCTTCAAGCCCGCGCCTAACCCCGCGCTGGCAGCTGCCGCCCAGGAGGCAGAGGGCGAAGCCGCCCCGGCCAACCCCGATGCCAAGCCCACCCTGCCGCCCTTCCCCGTGAAAATCAGCAACATGCTGCAGCAGGATGTATCGGAAACCAGCACATGGTTCGGCTCTCTGCGCGGTGTGGATGAAACTGACATCCGCCCGCAGGTGAGCGGATTCCTTCTCCAGCAGCATTTCAAGGATGGCGCCATGGTCAAGAAAGGAGATCTGCTCTTCACCATAGACCCCGCCCCCTACCAGGCCACGCTGGATGAAGCCCGCGCCAACCTGGTCGCAGCCCGCGCGGCCCGGGAGCAGGCAGATGCCCAGCTCACCATGAGCCGCCAGACCCTGGACCGTTACCTCAAGCTGCGGGAGCTCACCCCCGGTGCCGTGTCTGACAAGGTGGTGACGGACAGCGAAACGCTGGTCACCACGAACGAAGCCGCCGTGCGCAAGGCAGAAGCCGCCATTGCCCAGATGCAGGCAGCCGTGCTGCAGGCAGAAATCAACCTGAGCTACACCACCATTGAAGCCCCCTTCGATGGCCGCATCGGCATCCACAAGCCCTCCATCGGCGCTCTCGTGAGCCCGTCTGACCCGGAACCGCTTGTCACGCTTTCCTCAGTCAATCCCATGCGTGTGGATTTCGGCATGAGTGGCCGCGGCGCCATGCAGGGATTCACGAACCACCGCGTACGCAAGGCCAACCCGGACAAAGCCCGCAAGCAGGAGTTCGACATCATCCTCGATGACAACACGCTCTATTCCAAAAAGGGTTACATTGTCACCGCCAACAACACCCTGAGCACCAGCACCGGTACGCTGGAAGTGGTTGGCCATGTGGAGAATGACAAGGCCGTGCTGCGCAGCGGCATGGCGGTGACCGTGCGCGCCCAGCGAGACCCCATCCCCAATGCCTGCCTCGTGCCCGCACGCGCCCCGCTCTATGCCAACGGCATGGATCTGATTGTCATCCTCAAGCCGGATAACACCCCGCAGATGCTGCCCATCACCAAAGGCCCCATCATCAACCTGAAGCGGGACAACGGCGCCGGGGTGGAATATGTGCAGCCCCTGCAGGTCATTGAGCCCAACCGCACCGTCATCACCGGCACGCTGCTGGCCAAGACCAAGGCCCCGAATCTGGAAGCCATCATTCTGGGCGGGGCCAAGGTGAAGACATGGGGAGAACTTGTCCTCAAACAGGCCGGGGTCTCCAGCTTCCGGGAGTTGCTGGAAAAACAAGCCGGGCATTCCCTGCCGGAATCCGACCTGCAGGAAGCCGGCGTGAGCGACTGGGGCGAGCTGCTGCTGCGCCAGAAAGCTGCCCCCGATTTCCGCGAACTCGTGCTGCGCGAAGCCGGTGCCAAGGATGAGCTCGACCTCATTGCCCAGGGCGAAGGCTGTAAATCGCTCATGGAGATGGTTCTCAAGAAGATGGGCTTTGCCCAGGTGACGAATGTTCCCGTCATTGTGGAAGGCTCTATCATGGCCGCCCAGGCCTATGCGGCCAACGAAGCGGCAAAAGCCCCCGTTAACAAGCTTACCCCGCAGCCTTTCATCTATGTACCGACCAAGACGGTAACCCCCTCTGTCACTGCAGAACCGGTAAAGGAAGTTCCTCAGTACGAATAAACAGCCCCATTTCAACCATCTTTCTGAATTATGTCTCCGTTTTTCATTAAGCATCCCATCATTGCCGGTGTTATTGCGGTAGTCACTACCCTGCTGGGGCTTATCAGCATGGTAGCCCTCCCCATCTCGCAGTATCCGGACATTGCACCTGTCACCATTGCCATGAGCGCCAGCTATCCGGGTGCTAACGCAACCGAAGTGGCAGAATCCGTCGCCACGCCCATTGAGCTGCAGCTCTCCGGCGTGGAAAAGATGGACTACATGAACTCCACCTCGTCCAACAACGGCGCGTGCAGCATAAACGTTATCTTCGAGCCGGGCTCCAATCCCAATACCGACCAGCAGAACGCCTACATGCGCTACAGCCAGGCCACCAGCCAGCTGCCTAACATGGTGTCTCAGATGGGTATCACCATCAAGCAGTCCTCGGGGCTGCCCCTCATGCTCTATGCGCTGGATTCTCCCCAGGGCTTCTTTGAACCCGTCAGTCTGACCGGCTACGCCTTCCTCAACCTGGTGGATCCCCTCAAGCGCGTGGAAGGCGTGGGCGACGTGCAGGTATTCGGCGCCCGCTTTGCCGTCCGCATCTGGCTCGATACCGATAAAATGGCACAGAAAGGCATCTCGGTGAGCGAGGTCTACAAGGCCATCAGCGACCAGAACGCTATCAATCCCGGTGGTGCCGTAGGTGCCGAACCCATGCCCGATGGTCAGGAATTCACCTATACCATCCGCAACCAGGGTCGCATGACCTCTGTTGACGAGTTCAACAGCATCATTGTGCGCCAGCAAGGCACCCAGGCAGTCTACCTGAAGGACATTGCCAGCATTGAGCTGGGCTCCCAGAGCTACTCCCTTGCCAGCCGAATCAATGGTCGTCCTGGCACAGCCATCGCCATCTACCAGGCCGCAGGCTCCAACGCTATCGAAACGGTCAACAACGTAAAGGCCCTGCTGGAAGAAAAAGCCAAAGTCATGCCGGAAGGCATGCGCGGATTCGTGGCACTCGATACCACCACCACCGTGCGCGACTCCATCTCTGAAATCGCCCACACCCTTTTTGAAGCCATGGTGCTGGTAGCCCTTGTGGTATTTGTCTTCCTGCAAGGCTGGCGCGCCACCCTCATCCCCCTTATCGCCGTACCGGTATCCCTGGTTACCACCTTCATCTTCTTCCCCATGCTGGGCTTCACCCTCAACACCATCTGTCTGCTCGGCATGGTGCTGGCCATCGGCCTGGTGGTGGACGACGCCATCGTGGTGGTGGAAGCAGTGGAAGCACACATGGAAAACGGCATGACGCCGCGACAGGCCACCTTCGCCGCCATGAAGGAAGTGAGCGGCCCGGTAGTCGCCATTGCCCTGGTGCTGGCAGCCGTATTCCTGCCCACCGCCCTGCTGCCGGGTATCACGGGCACGCTGTTCCAGCAATTCGCTGTAACCATAGCAGTGTCAATGCTCATCTCGGCATTCAACGCGCTGACGCTCTCTCCGGCCCTTTCAGCCCTCATGCTGCAGCCCAAGAAAGAGCATCGTTCCCTGCTCACCCCGCTCTACAACCTCTTCAACCGCTGCTATGATGCCGTGGCTGATAAGTTCTCGGTGGCCTGCCACTGGCTCTGCAAGAACCTCACCATCTCCATGGCCCTGCTGGCAGGCATCACCGCCTGCATCATTCCGGTTTCCAGGCAAGTGCCGGGCGGCTTCCTGCCGGCCGAAGACCAGGGCTTCCTCATCGGCGGCGTTATCATGAAACCCGGTGTCTCCCTGCAACGCCTCACCGAGCAGGTGAAACCGGTGGAGAAAGTACTGCTGGAAGAACCAACCACCGACTTCGCCGTATCCATCATCGGCATGAACCTCGTCATCGGGGTGCAGACCACCAACGCCCTCTCCTTCTTCTGCTGTCTCAAACCCTATGCAGAACGCCCCGTCATGGAAAATGGAGAAATCCCCACCGCAAACGATGTGCAGAAGCGCGTGCAGGCCAAGCTGGCTATGTGCGGGGTGGATGGCGTCAGCTTCCTGGTGAGCCCGCCCGCCATTCCCGGCGTAGGCGTGGGTAATGATATTTCCATCGCACTGGAAGACCTGGACGGCCAGGGCGTAGGCCCGCTGTATGAACAGGCTCAGAAACTGGAAAAAGCACTCATGGCCCACCCGGCCATCGCCAAGGCCTCCGACATGATGCTGCCCCAGGTGCCCCAGAAGAGCATCTCCATCGACAAGGAAAAATGCCTGGCACAGGGCGTGGATTACTCTGCAGCCAACCAGCTGCTCCAGTGCTTCAACGGCTCCAGCTTCGTGAACTACTTCACGCAGTTCGGCCAGCAGTGGCAGGTGTACATGCAGGCCGCCGGCGTCAGCCGCGCCAATACCGAGCAGATTGCCAACTTCTATGTGAGCAACGCCAAGGGCGATTCTGTCCCCCTGAGCACACTGGTAACCATCAAGGACATCGCCGATACCGAATTCGTATGGCGCAACAACAACTACAACGCCGCCAAGATTTCCGTATCCCCGGCAGAAGGATACTCCACCGCCCAGACCATGGCCGCAGTGGAGGAAGTATTCGCCAAGGTGATGGATACCACCAAGTTCGCCATGGAATACGTGGACATGAGCTTCCAGGAAAAGAAAGTGCAGGACGGCCTCGGTCTGGGCTCCATCTTTGCCCTCTCTGCCGTGTTCGCCTTCCTCATCATGGCGGCACTGTATGAGAAATGGACGCTGCCCATTGCCATCTTCATGACTGTACCCATCGCGGTGCTCGGCGCATTCCTGGGTCTGCTCTGGACCGGGCTTGACCTCAACATGTATGCCCAGATCGGCCTGGTGATGCTGGTGGGTCTGGCAGCCAAGAACGCCATTCTCATCGTGGAATTCGCCGTGCTGCAGATGGAACGCGGCCAGGAGCTCATCGAAGCCGCCGTAACCGCCGCCCGCATGCGTCTGCGCCCGATTCTCATGACCTCCTTTGCCTTCATTCTGGGCTGTGTACCGCTGGTCACAGCTGAGGGCTCCGGCGCCCTCGCCCGCAATTCCATCGGCGTGGTGGTGGTGATTGGCATGAGCATCGCCACCGCACTGGGTGTCTTCTTCATTCCCTGCTCCTTCGTTTTCATCATGAAGCTGTTCCGCTCCAAAATCACAGCCGGACACCACGGTGAAGACCCGGATGAAGTAGCGGCTTACGCCATGCTCGAAGCCCAGGAAAAAGAATCCTGATGCTCACCAATAAACGAAACAAACCACCCCGCCAGCAGAACTGGCGGGGTGGTTTGTTTCAATTCAGGAAATGAACCGGGGCTTAATAAGTGCCATCGGGTTCGAAACGGGAATTGTTCGTGCCGTGGTAGTACAGACCGTGAGTTCCCACGGGAATGTAGCCCACCTGTTCGGAAACAGGCTGCACCACAGAGTAGAGCTGGCCGGAGCCGTCAATCTTCACCGTCAGGGACTGGCCCTGCGTGTTGCCGGCAGCATCCGTCAGGTAGCGTCCCGTCAGGGCACCCAGCACACCGAAACCAGCAGCGGATACAATGCGGCCGGAACCGCCGCCCAGCATCTGGCCAGCGCCAGCACCAAGCACAGCACCCACGCCCGTGCCAAGGTTCTTGGCCGTGCTGGTGGTTTCAATGTTCACATTCTTGGCAGCCACAACCGTGGCCGGGAAGGCCTGAGCACCGTAACCCACCTTGTTGGCAGACACGTTGTTGCCATTCACCATCGTGGAGCAGGAGGAGGTAAGCATGGCGCAGCCAGCTACCAACGCTGTAAGGATGTATTTCTTGTTCATATACTTATGGAATGTTGTTTATTGTTCCGGGGTTCGTCTGTATGGTACTCCATACAGGCAGGGTGCGTCAAGCGTATTCGCAGTATGTGACGTACTCACCTCTACCAATCAGGCGTTCTTACTCGTTTCATTTGTTTAAAAATTGGTCACAAAATAAAAAAGTCAGAAATTTGGCTTGCAATTCAGCGGGTTCTGCTGTATAAGAAGCGACCACATTTCCGCAGTGATGCGGAGTTAACCTTTACCAAACACACAAATATGTCTAAGCACTCCACACTCAAGGCTACTGGTACCGTCGGCGGCAAGCGTTCTGTTCTCAAGCGTTTCGAGCGCGTGAAGCTCATGAAGGAACGCGGCCAGTGGAAGGAAGGTCAGAGCCCCATCGGCCTGCCCAAGACCAAGTTCGAGGCCTGATTCAGCCCCTCACGAGAGGGTACTCACATTTTCTGGAGCCCCCGGTTGTGGCGACCGCGGGGCTTCTTTCATCACCTGTATTTTCTATTTTTGCTATGTCTCAAGATAATGGCTACCCCGCCGCCCCCGAGGGCAGCGTGCGCCTGAACAAGTTTCTGGCTATGTGCGGCTACGAAAGCCGCCGTGCAGCCGACCGCCTCATTGCAGAAGGCCGTGTGGAGGTGAATGGCAAAGCCGTAGACACTCCTGGTCTGCGGGTCATGCCGACCGACTTCGTGAAAGTGGATGGCCGCCGCGCCGTTCCGCAGGAGGAAGTGGTCATCCTGCTCAACAAGCCGCGCGGTTATGTGTGCAGCCGCGATGCCCAGGGTGCCATCGGCACCGTATATGACCTGCTTCCCGCCAAGTACCGCCACGCCAACTACGTGGGGCGTCTGGATGCCGATAGCGAGGGTCTGCTCATTTTCACCAACAACGGCAGCATGTGCCAGAACCTGGCCCACCCCAGTGGCGGTGTGGAAAAGGAATACTGGGTCACGCTCGACCAGGCTTTCGACAGCAGCGTGCTCATTCAGCTGCTCAAGGGGGTGCGCATCCCCGAGGGACAGGCCAAGGCCAAGTATGTTTCCCGCCTCTCTGCCCGCCGAGCCTGCGTGGTGCTGGAACAGGGGCTGAAGCGCCAGGTGCGCCAGATGTTTGCCTGCCTCGGCCTCCGCGTCAAGAAGCTGGTGCGCGTGCGCATCGGTTCCCTCTGGGGCGGAGACCTCGAACCCGGCCACTGCCAGCTCATGACTGCCGAGCAGATTGAACAGGCCGGCACCAACCCGCGCCGCCGCAAGGGCCTTGTGGGCGCCAAGCAGGTATTCAAACCGCGTCCCACTCCGGCTGCCGGTAAGCCGGTAGAGGAAGACGACGATGACAACTACGTCTTCAACCCCGACGACTTTGAAACAGAGGAAGAGGCCCTGGGCATTGCCACCAAGTTCACCGAGGGTGAGGCTTATGAGCCCGAGCGCGAAGACAGCCGCCGCCCCTTCGGCCGCGCCCCGCGCAACCACCGCGAGGACTCCCGCGGCTTCGGCGAGCGCCGCTCCTTCGGCGACCGCGACCGCAAGTCCTTCGGCGAGCGCCGTTCCTTCG
>JAFYRS010000011.1 GCA_017546845.1 Akkermansia sp.
CACCATCGGCCTCTACCGCGACCCCACCCCGGCTGAGGAGGCACAGGCCGCAGGACTCATGCGCAAGCTGCGCGCCGAGCACCTCATGGAGCGCACCGTGGCCACCATGAGCTCCGGCGAGCAGGTCAAGGTGCTCATCGCCCGCGCCCTCATGACCAACCCCGAGCTCATGATTCTCGATGAACCCAGCGTCTACCTCGACATCGCAGGGCGCGAGTTCCTCCTCCACACCATTGCCGAGCTCGCCTCCACCCACCCCGAGCTCACCATCATCTTCATCACCCAGCGCATCGAGGACATCCTGCCGGAATTTGACCGCGGCATGATTCTGCGCCAGGGCGAAATCCAAGCCTACGGCAGCCGCGATGAAGTGCTCACCGAGCAAAATCTCAAAGCTGCCTTCAACCTTGATATCCGCCTCATCCGCGCCCGCAACGGCCGCCTCTGGAGCGTGATTGAATAAGACCACAATACACCTGTTTTGCCCTATGACCACCCTCATCACCTCCGAATCCACCTACCGCGAATGGCTCACCGAGCTCAGCAAGCGCTACCGCAGCAGCCAGATACGAGCCGCCGTCAAGGTCAATGAAGAACTCCTGCGCTTCTACTGGCAACTGGGGCACGATATCGTTGAACGTCTGCCGGAGAATAAATGGGGCTCTGCTTTCTACTCCAGATTAAGTGCCGACTTAAAAGAAATTATGCCGGAGATGAAAAGCATTTCGCCCAGAAACATTCTCTACATAAAATGCTTTTACGACCTCTACAACAGAGCATTACAAAATACGCCACAACTTGTGGCGCAAATGCAGGACATTCATCAGATTGCATACGCCCTCCACATCTTCAGCATCCCTTGGGGGCATCATCGCTACATCATCGACAAATGCTACCACGAACCGGAAAAGGCCCTGTTCTTCGTGCAGAAGACAGTAGAGAACGGCTGGTCCCGCGCCATGCTGCTCAACTTCCTGGATACAGACCTCTACCAGCGCCAGGGCAAAGCCATCACCAACTTCAGTAAAACCCTGCCGGAACCACATAGCGAACTGGCCCAGCAGCTGACCAAAGACCCCTATCAATTCGATTTCCTGACCATCAGCGAGCGCTACAAGGAAAAGGAACTCAAGGATGCCTTGGTCTCCAACATCACCAGGCTGCTCATGGAACTGGGTACAGGATTCGCCTTCATGGGCCGCGAATACCGGCTGACTGCAGGCGAAAAAGAAATCTTCGTCGATCTTCTTTTCTACAATACCCACCTGCACTGCTACGTGGTGGCAGAGGTCAAAGTGGGCGAGTTCGAAGCCGCGCACCTGGGGCAGTTAAGCGCCTATGTTTCCATTGCAGACGCCACGTTGAAACGCCCGGGCGACAACCAGACCATCGGCCTGCTCATCTGCAAAACCAAGGACAACGTATTCGCCCGCTACGCGCTGGACGGCTACAAGCAACCGCTCGGCATTTCTGAATACGATTTATCCGCCGCCCAAATCACAAAAGCCCTCCCCAGCGTAGAGGAAATTGAGCACGGCCTGCGTGGCGCATCCTCTGGCTCCTGAGCGCGCCTGCACCTGCTTTACCCACCCGTCAGGGTTTCACTTTCCCTCAAGTTTTGTGCATTTTTTCTCCCGCATTCCACATATACCCCAGAATTTTTCGCTGAATTAATATTAGTCGGGTCGGGGAACTTCAGTCCACACCTTAGAAACAGGCAGGATTAAAGCCCTGCGCTCCGAGTGACAAAACCAATTCAACGGCGCACCCCACATGCCCCAATATAAGCTTGCAACGCGGGCGCGCACGCGGTAATGTAGTGGTCATGCAGACAAACCTCATCATCTCCCTGGAAGAATTCCCGGAGGAAGGCCGTTTCCTGAACGGTGAACTCGATGCCTCCATCTTCGGCATCGACAGCGCCGCGCTGCGCAGCACCGGCCCGCTGAGTTATGAGCTGGAAGTGCAGCTCTTCGAAACCGAGCTCATGGTGCGCGGCAGCATCACTGCCCCCTTTGAGCTGCGCTGCGACCGCTGCCTGAAACATTTCCCCTATGCCGTGGAGCTGGATGACCTGGCGTTCTCATACGACGTGAAGGGAAAACTTGCGCTCGATGTGACCGAAGACCTCCGCGAAGAGGTGGTACTGGCCCTCCCCAGCTACCCAAAATGCGAAATTTCTGACCTTGAATGTGAAATAAATGACACTTTTGGTGATTTTAGACTGGACAAAGACCCCCAACCCGGTGTAAACTCTGCCACCCCGAGTGGCGACAGCGTCTGGGATGCCTTGGATTCGCTTCCCAAAAAGTAAGCGCCGAAGCTCCACTCAATGTATCACATCTCGAAAATCTTAAACCAGATATAGAACTATGGCAGCTCCGAAACGCAGAACGTCCAAGATGAAGCAGCGCTCCCGCCTGGCCGCCCAGGCCTGGAAGGCTCCCAAGCTCGGCAAGTGCCCGAAGTGTGGCGCAGCCGTCCCCGGTCACACCGCCTGCCCGCAGTGCGGCACCTACAAGACCCAGAGTGGTGCTGAGGTGATCGTGAAGCTCGTAGACTAATCCACCGCCTCCGGTAAGTAAAAAGTCTTTTTCATCAATAGCCCATACCGCGCAGGTATGGGCTGTTTTTGTGTTGACATAGCCCCATTATCTGGTAGAGTAGAGTCAAGTATTGTTCACACACAACCATTTTCCCTTTCATGAAGCTTGCACTCGATGCTATGGGCGGTGATAACGCACCGCAAATCAACGTGGATGGCGCCAAACTGGCACTGGCCCAGATTCCCAATCTGGAAAAAATCTATATGGTAGGCGACGGCGACACCGTGAAAGCCGCCTGCGAGGCCGCCGGCATTGCCAACCACCCCAAGATTGAGTTCGTGCACGCCCCGGAAGTGGTCACCATGGAGGAAAGCGGCATCATGGCCGTGCGCCAGAAGAAGAAGTCCTCCATGAGCATCGCCGTGGACCTGGTGAAGAGCGGCGTGGCAGATGCCGTGCTCTCTGCCGGCAACACCGGCGCCGCCGTGGCTGCCAGCACCATCAAGCTGCGCCTGCTGCCCGGTGTGGAGCGCGCCGGCATCATCTCCCCCCTGCCCGCTGCGCATGGCAATGTGCTGGTGAGCGACACCGGCGCCAACCCGGACGCCAAACCCAGCCACATGGTGGGCTACGCCGTCATGGCCGCCCTCATGTCCCGCTACGTATACAACCGCCCGCAGCCCAAGGTTGGTGTGATGAGCAACGGTACCGAGGACTGCAAAGGCAGCGAAACCTCACTGGCCACCTACGCCCTGCTCGATGCCCTGAACAAGAAAGGCCTGCTTCCCTTCGAGTTCGTGGGCAACACCGAAGGCCACGACCTCTTTGAACACGGGCTCGATGTCGCTGTGACCGATGGCTTCACCGGCAACATCCTCCTCAAGTGCGTGGAAAGCACCGCCAAATTCTTTGCCCACACCATGAAAACCGCCATCAAGAGCAGCGTGCTGGCCATGATTGGCGCTCTGGGCATGAGCAGCGTCTTCAAGACCCTCAAGAAGCGCATGAGCGCCGATGCCGTGGGCGGCAGCCCCCTCATCGGTGTGAACGGCCTCTCCATCATTGCCCACGGCTCCGCCACCGGCGTGGCCATCCTCAACGCCATCCGCATGGCCTGCGAGCTCCACGAAAACAACGTCAACAAGCAGATCGTGGAAACCATGGGCAAAATCAACGAAGCCCTCAAGGAGATTGACAATTGACGATTGACGATTGAAAAAATTTGCCGGGCATTCTGCCCGGGGCATTTGATACTCACCCGCGCCTCCGGCGCGGGTTTTCATTCAGGCGCAGCCTGTTTTCACTTTTCACACGCGCGCCAGCGCGTTTTCACCCGCTCCGCAGGAGCGGTAAAAAAGCCCGGAATCCGCCTCCGGGCTTCTTTTTCATAACAACACAGCTCAATAACATAACAAACCAACGCATTAACATAAGACCCCTTTTCTTATGTTAATGCGAATTTCTTATGTTATTTGTTATGTTATTCACTTTTTTTCTTATGTTATTCATCAGAAATGCAAGTTTTTCTTATGTTTCCTCTTTACTTCTTATGTTTTGCGTTATGTTCTTCACTTCTTTCTTATGTTAACAACACCAGAACGCAAACTGCCGCGCTCCGGAGAGCGCGGCAGGTAATAGATGTTTTAATTCCTTGCGGCTTTGGCACGCCGGAGCGCCTGTCAGGCGCGGCGGCGAGGGCCTTCGATAAATCTACGGCCTCTCGAGTCTCACTTGCGTCTGCGA
>JAFYRS010000080.1 GCA_017546845.1 Akkermansia sp.
AGTCCTGGACTCCCGATTTTCGGGAAATAAGATATATGCGGCTACGCTTACTCAGCCGGCCAGCCGATGCATTGGTGCACGATTACTTTGTGATTCTCCGGCAGTCCGATTTCGCGCTTGAGGGCATCCTTGTCAATCATGGCGCGCACAACGGTGGAAAGCCCGCGGGAGGTGCAGTACAGGTACACGTTCTGGTAGGCTGAGCCCACGTGGCATTCGCCGCCTCGGTCATCCATGCAGGTGTAGAGCAGGTGCAGCGGGGCGTTTTTGACAAAGTCCTGGCGCTCGCAGAGGGGAATCAGGTTCTTCTTATTCACCTTGCGCAGGGTGTGGGTCATGCCGTCATATTCCCAGGTGCCGGTGGGGGTGAGCACAAAGAGCTGCATGTTCTGCAGTCCGCGCGAGGTGGGAATGGTGCGCTTGCCGTGCAGGCCCTTGCCCCAGGCCACCCACAGGATGTCTGCCAGTGTCTGGTCATCGATGGCGCGGGTGGTGTCAAAATCGCGGGCGCTGTGGCGCTTGGCAATGGCTTCCATGAGCGGCATGCCGCCCGTCATCGCCGGTGCGGGCAGTTCCTTGGTCAAGGCGTTGCCCCAGCAGGGCAGCAGGGTGGCGGTGGCAATGCAGATTTTCAGAATGTGCTTGAACATATTCCACATTCTATCAGGCAAGCTGTCCGGATGTAAAGAAAAAGTCATCCCCTTGCAGAATTTGCTGGCGGGCTTTCACCTTGACAAATCAGGGTGGAAGGCGCATAGTAGCAAGGCCTGCGGGCCCTGAACGATATGAGTGAAGCAAAAGTAACGCCTGAACTGATTCGCGCGGCGCTGACTACGGTGAAATACCCCGGATTCAGCCGCGATATTGTCTCCTTTGGTCTGGTGAAGAACATTGAGGTGAGCGCCGAGGGCGCGGTGCGTATCGAGCTGCGCATTGAGAGCAAGAATGAGGACGTGCCCCGCTTTGTTTACCAGAGTGTTATGACTGAGGTGAAGGAGATGCCCGGCGTGAAGAGCATCGACGTGGATATCGAGTACCATAACCCGGATGTGGAGAAGAAGGCTGCCATGCAGGATGACCCCGCCAAGTGGAAGACCCCGCTGCCGGGCGTGAAACACATCATCGGCATTTCTTCCGGCAAGGGCGGCGTGGGCAAGAGCACGGTTTCGGCCAACCTGGCCGTGGCGCTCTCCCGCCTGGGCTACCGCACCGGCCTGCTCGACCTTGATATCTATGGCCCGTCCATGGCGCTCATGTTCGGCACCAAGGAACTGCCCGATGCCGGTGAGGATGAACGCTTCATCCCGGTGCAGGCGCACGGCGTGAAGCTGCTTTCCATGGGGCTCATGATGGATGAGGCCTCGCCCGTGGCGGTGCGTGGTCCGCTGGCCACCCGCTATACCCAGCAGTTCCTGAAGGAGACGGATTGGGGCGAGCTGGATTTCCTGATTCTGGATATGCCTCCCGGCACGGGCGATATCCAGCTCACCATTGTGCAGACGGTGCAGATGGATGGCGTGGTGGTGGTGACCACTCCGCAGGAAATGGCGCTCATCGATGCCCGCAAGGCCATCGGTCTCTACCAGCGCACGGATGTGCCCATCCTCGGCATTGTGGAGAATATGAGCTATTTCATCTGCCCCACGGATGAGACGGTACACTACATTTTCGGACAGCACGGCGGCGACCGCGAGGCGGTGAAGCTCGGCGTGCCGATGCTGGGCAAGATTCCGCTGGATATCCGCACCCGCGAGGGCGGCGACCAGGGGCGCCCCGTGGCTCTGGAGGATACCGGCTCCAACCGCGTGGCTGCCGCCTTTGAGGGCGTGGCCCAGACCCTCGCCTGCTCGCTGGGTGAGTAAAGATACTTCAAATCAAAGCATAAGGAGCGCATCGTCCGGATGCGCTCCTTTGTTTTTCCGGCTAATTTAGCTTTAATTAGCCGGAAATTAGCTGATGAGGGATTCGATATCCTTGACCGGGGAATAGACAAATTCCTTGCCTTCCTTGTGCATGTTGAGAATGCCTGCCTGCACCAGGGCATTCAGGTCGGTGCGGGCGGTCTGGCGGACGGTCTGGAATTCCCGGCAATGCGCTGTCACAGTGGTGCGTCTGTCGGGGTTTTTGAGCAGCTGCGCCAGCAGGGCTTTCTGGCGGTGGTTGAAATCGGGGCGGTTTCTGAGCTGGGCGGTCAGCTGGTGCTGCTCCTCTGTTCTCTGGTGCAGGTAGGTCATGAGGCTGGCGATGGACTGAAGAATGCAGCTCAGCTGGTGGGTGAGGAAATAATTCAGGTCGTTATCGTCCTCCTCGCTGTTGGTGAAGGCCTGGTAGTAGAGCCGGGCGTGGCGGTATATTTCCTGGGAAATGGAGATGTATTCAAACAACCAGTAGCCGGCCCTGAGCATGGCCCAGTAGAAGATGGCGCGGGCGGTGCGCCCGTTGCCGTCCACAAAGGGATGGTCATACGCCAGCCAGAAATGCAGTACAATGGCACGCAGCACCGGGTGGATGTATTCTCCGCTCTCGTCATTGGCAAAGGCGCACAGGGCTTCCAGGCGCTCCGGCAGTTGCTCTGCTGCCGGTGGAAGGTGTATCACCTCGCCGGAAAGTGTGGATTCGATGCGTACCTTATCTGCATCCGTCCGCAGGGTGCCGACCTTTTCGGCGGGGATGCCTGTCCCCTCCGTCATGCTGCGGTGCAGCGAAAGGATGCGCGAGGTGGTAAGCGGTTCATCCTTCCATTTCAGGATGAGCTGCATCGTGCGGTAGTTGTTGGTGACCATGTACTCATGCTCATTGCTGGGGCGGCGGTTGCTGCGGAGTAGCTCCTTGGCTTCTGCGCGCGTTACAACGGCGCCCTCCAGCATGCTGGACATGATGGCTTCCTCCATGAGCGAGGTCATGAGATACCGGTTGCGGTCGGCCTCGTCCAGCTGGTTCTGGCTGCTGGTGTGAATGCTGCCGCCCCCCTGCATGTCGATTTTGTGCAGCAGTGCCTGCATCATGCGCGTTACGCTGTAGCTGAAGGCTTCTCCCTTCTTGTCGCGCAGCGGAATGTTCTGGCGCGCCTGCATGCGGTGCAGTTTGAGCCCCACCCACCAGGCTTCGCTGTTCAGCGGGGCTGGAGCCCGGCGGTACCGCAGTTCATCCCAGCTCAGGTAGCGGTCAACCCGGTTCGCCTCGCTGGCAGAGTGCAGCAGTACCTGCACCAGGTCAATGTCAGGCCGGGCGATGTATTCTTCTACCCGGGGGGCTTTGGGACGCGGCTTCATGGCTCCGATGATAGCAGATTGAGAGATGCTGTCAATGCTTTTCCGGCTAATTTAGCTTTAATTAGCCGGAAATTAGCTGATGGGAGGGGAGAGGATAGTGGGGATGAAAACCGCTTTGCGGTGTGAAAACAGGGCTGTGCCCTGAATGAAAACTGCCCGGTGGGCAGAGTGAAAACCACCCTGCGGGTGGTGAGTGTATACTCGCTGCGCGAGTATACAAAGAGGAGCGGCGGACTTTCGTCGGCCACTCCTCAGCTGTATCACCTTGAAAAAAACTTGTAGAATGCGCTCTTACACGCGGATGGGCATGAGCACATACAGGAACTCATCTGCCACGCGCATCACGCCGGGGCTGGAGGTGTCGATGAGGTCGATGCACACATCCTGGTCGCCTACGGACTTGAGCGGAGCCAGCACATAGTCGGCGTTGAAGGAGATGGAAATCTCGCGGCCGTTGTAGTCAATCGGCACTTCTTCGTTAGCCTCGCCCATGTTGGCGCTGGACTGCACGGACATGACACCGGGGGTGAAGCGGAAGCTCACGGTGTTGGTCTTCTCGGAGGAGAGCAGGGAGACGCGGCGCACGGCGCTCTGCAGCTCGGCGGCGGGAATGACCACGCGCTCGTTGTAACGGCTGGGAATCACCTGGCGGTAGTTCGGATAGTTGCCGTCAATGAGCTTGGTGATGAGCAGGGTGTCATCGAAATCGAAGGATGCCTGGTTGCTGGTGATGCGGATCATGACATCGCCGTTGTCGCCCAGCAGGCGGTGTACTTCGGCCACGGCGCGGCTGGGAATGTCGATGCAGACTTCCTGGGATTCCGGGAACTCGAGCTCGCTCTCGAACAGGGCCAGGCGACGTCCATCGGTGGCCACCAGGGTGAGCTTTCCATCCTGGAAGCAGGTGTAGATGCCGTTGAGCACGTAGCGGGTACCGTCATTGGAAATGGCGAATTCGGTGAAGGCGAAACCTTTGTCCAGCACGCCCTGCTGCACCTTGAATTCGCGGGCTTCCTTGAATACCGGCAGACCGGGGAATTCGTTGGCGGGCAGGCCGTTGAGCTTGAACTGGGCGCGGTTGCAGCGGATGGTGGCCACGGTGCCACTCACTTCGATGCTCACTTCGCCATCGCGCAGTTCGCGGATGATGCTCTGCAGCTTCTTGGCGGGCAGGGTGATGGAACCGGGCTTCTCCACGATGCAGGGCACCTTGGTGACGATGGTCAGCTCCATGCTGGTGGTGGTAAGCTTCAGCTCGCCATCGGCTGCCTCCAGCAGCACGTTGGAAAGAATGGGCATGCTGGGACGCGTGGAAACCACGCCGGCCACCTTGTTGATGCCATCAAGCAGAACTTGTTTTGCGAGTGCGAATTTCATCGAAATACCTCCTTTGTTGAGCATATTTTACTGATTCCAGGCTCGCCATGCAAGCATAAATTCATTCATTCGCAAGATTTACTATAACTTTTTTTAAAGCTATACTATATCTTGTGGTTGCCTATTGGAGAGTCCTTTATTTTCCGATAGTGGGAATTTCTTCCGGCTTGACATGTGGCCGCCGCGGCGGGTATGATGCCGGCATGAACCCGATTCTCGTGCTGATGGCTCCCGGATTTGAGGAGATTGAATTGACTGCGCCCATTGATATTCTGCGCCGTCTGGAGATTCCTGTGACCACGGCTGGTGTGAAAGGCCGCGCTGTGGAAGGTGCTCATGGCATGGTGGTGCAGGCCGATATGCTGATGGTGGATGTGAAGCCGGAGGATTTTGACGGTATCATCCTGCCGGGTGGCCCGGCCTCCTGGTTGCTGCGGGATACACCGGCGGTGCTTGCGCTGGTGCGCGAGATGCATGCCGCGGGCAAGCTGGTGGCGGCTATCTGCGCTGCGCCCATTGCGCTGGAGGCTGCCGGTGTGCTCAATGGCTGCCGCTGCACCTGCTATCCCGGGGTGGAGGGTGATTTGAAGTCTGCTGCCGAGGTGGTGGCAGAGCCCGCAGTGACGGACGGCAAACTGGTGACCGGGCGTGGTCCGGGCGCTGCACTGGAGTTTGGTTTTGCTCTGGGTGCTGCTCTGGGCAAGGCAGAGCAGGTGGCTCAGCTGCGCGTTGCTATGTGTGTTTAAGTCCGGGCACCAGCCCGGACTTAGATAATCTTGCCCTCCTTGTCATCAAAACAGCCCAGGATGATGCGGAGCATATCAATGAACTGCCAGATAAAGAACCCGCCTGCGGTGAGGAACTGGATGGCGCCGGTGATGACCTTGCCGGCGTAGATGCGGTGAACCCCGCCGAAGCCGCAGAAAATCAGCAGGCTGAGCAGGAAGGTGACCATGCGGGAACGGGAGGAATGACACTGGCAGTGCGGGCAGTTATTCATGATGCTTGAGTTTGTTTGATGAGTTCAGTGGCGCGGGACTCCAGAGCCTCGCGGGTATTGGGAAGTATTTCGTCCTGCACTTCGGTGAGCAGGGTCTTGAGGATGCAGCCCATGGCGGGACCGGGTTTGAGCCCCATGGCAATCAGATCGCGCCCGGCCAGCGCTAAATCGCTCACGGAATAGGCGGGAGTGCCCTCCAGCACATCTTCCAGCAGCAGGCGTGCGTCGCGCAGGGTGGCCTGCTTCTGCGGGCGTTCGTGGGTGGACTGGGCGTCCATATCGGCCTGCTTGATGGCCAGGAGCTGGTTCAGGGTATTGAGCCCCAGCCGCCCGATGCAGCGGCGCATGCCGGGGGCAGTGGTGGGCAGGGTGTTGTCGTGCTCCCGCACCAGTGTGACCACGTTCTCCAGGGTGGCGGTATCGCTCTTGAGGTGGCGCAGGATGCTGCGGGCCATGTCAGCGCCCTTGGTGCCGTGGTCGTAGAAATGGCCCTTGCCATCATCCCCGCGGGTGAAGGTGGCGGGTTTGGCAATATCGTGCAGCAGCAGCGCCAGGCGGATTGCCTCCTCTGCCGGGGCGGACTGCACCGCATGGGCGGTGTGGGTCCACACATCGTAACAGTGGTGCGGGTTGTGCTGGTCAAAGCCGATGGTGGGCGCCAGTTCCGGGATGATGATGGAGAATACATCCGGGAAAGCCTGCATCATGCCCAGCACGCCATCTCCCACCAGAATGCCTTTCAGCTCGGTGAAGATGCGTTCCACGCTTACATTCTCCAGCAGGTGGCGGTTGCGGTGAATGGAAAAGGCGGTTTCGGTCTCGATGCCGAAGTTGTAGCGCGCGGCAAAGCGCAGTGCGCGCAGGATGCGCAGGCCGTCTTCATTGAAACGGGCATCGGGTTCGCCCACGCAGCGGATGATGCCGGCTTTCAGGTCTGCCTGGCCGTCGAAGGCATCCACCAGCCCGCGGGCGGGGGAGTAGGCCATGGCGTTGATGGTGAAATCACGGCGGGCAAGGTCTTCCTCCACCCGGCTCACAAAGTTCACGCTGTCGGGGTGGCGGTTGTCGCTGTAATCGCCGTCAATGCGGAAGGTGGTGACCTCAACGGGCTGTTTGTCCACCATGACGGTGACGGTGCCGTGCTGCAGCCCGGTCTTAATCACATGAAAACGCTTGAAGACGCGCAGTACTTCCTCCGGCAGGGCATTGGTGCACACATCCCAGTCTTTCGGACTGCGCCCCAGCAGGGAATCGCGCACGCAACCGCCCACTACATAGGCTTCATAGCCATAGCGTTCCAGTCGCTCTACCACAGTAAGCGCATGTGTGGGGATGATAATCATGGGCGTGGCCGCTATTGTACTGGTGCCCTGTCTCTTTGTCAATAGCATTCGCTCAGAACACAAACTGAACCAGTAGCATATAACACACGGTGCCGCTGATGACGCTCAGCAGGGTGTTGCGCTTCCAGGCGTGGAGCACCCCGGTGAGCAGGCTTGCCAGGAGGGCGGGCAGGTAGCTGGCCGAGGCGGTGAAGTCCACATCCTTCATGCAATAGACCACCAGCATGGCGATGACGGCGCTGGGCAGCAGCCGCCCCAGCTTTTCAACAAGCGGCGGCGTGGAAGCTTTGCCTTTGAAGATGAGGAAGGGCAGGAAGCGCAGCAGGGCGGTGATGACCGCCATGACCGCTATGGCGTAGAATGTGTGGGCATTAACCATGGGAATCCTCCTTTTCCTTGTGCAGGCAGAGCATCAGCAGAATCACGAGCATGGCGGGAATCATGAAGTTCTCCTTGCCGAACAAGGCCAGGCTCGCCCCGGTGACGGCAGCACCCATGATGGCCGGGTAATGCTTGCGGGTGCTGTTCCACTGCTCAATGAGGATGGTGATGAAGAGCGCGGCGAGCACGAAATCGATGCCCTGGCTGTTGAAGGATACCAGGGAGCCCGTCACCGCGCCCAGCGTGCAGCCGGTAATCCAATAGCAGTGGTCGAAGAAGCAGATGAAGAAGTAGTAGGTCTTCTTCTCCTTCGCCGGCACCTCCGCGTTATCCCGGCACAGCAGGGAATAGGTTTCATCGGTGAGCGCAAATATCATGTAGAGCGTGCGCTTGCCGGTGTTCTTGAACTTATCCAGCAGGGAAATGCCGTAGAACAGGTGGCGTGCATTCACCAGAAAGGTGGTCAGCCCCACGGTGAGCAGGGAGGCACCGCTGCTCAGCAGCCCCACGGCCACATACTGCATGGCTCCGGCGTACATGGTGATGCTCATCACCGGTGCCAGCCACACGGGGAACCCGCTGGCCTGCAGCAGAATTCCGAAGCCGAAGCCCAGGGCCAGATACCCGGTCAAAACGGGTATGGTGTCGATGAATGCTTGTCTGGCGGCTCGGCTCATGGGGCGCCCAGTGTACGGAATTTACCATAATTTGCAAGCCTTTTCGCCCGGCAGCGTGGATTTGGCTGGTTCCCGCCGCTGCTGAAAACAAAATCACCTGAGATTTCCCAGGTGATTTTCACTCTCCCGCGCAGCCGTAGGGCTGCGCGCTGACTATTCATTCTGCATTCAATAAATCAGCCCCAGCAGAAGATGTCTTCGAGTTCCTTGCAGCCGTAGAAGGGTTCGGGCAGCTTGTGCAGTTCTTCCACGCGCTTTTCAATCCCGGGCTGGAATTCATCGAGTTTCTGCAGTTCCGGGTGTTTGGGCTCATCGTAAAGAACAGGGGCCAGGAAAATGTACAGCTGGTTGCGTCGTTTATTGATGCACCGCAGCTTTTCTGCTGCGGTGCGCGCAGTGGCTGCATCGTTCACCGTGCGCAGTGTTTCCAGTGTTGATGCATCGAGCTGTACTATCTCTGCAATCAATTTCTGGAACTGCGGTGGATTCTGCTTCAGAAATTCCCGGAAGAGGGCGCGGAGCGCGGGCAGAGCCTCCATCATGGGGTAAACGGTGTTGTCCCGGGTATCCAGGTAGCGTATGAGAAGCGGCCGGGCCGCGGGCGCCATGGCCATGGTGAGCTGGGTCATCCGGCTCTCCTGCTCATCGTCCATGGGGAGGGCGGGTATCCAGCGCAGCGCCAGCGCAGCACAGGCGGCGTACTGTGTCTGCATATCCTGGGCTTCGGCTGCCTGCCGGAAAAAGGCTTCAGTATCCCGTATCAGTTCTTCCTGAATTTCAGGCTCTACCGCCGGGGCGGTGGTGAGCCAGCCGTCTGCTGGTCTGGTGTAGTGGGTGTACAGTTTGTCTGTCCGGGATGCGGCCACGGATAAACGGAGTATATCCGGGAGCAGTGGGGCTATTCTGTAATCGCCGGGTTTCGGCCCCATCAGTCTGGTCGCGAGAAAGGGGAATGCATGTCGCACCGCCCGCAGATGATGGTATGCTGTATCGGATTTCTCAGTCTGCGCGGCAAGCTGTTCTTCATTCTTTGTCATCTGTACCACGAGCGCACGCACCATCTCGTCTTGAGGAGTCATGGGCATCAGGGGCAAGACATGCCATATCGCAACAGCCAGTACGACCAGCGACAGTATCACGATTCCGGAAATCTTGAGCAATTTTTTCACTTTTACAGCTGAAGTTTAATTGTTTTTCTTTTGTTTGTCAATGGTGTATGCTCTGCTGTGCGAGTCAGAGGCAGACAAGAACGGCGTGCGGTGGTGAAACCGCACGCCGTTGAAGTTAATGGGGCTGCAGGGGGGTTAAGCCTCGGGGGCTGTTTCTGCCTCGGCGCTGTAGTCGATGGCGGCCAGGGCCTGGTACAGACGCCAGCGGCGCTTGATGTCCTGCTCTTCCAGGGTGAGCAGCTTCTCGAAGTTGGCCTTGTTGGTCTTGGCCAGCATCTTGAAGCGGTTTTCACCACCCTTGCCGTCCACGCCGATGAGGGCATCGCGCACGGGCATCTTGGGAGCCTTGCTCTTGATGGTGAGCGGGTTCTTGCCCTGCTTGATGTTGTCCGGGTTGAAGTTGTAGAGCAACCAGCGGCCGCAGTCCACAGCGTCCTTCTGGCGGTCGAGACCCTGTGCCATGTTGATGCCGTGGTTGATGCAGTGGCTGTAGGCAATCACGAGGGCGGGACCGTCGTAAGCTTCGGCTTCAGCCAGGGTCTTGAGGGCGTGCTCATCGTTGGAGCCCATGGCGATGGAGGCCACATAGATGTTGCCGTAGGTCATGGCCATGTAGCCGATGTCCTTCTTCACCTGGTCCTTACCGCGGGTGGCGAACTTGGCCACAGCGGAGCGGGGGGTAGCCTTGGAGCACTGGCCGCCGGTGTTGGAGTACACCTCGGTGTCCATCACGAGCACCTTCACGTTGCGGCCGGAGGCGAGGATGTGGTCGAGACCACCGTAGCCGATGTCGTATGCCCAGCCGTCGCCGCCGAGAATCCACACGGACTTGCTGACCAGGTAGTTGGCCTGTGCCTTGAGGGCGGCCAGCTCGGGGTCATCACCACAGGCAGCCTTGATGGCGGCCACGGTTTCGCGGGCGGCTACTACTTCAGCCTCTGTCTTCTGCGGGTTGGACTTGATGGCCTCAACCAGCTCGGCGCCAATCTTATCGGCAGCAGCTTCGAGGAGTTCCAGGGCATATTCCTGCTTCTTGTCCAGGGAGACGCGGAAGCCAAGACCGAACTGGGCGTTGTCTTCGAAGAGGCTGTTGGCCCAGGCGGGGCCGCGGCCATCGGCATCGTGCGTCCAGGGGGTGGTGGGCAGGTTGCCGCCGTAAATGGAGGAGCAGCCCGTGGCGTTGGCAACCACCAGACGGTTACCCAGCAGCTGGGTAAGGGCCTTCACATACGGGGTTTCGCCGCAACCGGCGCAGGCGCCGCTGAATTCGAAGAGCGGGCGCAGGAACTGCTGGTCCTTCACCTGACCGGGGTTGATGAGCGTGCGGTCGGGATCCGGCAGCTTCTCAAAGAAGTTCCAGTTCTCGGTCTCGGGCTTCAGCGCCTCGGCTGCCGGGGTCATGGTCAGCGAGTTGGTGGGGCATACGCGGGTGCAGAGCGTGCAGCCCGTGCAGTCTGCGGCAGATACCTGGATGACGAACTTCTTGCCCTGCCAGTTCTTGTGCATCTTGCTGGCATCGGCGCTCTTGAAGGTTTCCGGGGCGCCTTCCATGTCGGCGGGGTCCACCATCTTGGCGCGCAGAGCAGCGTGGGGGCACACGGTGGTGCACTTGCCGCACTGGATACAGGCCTTGCTGGTTTCGGTCTTCTCGGGGGTCCACACGGGGATTTCGAGGGCGAGGTTGCGCTTCTCGTACTGGGTGGTGCCGCTGGGGAAGGTGCCGTCTACCGGCATTTCAGAAACCTTCACGCTGTCGCCTTCGCCGATGACAATCTTGCCGAGCACGTCGCGCACAAAGGCGGGGGCGCCGGGGGCCAGGGCGGGGGGCAGTTCGTGACCGGTGATGCTGCCGCCGAGGGGTACTTCGTACAGGTTGGCCAGGGAGGCATCCACAGCCTGGATGTTCTTGGCAACCACTTCGTCACCCTTCTTGCCGTAGGTCTTCTTGATGGCTTCCTTGATGTAGCCGATGGCTTCGTCAGAGGGAATCACGCCGGAGAGGTGGAAGAAGCAGGTCTGCATGATCATGTTGATGCGGCCGCCCATGCCGGTAGCCTTGGCCACCTTGAAGGCGTCGATGCAGTAGACCTTGATGTTCTTGTCGATAATCTGCTGCTGCATGCGGGCGGGCAGGCTGTCCCACACCTTGTCGGCGGCCACCGGGGTGTTGATGAGGAAGGTGGCGCCGTTGGCGGCGTTCTTCAGGAAGTCGAAGGTGTTGAGCAGGCTGGGCTGGTGCAGCGCAATGAAGTTGGCGCTGGTGATGAGGTAGGTGCTGTGAATCGGCGTGGTGCCGAAACGCAGGTGGGACACCGTGGAGGAACCGGACTTCTTGGAGTCGTACACGAAGTAGCCCTGCACATAGAGGTCGGTGTGCTTGCCGATAATCTTGATGGCGTCCTTGTTGGCACCCACGGTACCGTCGGAACCTAGACCATAGAACATGCAGCGGGTCACGGTGTCGGCCTCGGTGGTGAAGCTGGGGTCATAGGCGATGGAGAGACCGGTCACGTCGTCCTCAATACCCACGGCAAAGCCGGTCATGGGGGCGTCTTTCTTGAGTTCGTCGAACACACCCTTCACCATGGCGGGGGTGAACTCCTTGGAACCCAGACCGTAGCGGCCACCCACGATGATGGGCATGGCGAAGGGAAGCGTGCCCTTCACGGAGGCGTCGGAGAGGGCCTGCACCACGTCCTGCAGCAGGGGTTCACCCAGGCTGCCGGGTTCCTTGGTGCGGTCGAGTACGGCAATCTTCTTCACGGTCTTGGGCAGGGCGGCAATCACGTCCTCTGCCGGGAACGGACGGTACAGCCGCACCTTGAGCACGCCGATGTCCTCGCTGCTGAGTGCCTTCACGGTTTCAAGGCAGGCTTCAGCGCCGGAGCCCATGATGACGATGACGCGGGTGGCCTCGGGGCTGCCGATGTATTCCACCAGGTCGTAGCAGCGGCCGGTGAGCTCGCCGAACTTCTTCATGGCCTTCTTCACAATGCCGGGAACGGCGTTGTAGAAAGCGTTGACGGTTTCGCGACCCTGGAAGTAGACGTCCGGGTTCTGGGCGGTGCCGCGGATGACCGGGGCATCCGGGGTGAGGGCGCGGGCGTGGAAGGCATCCACCAGGTCCTGGTCAATCATGCCGCGCAGCTGCTCATCGGTGATGTCGGCAATCTTGCCCACTTCGTGAGAGGTGCGGAAGCCATCAAAGAAGTTGATGAAGGGAACGCGGCTTTCCAGCGTGGCGGCGTGGGCAATGGCGGCCATATCCGGGGCTTCCTGGGTGGAGGCGCCGCAGAGCATGGCAAAACCGGTGGAGCGGGCGCTCATCACGTCGCTGTGGTCACCGAAGATGGAAAGACCCTGGGCGGCAAGGGCTCGGGCGGCAATGTGGAAGACACAGGGAGTGAGCTCACCGGCAATCTTGAACATGTTGGGAATCATGAGCAGCAGACCCTGGGAGGCCGTGAAGGTGGTGGCCATGGAGCCGGTCTGCAGGGCACCGTGAACGGCACCGGCAGCACCTGCCTCAGATTCCATCTCGACGATGCTGGGGACCGTGCCCCAGAGATTCTTGCGATCTACAGCGGTCCAGGCCTCTGCCGATTCACCCATCGGGGAGGACGGGGTGATGGGGTAGATGGCGGCCACTTCAGAGCAACGGTACGCTACGGAGGCTACTGCCTCGTTGGCGTCAATAGTGCTGTATGTTGTGTTCATGTTATAACAATGTTTGGGAAAATGTTGCGATGTGGGGATAGTTCTCCCCCAATGCGTGAAATCCTGCTTCCACGAGCCATATACTACACCTGCAAGAGGGGGAATGCAATCAAAAACGATGCGCGAGCCCCGGTTTTTTTGCCGTATCGTTATCAGAAAATGCGTTTTTCTTTTTCCGCCTCAGTGCCTTCCAGGTAACGCACATAGCGGCTGACTCCTGCGCCGTAGGGTGAGGAGAGGCGGAGGTCAGATTCGCTGTCCTCCAGTCGGGAGGAGCTGCGCATCCAGTCCAGCAGCAGCCAGATGAGGCCGATGCCTGCCAGTACCCCCAGCGGGTAGAGCACAGATTTGACGACCACCGGGTCATTGATGAGCTCTTCAATGCGGTCGCGGATGGTGCGTTTCTTTTCTTTCTGCGTCTCCTTGAACTGGATGTCAATGAGCGGGGCCTTGCCGCCAGTGGTGGTGGCAACGGGGGTGAAATCGCCCGCCAGCGGGGTAATGATGGAGCTGATGCAGCGCAGGGCATCCATGAGCCCCTCGGTGCTGCCATCGGCCGCGGCGGTACGCACTTTCTGCAGCCATTCGTGGCGCTGGGCATCCCCGGGCTTGATTTCCTGGTATCCCAGCTCAATACCGGCGGGGTTGCCCGTGGGGTAGCGCATGAGCACGGCGTATTCGCAGGGCTGGGCAGTAGCCGTTACCAGCAGGTCAACCGCCAGGTCGCTGGGGATATCCTGCCCGCCTTTGAAGACGGACACGTAGATGCGGAATCTGGCGTTGGCGTTAAGGTTGCGCAGCACGTGCTCCACGTCCTCGCGCTCCACCGTGGTCAGCAGCCCCTGGGGGTCGTTCAGGGCGGTGTTCTGCGGCGGGCGTGTGTATTGCTCAAAGTAGCGCCCCAGTACGCGGGTGTTGCTTTCCTCCGGCGCTTCTGGCGGGCGGGTGCGGGGGATGTTCTGGCGGGCCTGCTGGCGGCGCAGTTCGCGTTGTTCCCGGCGCAGTTGTTTCTGGCGTTCCTCCTCGGCCTTGATTTCCTCCGGCGTGGGTTTGGCCGGGAAGAGCGAGGTATAGCCGGTGATGAGTTCACCCGCCATGAGGTGGCGGTAATCCTCTGCCCGCCAGTGCGGCATTTCCGGTGTCTCTGCCGGCGGGGCTTCCTGGGCGGTGGCGTGGTTGCCCGCCAGCAGGGCCAGGGCGGCCAGCGCCA
>JAFYRS010000081.1 GCA_017546845.1 Akkermansia sp.
CTCTTCCGGGGCAGGAGCAGGCACTGGCTGCTCTGCCGGGGCTTCTGCAGGCGGCTCAGCAGCCTCTGCAACCGGCGCAGGCGCAACCGTTTCTTCCGCGGGGGACTCCGCCGGGGCTTCCGGAGCGGGGGTCACAATCAAAGGAGCCTGTTCCTGAGCAACGGCAGGCTCAGCTGCGGCACTCTCCGCCATAACAGGCAGCGCCGACATCAGCGTCATTAAGGTGAGTTGAATCTTCACCCCTTTATTCTGCGCCCTCGGGGCTGTGAAGTCAAGCCGAAATGGCGTGCGCATCACGCGTGCGCGCGCAAAAACAGGCAGTTGCGGGAAATTGCGCTTGCACCTAAAGCGCTTAACTGGTAGAATGGCGCGCCGTGCAAGCACAATCCCCCTACCAGAACCCACTGTGGCCAGATGCCGTATGGGACGTATCAGGCGCGTTCGTGAACGACCGCGAGCTGATAGGCTTTTACGACTACTGCAAACTGCTGCTGGGGTTTGAGGTGTACAACATCGTGCATGGCTCCCCCCTGTGCGTGTGGAACTCCGGGCGAGTGCTCAAGCACATGATGCGGGAGGCAGAGGAAGTGCGCACCGCCGGGCTGGAATACGAGAAGCGCAACATCGCCGTTTACCTGACCTTTACCAACCTGCTGCTGACGGAGAACCACCTCAAGGATGCCTTTGGCAACGCTTTGTGTACCTTTTTCTCCCGCCACAACCCGACAGGCAGAAACGCCGTCATCCTGGCCAGCGACCTCCTGCGCGAGCATATCCGCAAGGAATACCCCACACTGAAAATCGTCTCCTCCATCCTCAAGATTACCAACGGTGGCGGCAAAGGCAGGCTGGATACCTACAAACGCCTGGCAGATGAGTATGATGAAGTGATGGTACACCCGGACGATGTCCTCAACTACGACCTTCTGGAAAAGATTGAGGACAAGGAGCGCCACATCCTGCTCATCAACGAATACTGCATCCGCAACTGCCCGATTCGCCCCTTCCATTACAAATCACTTTCGGAATCCGCCCTGGACTTCATGGGGTATGATAACTCGAAGTTCGAATCCAGGCAGGCCAGCAACGGCTGCCGCAACCTCCTCACCCTGCTGGCAGATGAACACAAGAGCGTGCTGGCGCTCAACACTCCGGAAATCCAGAAACTGCGCGACCTGGGCTTCCGCCACTTCAAGGTACAGGGGCGAGGGCACGCCAATGCCTCCGCCATCCTCTTTGACCTGCTGCGCCTCGCCTTCCGCAACGACGCACCGGGAGAAAACGCCATGCACCGCAACGGCCAGATGTTCTGGGAATCACTCCTACCCTACTGAAAAACCATGAGCACACCGGAAATCACCCCAGAACAAGCCACCCGGGACCTGCAATTCCTGACCCGGAATTACCTGCCGCAGGCCCGCTGGACAGTCGGCGGAGCTCTGCGTTTTGACACCAGCCTGCTGGTTCTCAACAACTTCTTATCCCAGCTGCCAGGCATCCGCCGTTTCCATTGCGTGGCGGGCTGCCCGCCGTGCCGCTGGACGCTGGATTGGTTCGTACAGCGCCGCCCCCTGCCATTCGATGCCTATTGCCAGGCACTGGAAGCCTACGCCCAGCAGCAGGCGGGCGTTATCCTGGTATTTGACAATCCGAACCTGAACGGGGAAGACCTGGCAGACAATTACTGCCTGGGGCTGGTGCAGGAGCTTTATAACCGCGACCGCATCCGCCAGAACGCCGTCTGCGTGGCCAGCGATGCCCTGGCCGCCCGCCTGCGTGCCATCTTCCCCAAACTGAAAATCCACTGCCACGCCAACCGCCTGGTCATGGAGAACGGCAAACGCACAGCCGCCTTGTATAACAAGCTGTCCACCCAGTATGACCGCGTGTGCCTGCACCCGGCAGATGCCGTGAAACCCGGCATCACCACCGCGCTGGAGCAGAAAGACCAGTTCGACATCATCATCAACGACCCCTGCCTGCGCAACTGCCCGGTGCGCCGCGAACACACCTCCCTGCTGGCAGACATGCGCCGCGCCCCGTATGATACAGAGCTCATGCGCCGCCGCTCCGACCTCATCAACCGCGTGGGCTGCCAGAAAGTCATCCCCGGCGAATTGAAGCAGAAAGCCAGCTGCAATCTCACGCGGGATGAAGCCACCGCCCTTTACTCGGCCGGATTCCGCAGCTTCATCATCCAGGCCCAGCAATTCCGCAACGAAATGACCCTCCTCTGGGATATTTTCCAGTGCATGCTGGACTACTCCCCCGAAATCAGCAACAAAGCCGCCCTCATTGCCGCCTCTGCCATGGCCGAATTCGGCAAACCCAGCAGCGAGCTCCCCAGCGGCCTCCGCCAGTTCCGTTTTACAAATTACGAATAAATATAACTAAAGAAGCACATGAAATACACCAACATATTCACGTCCGAATCCGTGGGCGAGGGGCATCCCGACAAGGTAGCCGACCTCATCTCCGATTCCATCCTCGATGCCTGCCTGGCCCAGGACCCCGCCAGCCGCGTAGCCTGCGAAACGCTGGTAAAGGACAATCATGTAGTGCTGGCCGGTGAAATCACCACCAAGGCCGTCATTGACTATGAAAAGATAGTGCGCGACACCATCGCCGAAATCGGCTACCGCACCGCCGCTGATGATGAGCTCTTCAACGCCGCAAACGTGGACGTGACCAACTACCTCTCCACCCAGAGCCCGGATATTGCCCAGGGCGTGGATGCCCGCGAGGCCGAAGGCAAGGACGGTGCCGAACAGGGCGCCGGCGACCAGGGTATCATGTTCGGCTATGCCTCCAACGAAACGCCGGAGCTCATGCCCGCCCCCATCATGTTCTCCCACCGCATCATGATGGAGCTGGCCAAGGTGCGCCACAGCGGAGCCGTCTCCTGGCTGCGCCCGGACAGCAAGAGCCAGGTAGCCGTGGAATACGGCGAAAACGGACGCCCCGCCCGCATCGTGAACGTCGTGCTCAGCACCCAGCACAGCGAGGAGGCAGACATTGCCACCATCCGCGAATTCTGCACCAACCTCATCCGCCGCTGCCTGCCCGCAGAGCTCATCACCCCCGAGACCGAATTCTTCATCAACCCCACCGGGCGCTTCGTGGTGGGTGGTCCCCATGGCGACTCCGGCCTCACCGGCCGCAAGATTATCGTGGACACCTAC
>JAFYRS010000082.1 GCA_017546845.1 Akkermansia sp.
GAATTCCGCTCGCTTCCGCCTTCGCTAAAGCTACGCCGTGACAGGACGCTCGCCGCTAAACAATTTAGCAGCGTATTGTCAATTAGCTGTGCTACAAGAATTTGAAAGCAGTCCTAATGAAACGTTGGGACACATGTGATTCCAAAGTGACCAGGTGGCTTTCCTTCTTGGCAAAACAGATGGTATCTGATAGAATGCGGGACATGAGATGGCTCTTGCTTATTCTGGTAACCAGTTTGCTGCAACTGACGCAGGGCGTGACGGTGGAAATGCGCCACACACACGGCGTATTCTACCCGGATGTGAAGCAGCAGGCCGTCCTGCAACTCAAAATCACTGGTGAACCTGGCGAAAAAATAACAAAGCTGGAATTCAGCGATGGAAAAACCTCGCAGACATCAGATATCCAGATGGCATACCTCTCCACCTCCGGAGGGTGGAACGGATACACGCTCAACACCAACAAACTGGCGCAGGAAAAAGGCAAGGCAAAGCCAGACAAGAAAGGAAAATTTTCCTTTGATGTAGATATCGAAATCGGCGGCGAGCCAGTCTATTACTGGTTGAGCTACAACCTGGGGCGCGGAGCTAAACGAGGCAGTCTCATTGATGCGCTGTGCACCAGGGTCACCCTGGCAGACGGCAGCACAGTAAAACCTAAACTGAAACGGGCAGCTGCGCTTAAGGAGAGAGTAGCCGGCCGGATCTACCCCTTCCCATACCGCGTAGTTCCCTATTACCGCCCCCGCTGGGTGAAAGGCTGGGGAAATGCCAAGGAAGCAGTACACCTTACCCCCGAGCACTTCAACCTGTTTACTGACCTGGTGCACTTTGCCTACACGGTATCAGCAGAGGGCGATGTACAGTACCAATGGGCAGGCGAAGGAGCTGACCCCCAGGTGGTGTCAGATGAAGCGCTGGCTGAAATCAAGCGCCTGCACAATGAAGCCAAGGCAAAATCGCTCCTGCTGGCTGGCTTTGCGCACATGGATGAGCCCATGACACAGGCAGTAGCCAATCCCGAAACGCGCCGCAAGCTGGCGCGCAACATGGCCACCTGGGCCATTGAACGTGGCTACAATGGTATCGACATCGACTGGGAATACCCGGATACCCATGACCAGTGGGTGAATTTTGGTCTGTTCATAGCTGACCTGCGCGAGGAAATTGCCGGTTCCGGTCTCTCACTGAGCATCGCCGCTTCCGTCACCTACAAAGTACCGATTTGCGATGTGACTGACCAGCTGGACTTCCTCATGACCATGTCATACGATGACCTGGGCGACCAGCACGCCTCGATGGGGCGTTTCCAGGGAGACGCGCACAAATGCCTGAATGATTTTCACATGCCCAGGCAGCGAGTAGTCATCGGCCTGCCCTTCTACAGCAACCAGAAAGGCACACTGAGCACCCAGTACGGCTACTCGCAGATTATCAGCTGGTATCCGCGCATCAAGCCCACAGAGAATGAGTTCCAATCCAAAAATCAGGATGGTTCGCCCGGGCCCATGCATTCGTTCAACGGCCCGCAGCTCATCGCCGAAAAATGCCGCTGGATGAAGCAGGAGAAATTCGGGGGTGTCATGATATGGGCATATGATACCGATGTCAAACTGAATCACCGCGCCTCGCTGGCCAAGGCTATGTACAAAGTAGTACGCCAGTCTAAGGGTAAGAAATGACGCAGGACAAAAAGCTATTCTTCAATCATGCCAGTCGCAAATTTGAAACAACTTCTAGGCACATGTGTCTGCGGGCTTCTCCTCGGCTCCGCAAGTCTTGCCGGGGAAGTCGATTACGATGCCATCGCGGAATATGAAACCGGTTTCTGGCAGGTGCTGGAGATGGTCAAGGACAAGGAGAGCGCCGATGATGCCGCACATAAGCTGCCCCACCTGCCCCACGCTGATGTGGCAGAAAAAGCACTGCACCCGCAATGGTGGACAGATGGCAACGAATCTGCCCCTCTGGTGAAAGCTTATTTCTACGGTTCGGCGTCTCTGGCGGAAGCCCTGGGATTCCCGGCAGAGGACAGCATCATCCCCTCGCCGCTCACTCCGGACATCAGCAGGCAGATTCAGACTGACATGCTGCGCAGCCTCACCAAACCCATTCCTGAAAGCAGGGGGAAAGCGGAAAAACTGCTGGAGCAAGGAAAGGGACTGAGCCCGGATGTGCTGATGCCGCTTCCCAATGAGGTAGCAAGCGGCATCAACGGTGGATGCGGATTCACCCCGGAGAGCGCCTGGGGCATTACCGCGGAGGATTTCACGAAAAGCCAGTTCATCGTCTCCCAGCTTCTCCTATACGCCTTTCCCGTGCAGACCAAGGCAGAGCAACGCATGGAGTTCAGGGGCAGCAGACGTTTCCTGGTCTATACCGTTTCCCTGTTGCGCGAAAGCAGAAAATACGAAATAGAACAATGGTTCGACATATCCTCCACTGGCAAGGTATATCCGGAGGCAGAGAGATTGCAGGCAGCGAAGGAGTTGCAGGAGCACATCGATGGGATGCTCAGCGACTTGTTCGGCATCTGGGACGAAGCAACGGCACAGGAATATGCGCCCGGCATGCAGCAACATTATGACAAATGCCGGCAGCTTGCCTCCGTTTGCGAAGAGCGCCGAAGCATCTGGGACATCTGGATGGAGCAGAACGAAATGCCCCAGCGCGAACGGATTGCCTCTTCCCTCATGGATATCAAGGCAGCAAAAGGCTACGGCTCTGCCGGATTAGGCAAGCTCATCACACAACTCGAGCTCCCGCTGCTCCCATGAGACACGCATTCAGCATGCTTCTTTCTGCCCTGCTGCTCTGCTCCTGCCAGCAGCAGGTGCACACCTGGTCACTGAACCAGGCACTGGAATACATCAACTTCCAGCAAACGGTATCCAGGGGCGTGGATTATCTGGGAAGCGATGCCGATTTCCACTACTTCGAGCACAAAAAAGCCTTGGGCAACGATGTTCGTTTCCGCATCAGCACCAGCGAAAATTATGCTCCCGGCTCCCCGATGCCCTACCGCGCCTGTTTTCCTGACCGGACTCCGGCGTACGGTGAACTTGACGCGCTCTGTCTGAACATCCACTACGATAGCCGGAACGGAACGTTCGTATACTGGTACAAGGGAAAGAAACTTGAAAACCCGGCGGCAATGCCCACCGAAATCCTGCAATCCATACGGCTCATCTTTCTACCGGATAAACGCGCCGATATCAATGAGCAAGCACTGCAGCCCATACGCCAGCATCTGGAGAATAAAATAGATGCAGACTTCTCTGCGCCCACCAGCGGCCTGCCCGCATTTCTCCTCGAACACCGGGGCGAAAGGGCTTCATCGGGAACCATCTCTGCCGATGCCCTGGATGAGCTCATCAGGAAGCGGTCATAGTTTTCCGGCGTTCCTGCCAGAGGGGCAGATACTTCTGCACCAGCGTCTCCGTCCGCTCTCCCCACCAGAGCCCGGGCATGCCGAGTGATACGCCTGTGCTCCAGAGGTAAAGGTTTTCGCCGGGAACAGCAGTCAACCCATCATCCGGCGGCAGAATCAACCAGGCACGGCGGCGGGCGTGGTCGAGTTTCATTTCCAGGCTCCGCCCGGCACGGAATGCTTCATCTGCCTCCTGGTACCCCGATTCCTCGATATCCGCCGCCTCCACCTGCACCCGTGCACCCACGGGAATATTGCCCAGCACACACTCCTCCACCACCGCATGGAAAACGATGTTGAAATGGCAGAAGCCCTGGGTATTGACCTGCACATGTTCCTGCTCCAGCCGCAGGCGCAGCACGGTGGCAGCGTTCTGCATGTCCGCCTCCATCCACTCCCCGAGCTGCTGGGAAACGCGGGCCGCGCCTGCGGGACGCTCGATGACAGCAGCACCCCTGCTCCACCAGCACACAACGAGCAGGAGCACGGAAGCCAGAAGTATCCCCATATAACGCTTTTTCATAGCCGCAAACGCGCTCAGTATAGCAGCTTGCGCCGGCATATCAAGCGTTTTCCGACATGCGTTGAAAGAAAGGGCCACGCGTGCGCGTAGTAATGGGCATACATGAAGAATCAGCTCATCATCACCACGTCACTTTGCGCCTTACTCGGCATGCCTCTGGTATCGCTTGCCGATTCCGCACAGAGCGTCCAGCAAGTGCAGAATGCCGCAAGCAACGGGGAACATCCCTTTTTCCAGAACAGCCTGTATCCTGATTGGTCAAAACTGACCCCGGAGCAAGCCCGTATTGACTCCGCTGCCGCCATGGTACTGGCGCGCCACCGCATCGCGGAAATCAGCAACATCCGCCCGGAGGAGGCCACCTTTGAGAACACCTTCCTGGCGCTCGCCCTGGCACAGGATGAGCTGGACAAGGTGCAGAACCGCATTTACCACCTTAAAACCGTGGCCGATAGTGAGGAGCTCCGCCAGGTGCAGGAAGAGCTGATGCCCCAGTGGAACGAGCTGGGTGCCGAGGTGCTGTCCAACGAAAAGCTGTGGAACATCTTGCGCCAGGCGGCTCAGCAACCGTGGGTGAAGGAGCTTTCCCCTGCCAGAAAGCGCTACGTGGAGCAGGTTATCCAGAATTTTCACGATATGGGGGCGAATCTGACGCCCGCTCAAAAAGCCCGCAAAAAGGAAATTGAGGATGAGATGTCCATGCTGCAGCTGGAATTCGGCAAAAATGTGCAGGATTCCACCAACGCATGGGAGCTCATCATCACAGACCGCTCCCAGCTGGCCGGCATGAGCGCAGACTGGATGGATAAGGCCCGCGAGGATGCAAAAAAATACGTCCACGGCGATGACACCGCCCCCGCCTGGCGCATTACCCTGCAGTCTTCCAGTTACAACGAGGTGCTCAAGCACTGCACAGTGGAAGCCACGCGCAAAGCCTGCTGGGAAGGCGCCTGCACTATCGGCGCCGGGACGTTCGACAACTCCGCCATTGTGGCACGCATCATGGAACTGCGCCGCGAAATGGCAGAGCTGCTGGGCTTCAAGACCTATGCCGACCTCACCACGCACCGCCGCATGGTGGGCAGTGGTGAGAACGCGCTTAAGTTCGTGGACGACATGATGCAGAAGGTAAAACCAGCCTTTGAGGCAGAATGCGCCCAGCTGCTCGATTTTGTAACCCGCCGCACAGGCCGCGTCACGACTGCGCTCAACCCATGGGACCGTGCCTTCTACCTGCGCGAACTGAGCGAGGAGATGTACAGCCTGGATGCAGAGCAGCTGCGCCCCTACCTGAAGAGCGAAAACCTGCTCAACGGCATTTTCAGCATTTTCTCCAACCTGTATGGCGTCTCCTTCATCGAGCTGCCCTCCCAGTGCCTGCAGCCCGGCGAAAAAGGCTCGCCCCACATCATCGAAACCTGGCACCCCGATGTCAAGGTCTTCGCCGTGACGGATGACCGCACTGGCCACCACCTCGGCTCGTTCTATCTGGATATCTTCCCGCGCACAACCAAGCGCGAAGGCGCCTGGGTCATGCCCCTGAACTACGGCACCCCCGGCAACGGCAAGCAGCCGCACACCCCGCATCTGGCCTGTCTGGCCGGCAACGTGACCCCCGCCACGGCCGATAAGCCAGCCCTGCTCAGCCACCGGGATGCCGTGGTATTGTTCCACGAATTCGGCCACATGATGCATGTGATGCTCAGCGATACCGAGCTGCAGGCGCACGCCGGCACGGGAGTGGCGTGGGACTTCGTGGAACTTCCCAGCCAGATTACAGAGAACTGGGCATGGGAGGCCGAGGGCATTGCCACATTCGGATTCCACTACAAGTCGGGCGACATCATTCCCGCCGACCTTGTGAAAAAACTGCGAGCCAGCCGCTACTTCCTGCCCGCAACCGATAACATGGGCCAGCTCTGCGTCGCCAAGCTCGACCTGGAGATGCACATGAACTACAACGAAAAATTCAAGGGTAAGGACCTGGATGCCGCTACCTGCGAATTGCTCGAACCCTGGCAGATAAAGTACACCACACCCGGCACTTCCATCATGCGCCGCCTGCGCCACTGCATCACCGGTGGCTACAGCGCCGGCTACTATTCCTACAAATGGGCCGAAGTGCTCGCCGCAGATGCCTACTCCCGCTTCAGCGCGGAAGGTGTGCTGAACCGCAAGACGGGGCGCGATTTCCGACGTTGCATCCTCTCCCAGGGCGACAGCCAGCCCGCCGCTGACCTGTACCGCCAGTTCATGGGCCGCAACCCCAACCCCGATGCCCTGCTCCAATCCCAGGGGCTCTGCAAGTAATTCTCTATTACCCAGTGACATCAACTCCCCACCCGACGCTGCCGGGTGGGGAGTTTGCGTATACTCTTGCCCCATGCCCCGCATTTCCCCCGCCGGAACGGGTCAGATTTTTTATTTTTAGAATCATTCTACTTGACAAGCCCGGCAATTAGATTAGAATACTTCCAGAACAATATAAAAAATAGCTTGCTAAAACAGCTCAAAATCCCTTGACTTATCTATCTGGCAGAGTTAAAATAACCGTGTTGGTAGAGAGTCGGAAACTCAACGTCTCTCCTGCGAGAGTTATAACTCCAAACCAAAATCATTTTATGACAGACACAACATGCACTCAGGAATGCGCCTGCCAGGTAGATCCGTGGCAGGGATTCAAATCCGGCGTATGGCAGGATTCCATCAACGTCCGCGATTTCATTCAGCAGAACTACACCCCCTACACTGGCGAGGCAGACTTCCTTGCCGGTCCGACCGAGGACACCATCGTCCTCTGGGACGAAGTGAAGGATCTGATGAAGAAGGAAATTGACGCCGGTGGTCTGCTCGATGCCGACACCGAAGTGGTATCCACCATCGTTTCCCACGGTCCGGGTTACATCGACCAGGCACGCGAGAAGGTTGTTGGTCTTCAGACCGATGCCCCGCTGAAGCGCGCCCTCATGCCCTTCGGTGGTCTGCGCATGGCCCAGAAGGCTCTGGAATCCTACGGGCTGCAGATGTGCCCGCACACGGCTGAATTCTTTGGTCGTATTCGCAAGACGCACAATGAAGGCGTGTTCGATGCCTACACCAGCGACATCCGCGCCGCCCGTTCCGCCGGTATCATCACCGGTCTGCCCGATGCCTACGGCCGCGGCCGCA
Organism: Akkermansia sp.; assembly: GCA_017546845.1. Taxonomy (GTDB): domain Bacteria; phylum Verrucomicrobiota; class Verrucomicrobiia; order Verrucomicrobiales; family Akkermansiaceae; genus Akkermansia. Next base: position 7,122 of record JAFYRS010000082.1, read on the forward strand.
TCATCGGTGACTACCGCCGCGTAGCCCTCTACGGCACCGACAAGCTCATCGCCGCCCGCCGCAAGGACCTCAAGGACCGCGAAGCCGGCGTGATGACCGATGCCACCATCCGCCTGCGCGAAGAAATGAACGAACAGATTCGCGCTCTGGCCGAACTGGCAGAAATGGGTAAGAGCTATGGCTGCGACCTGAGCCGTCCCGCCACCAACTCCCGCGAAGCTGTGCAGTGGACCTACCTGGGCTACCTGGCAGCCGTGAAGGAACAGAACGGCGCCGCCATGTCCCTGGGCCGCGTTTCCACCTTCCTCGACATATACTTCGAACGCGACCTGGCCGCCGGCACCATCACCGAAGCCGAAATCCAGGAACTCATGGACCAGTTCGTCATGAAGCTGCGCATGGTGCGCTTCATCCGCACCCCTGAGTACAACAGCCTGTTCTCCGGCGACCCCACCTGGGTAACCGAATCCATCGGCGGTATGGGCGAAGACGGCCGCACGCTGGTGACCCGCAGCTCCTTCCGCATGCTGCAGACCCTGTACAACCTGGGGCCGGCCCCCGAGCCGAACCTGACCGTGCTGTGGTCCACCGCTCTGCCCGAGGGCTTCAAGAAGTACTGCGCCAAGGTTTCTATCGAGACCTC
>JAFYRS010000083.1 GCA_017546845.1 Akkermansia sp.
GTTGGGCTAGCACGGGAGCAGAGGCTGCCGGTCTGGACGCCGGTGCTGCAGGTGCAGGCGGGGGTGTCTGCGCCGGCTGCGGTTGGGCAATGATGGAGCTTGTTGTTGCCGGTTCGGGGGCGGGCTCTGGTTTGGCAACCGGGGGTGCCGGTATCCGCTCCGGTGCCGGGGCGCTGTGGTAGTAGCCGCCGCCGGATTCGATGACGACGTCATCTTCTATGACCGGAGCGGCGGCATCCTGCCACCAGGTGAAATCCAGGCAGCCGTCCTTCACCACGCAGGAGCTGAGCACCAGCGCAGCGGCGGAACAGGCAAAAACCGGGAGATGCGGGCGATTCGGAGTCATGGGTGGAGAGAGACGGATGACTCGTTTTATTTAGCGCTTGCGCTTGGTTTTCTTGGAGGCTGCCGGGGTTTTGCCGGGAATGGTAATCTTGGTTCCGGGGCGCACCTTGTTGGCCTGGGCCATGGTCATGTTGTTGGCCTTGAGCAGAGCTGCCAGGCTGACGCCGTGCTTGCTGGCTACCTTGGAGAGCATATCGCCCTTCTTGACCGTGTAGGTGGTGCTGGTTGTGGTGGCTTCCTTCTTGCTGGCCTTGTAGCCCTCAGGGGTGAAGCGTACCTTGATGATCTGACCGGGGTGGATGATGTCGCCCTTGATGCCGGAGTCCTTGCGGATCTGGGCAATGGTGGTGTGGCTGCGCTTGGCGATTTCGTACAGGTTGTCGCCGGGGCGCACCTTGTACACCACGAGGGTGGGTTCGCTCACCTTCTTCACCTTCTTCTTGGTCTTAGACTTGGTGGAGGAGGTGGTCTTCTTCGCCGGTGTGTTGACGGCCACGGGGGTGGCCGGCTTCGGCTGCGCCGGGGTGGTGGCTACCGGGGTGGAGGGCATGTCGTAGGGGTCGAAATCGTCCGCTACGTGGGAATCAAGCACGGTGTCATCGTGGGCAATGGCCGGCTGGTTCTGGGCAGCAATGCCGTTGGAGACGGCCATGGATTCGCCGGGCTCGGGTGTGGCAAACTGGTTGCGGTCCATTTCTGGTGTGCGGTCGCCTGCCGGCACCTGGTAGGAGGCGTCGCCTTCGAGTACCCAGGGGGGGAGTTCTTCATCGCCGATGATGGCTTCGCTCATGGGCATGGCTTCCTCGTAACCAAGGGTATCTGCATTGCGGAAAGAATTACAGGAGGACAGAGCTGCAAGCATGCCGGCTCCGAGACCAAGTACAGAAAGGGTTCTTTTCATACGCGCATAGCCTAGCAGACCCTGCTGCCAAATGCAAGCTTTTTTCGTGCTCGCGCGCTGCGTGCGCAAGCGCGGGAGATTTTTGCGCGTCTGCAAGCGCAGAATTGTGTTTACGAGTGGGGGGAATTGTGCTAATGTGTGAATGCTGCACCGGAAATGCCGGGATGCGATATTTTAATTTAACTTAATATCAGACGATTATGAATCTGGAAGGAACGAAGACGGCCAAGAACCTGGCCATCGCCTTTGCTGGCGAGGCTCAGGCTTACACCAAGTATCAGTACTATGCCTCCAAGGCCAAGAAGGATGGCTATGTGCAGATTTCTGAACTTTTCGAAGAGACAGCCCGCAACGAGAAGGAGCATGCCAAGCTCTGGTTCAAGGCTCTGCATAATGGAGGTATCCCCAGCACCATGGAGAACCTGAAGGACGCTGCCGAGGGTGAGAACTACGAATGGACCGATATGTACTACACCTTCGCCAAGGAAGCACGTGAAGAGGGCTTTGAGGAGCTGGCTGTTCTGTTTGACGGTGTGGCCGCTGTGGAGAAGCACCACGAGGAGCGCTACCGCAAGCTGCTGGCTAACATTGAGGGCGGCCTGGTGTTCTCCCGCGATGGTGATGAAATCTGGCAGTGCGGCAACTGCGGTCACATTCAGATTGGTAAGAAGGCCCCGGCCATCTGCCCGGTGTGCGACCATCCTCAGGCCTACTTCCGCATTGAGGCTGTTAATTATTAATGCTTTTGCGTTGCGCCCGCCGCTGCCTTGTGTGGCGGCGGGTGTTTTTTTGCTTATGTGGCAGGCAAATAAATGGAGTATTATGGTGCTGGCAATTGGTTTTGCCGCGCTGGGTGGGGTATATTGGTACTTAGCCCCGCAGGATGAACTGCTGGCCAGGCGGGTGCTTTACACTGGTATCTGCGCGCTGCTTTTTGTGGTGGCGGTGGCCAACTGGCTCAGCCTGAGAAAGTGAGTGTCGGGGGGCTAAGTAGTTTGCAGAACTCGATAAATCGGACTTTGTGGAATTACGAGTTACGAATTACGAAGTAAAAGTTTCGCGCGCTCCGCGCGCATTGATGCGTCTGCGCTTACAGCGCAGGGAATTCAACACATCCTGCATCAAAAATTCTACATTCTACATCCACAAAGTCCGGTTTGTCAGGCTTAATTGTCTAATAGAAGTCCCTGTTGTTTATTGGTAGGTCTTGCAGCGGTTCAGCCAGCCTGCAAGCCAGCGTTTTTCCCCGCGGCTGGCGGGTGAGTTGGCTACGCGGCGCGTGAGGATAGCCGCCGCTGCGCGCGAAAATTCAGCCGTGGCGGCGCGGCCGGTCGGGAAGCCTTGCATTTCTTCCAGAACCTGGAGCAGCCCCCAGCCTTTGCCGTTGTACCGCTCGGTGGGTTTGATGCCTTCTCCCTTGAAATTTACATAATCCACGAGGCAGTACATGCCCTGGGTTGTGTTGGAGAGGGCGGCGTAGCGGTGCTGCACTGCTTCCGGAGTGCTGCTGTGCTCCATCATGCGCCGGAGTGCCAGGCGGGAGCGTGCCATGATGAATCGGGCCTGAATATCGATATTGGCTGCAAGCCAGCGGCGCATGGCGTCTGCCAGACCGCTGCGGTCGGCTTCAAATGCGTCCTTGGTTGGCCAGGGGGCGGGACTGTCGAAATATGCCGGCACCTGCACACCCTTGGCGCGGGCGTAGCGGACAAAAGTGGGGAAGCTTTCATCGAATGCCTCCTGCACCCCGGCGGGGTACCAGATGAAATGCCCGATGCCCAGCGAGGGGAAGGCTTCGCCTGCATTCCAGGAAACGAGTCCCCGGGTGCTGCCGGCGCATTCGTTTTTCCAGATGCGGTTTCCGAGTTCCTGTATATTTACCTGGTAATGGAATTTGGTGTTCCGTGGCGGATTTTGGGTGGCGCAGGAGGCCAGAGCAAGGGCCAGAAAGGGGAATAGCAGGAATTTCATGTAAGCCATTTTACCATGTCCAGCCGCCTAGTAAAGCCTGCTTTCTGGCTGTGTGTAAACTTTTGTGTGCAAAAAATCTGCCTTTGTGCTTGACACGCTGGTCGCCCTGTGGTACATTTCCGCACCGCCATGCGGTCAGTGTGCTTTGTATCACGGCACCACGCGGGCGAGAAACAACCGAAATAATACATTTTTTCAGATATGGTAGCAATCCGTCTTAACCGTCAGGGGTCCAAGGACCGTCCTTTCTACAAAATCGTTGTTGTTGACAGCCGCGCTCGCCGCGATGGCGACTTCATCGAGCAGGTGGGTACTTACAACCCCATGGCCGAGGGTGAGAACTACACGCTGAACCTTGAGAGCGTGGACAAGTGGATCGCCAACGGCGCCCAGCCCTCCGAGACTGTGGCCTCCATCATCAAGAAGGTGCGCGCCGCCAAGGCCTGAGCCTCTTACCAGAAACCTTTTTAACAGGTTGTTTCAGAACGTGCCCCGGTGCTGCAAAGCATCGGGGTCGTTCTGCGTTCCGGGGAAGGGGGATGGGATAATCGGGAGAAAAGGAGCGCGCGCGTTACATCCAGCGGAACCAGTGCCAGATGAAACGGCCGATGCCGCCTATGGAATACCGGCTGGCAATGAGGAGGTTCCAGATGATTTTGTACACAGGCATGGCTTGCAGCATGAGCATGGCCAGCACGGTGCTGCGGGTTCGGGAGGCACTGGTGATTTCAAAGTAGTCTTTGCCGAAGAGGACAATGAGTTCAAAAGTGGCAACGGTGCAGGTGAAGAGCAGGGCGCATAGCCCGCTGATGGGGGAATGGCCGCAGAGCCAGCTGCTCAGCAGAGCGCCCAGCACCCCGGCCAGGGTGAAGATGCAGCAGAGTTGCCAGCGGTAGAGGGTTTCGGGCCAGTAGTGAAGCACCAGGGCGGCGGTGGCAAAGTAGCACAGCGGCCCCGCCAGTATCTGCCACACGAGCCCGGCGCCTACCAGGGAATATCCACCCAGACAGCAGCCTCCGCAGACAGCTGCGCTGATGAGCAGCAGGAGGATGGCGCTGGTGGTCAGCGCGTGCTCCAGCAGGTATGCCGCTGTCAGCAGTGCCAGGAAGAGCAGGGGCATGACGATGGGGACTTGCAGCATCCATTCCTGGAAAGCAGGCAGGGCGGTGGAGATGTTGCCGCTGATGGCGGCAATGAGGACGCAGGCGGCGCAGCCGAGGTGGGCGAGCGGGGTGTTGGGGCTGTTCATGTGTTTGCGAGGAGGAGTTGGGCGGCTTCGGCGCGGGCGATTTTGCCGCTTTCGGTGCGCGGAAGCGTGGTGCGGAACAGGGTATGCGGCTGGTGGTAGCGCGGGAGGTCGGCACAGGCCTGCCGCAGGGCAGGTTCTGCTTCTGCCGGACCTTCCCAGAGCAGTGCCACGCACTGGCCCAGCACCGGGTGCGGGTGCGGCAGGGCCAGGAGTTGCAAGCCGGTGCGGGTGTGCAGCTCGCGCTCGATGTCTTCTGCCTGGATTTTAACGCCGCCGGAGTTGATGACGGCATCTGCCCGCCCCAGAATGCGGAAGCGCCCATCGGGCGCGATTTCGGCAAGGTCATTCGTGGTGAGGGTGCTGATGCCCAGGTAGGGGACGCTGATTTGCAGGGTGCCGGCGGTGGAGAGTGAGACGCAGACTCCGGGGAGCGGGGTGTATAACTCGCTCCGTTCCGGGCCGTTGGTGGCTCGCAGGGCAATGTGCGAGAGGGTTTCCGTCATGCCGTAGGAGGTGTATACCCTGGTGGGAAGCTCCTGCAGCTGCTGCTCCAGAGCGGCATCCACAAACCCGCCGCCAAGCAGGAGGGTGCGAACCCGGGCGAGGTGTTCTCTTCCACCCGGCTGCGCCAGGGTGGTGGCTATCTGCATGGGCACCATGGGGGCAAAGTCAATGCTCTGGTTCAGGCGTGCCAGTGGGGCGGAGCCCGGCTCGGTGACGATGAGGTTGAGCCCGCCGACAAGGGCACGCACCACCATCATCTGCCCTGCAATGTAGCGCAACGGCAGGCAGAGCAGAGCTGTGCTGCCGGGCTGCAGGTTGAATGCCCTGCAGGTGGCTGCGGCGCTGGCTGCCATGGCCTCCTTGGCTGCATGCAGGAGTCTGGGCCTGCCGGTGGAGCCGCTGGTGTGAAGCGGCATGGTGGGGGTGTCGTTCCACCATTGTGCCAGAAAATCGCCTGTATCAGCCAGTATGACAGTCTTGCCCTGCCTCCATGCAGGCAGGGTTGCGGGGGTGATGGTGCAGCCATCGATGCTGATGGCACGTGGTGTCATGGGGTTATTGGTTGGTCGCTCGCTGGGTGGTGACTACCTCGCGCAGGCAGCGCAGTAGTTCAATGCGGCCGTTGGCCAGTATGGGCTCGGCGCAGAGCGCCAGGCGGCAGCGGGCTGCTTTCTGCAGGGTGTTGATGGTGGCAGCAGTGTCGCGCACAAATACCCCGGTGGTGGCCAGGGAGGGGAATCGGCTCTCGAATTCATCCCGGCTTTCGACGGAGATGATGACCCCCAGGGGTTCGAGAGCACGGGGCATCCAGGCGCGCATGCTGGCTGTGCTCAGCTGGATATCGCAGCCGGCTTTGAGCGCGGCCATGAGCGCAATGGAGAGGTCGATATCGCTGGTGGCTTTCTCGGCGCGGAGGCAGAGCGCGAGCGGACGGTAGGTCAGCGTGGTGCGCTGGGCGGGGCTTTCATCCAGTACGGTGGTGATGCCGAACATGTTTTCCCACCAGTAGCCGATGGAGTCGGCCGCGGAGGAAAGGCGCGTGGCATCATTGGCTCCCGGTTTCGGGGAAAGAGATTCCCACGGGGTGAAGGCGATGTTGCGCTGTGTGGCGCGGTGCTGCGGGCGGGCATTTTCCTGCCACTGGCAGAGCGCGGTGAGGAAGTTGTTGCCCCCGCTCATGGGGGCTGTGTTCTGCCAGCCGGGGGTGGGCAGCGCGCCGGGGCGGTGCTGCGGGCAGCAGTTGATGCTGATCTGGCTGGCGGCTGTCAGCTTGCACCAGAGTTCAATTTCGTGCTTGTCGCGGGAGTAGATGCCGACGGCTCGCTCCTGGGATTGCTTGCGCTGGGTGCGGCCTGCTTCCTCTGTGCTTTCCACCCGGATGAGGCCGATGACGGGGACGTTGTGTACGGCCTGGGCAAAGGCGCTGCCGGGCTGCACGCCCAGGCGCACTCCCGGGCTCCACACCAGGGAGCCGATTTCGTTTGTGGTGGGTTGCACCAGCCAGGATTCATGCGGTTCCAGCTGGCTGAGCATGAATTTCTGGTCATCGTTGAGCGGGCGTCCCAGCGGGCCGATGTTGCCGCCTTCCACCCAGCCGGGCTGGGCGGTGAGGCTGGTGACGGCATCGCGCAGGGCGTTCATGAAATGCTGGTTGTCGTATACCTCTGCATGCACGTACAGAAGATGCGGGGCGGTGGGGTCCTGCCCGGCGCGGGTGAAGAGGGTGCGGCAGATGTCGCGGATGGCGAGCGCCCAGTCTCCCTGGGCGGAGATATAGATGCTGCTGCAGCCGCCGGTTCCGCCGAGCACGGGGCGCCCCTCTGTGGCGGCTACCATATCGTAGGTGTGTTTGGCGCTGCCGTGGTAGATGAGTCCGTTGGCGCGGTTGCTGGTGAGCAGTTTGCGGGCAATCTGTTTATCCAGATAGGGCAGCATCTGCAGGCGTGGGGATTCGAAGCCGGCTTCTGCAAGCAGGCTGGTGAGCTTTTCTGCCAGCAGGGCGGTGTGGACGGAAGGCTTGTAGATGACGGCGTTGCCGGTCAGCCAGGCGGCTGCTATATCCCCCACGGCTTCCTGCAGGGGGTGGACACGCCCCGGGGCAACGATGATAACACCCAGCGGGGTGGGTACGGTGCCGTCCATGAGGCCTTCCTGCATGATGCTGCGTTCGTAGAAGCGGCAGGCGTCTATGGCGTTGGTGAGTTCGAAATCTGCTTCTTCGATGGTGAAGCCGGCATCGCGCACCAGGAGGGAGATGAACTCCTGCCCGCGCTTCTCAAGCAGGCGGGCGGCCTGCAGCAGGTGAATGCGGCGTTCCTCCAGGGTGGGGGGCATTTGCACCGCCACATTTTCAGCCGTTTTCAGTGCGGTGTTCACGATGTCGAAGTCGGCTGAGCAGAAGCGGTAATCCTCCATGCCGGGGGCAGTGAGGGAGCGGTGAATGCAGAGCAGGGGCGTGTCGGTTGTTTCGCCATTGATACGCAGGGGAATCTGGCTTTGCGGGCGTTCGGCTTCTGCCTCGGCTGCGTGGTGCAGGGCATCCATGCGGCCGCGGTCGGTAATGCCGGAAAGGCGGGTAAAGGCATAGCTGCCATCTGCGCCGGGAGCTTCGTGGGGTTGTTCTTCGCGCCCGCTGAGGGAGGCCAGAAAATGCTGGCGCATGCGCCCCCATCCCATGGAGTTGGGTTCCAGTTCTCCTCCGGCGGCGAGAATACCTTCCGGGCGACCCAGCTCCTGCACCAGGGAGAGCAGGTAGGATTCGAAGCCGGCTTCGCCGCCTTCACTGGTGACCCCGGCGGAAAGGAGGACGCCCACGCCAGCCTTGGCAAGCACGCGGCCGGTGTGGTTGCTCAGGCCGGAGATGAAGCAGAACTGAGGGTTGCCGCCGCGGCCGGAGCGCCCCCAGCAGAGCAGCCCATAGGCAATGTCGAATAGATTGTGCGTGCCGACTACTGGGGTGAGCACCTTTTCCTTGGTGTCCATGGCGGTGGCAATGAGTTGCTTGAAGCGGGCTTCTGTTTCCCCCTTGTTGTGGCAGACTTCGTTTGCCGTGCCGTGGCGGTAGGTGATTTCTCGTTCTTCGTCCAGATGGCTGCCTTTGACCAGCAGCACTTTGAGCGGGGCTGCCCCCTTGGCGGCTCGGGCATTGGCCCATTCTGTCATTTCGCGCAGCAGGGCGGGGCTTCCCTTCAGGTAGGCGGGGATTTCCAGTGCTACATCGGCTTTGTGCAGGGTAGAACCGGCCATGGCCAGGCGGAAAGCCTCTGCCACGATGTTCATGGTGGTGGACAGACCGCTTTCTACCACTACGGCGCGAGGCGTTCTGCCTTGCACCGAAAGTTTGAGCAGCGGACGCAGTTTCTCAGCAAGGGCTTTGGCACCGGCTTCGGGAGAATATGGATTCAGCCCCGGACAGAGACGCCAGGGCTGGATGACGACTCCGGCGTTTTCCTGTCTGGTGAGGATGGCTTCCAGATGCTTGTAGTACTTTTCAGCGCTCTTGTGCCCGAATACCTGGGGTACAAGCGGATTGAGTGCCAGGCTCAGACCATCCTTGGCGCATTCTTTGGCGCGTCTGGCTACCTTGTCTGCCAGGGTGGGCAGGGTGAGTTCGCCGAATGTGGTGCGGAAAATGCGCTGCACTTCTGCAATGGCTGTGCCCGGCATGCTGCGGGCCGTCATCACGGCGGCCTTGAAGCGCAGTTTGCCTACGGTGCTGAAGATGGCGGGCACACCTCCGTGCTCTGCCAGCAGGCGGCGCAGGTTTTCGGCCTGCTCCGCCGGGTCTGCCGCATGAAAGACGCTGCTGCAGAGCTGGCGGACAAAGGAAAGGTTCTTCGGGTCTGTAACCAGGCGGGACAGGGCGGAGATGAGGGTGCGTTCATCTGAACGGATACCTTTGAGCGAGGCCAGCAGCAGCTCCTGCGCCAGCTCTGCCGCGCGCTGTGCCAGCGTGCGGTCATCCCATTTGCGCTTCTTTGCTTCCGCCAGTTGTGCCTGTATGTCCAGTTCCGCCATAAGTGGGCATATTCTACCTTGCGCCGGGGAAACTGGCAAGCGTAAAATATGACTTGCAAAGCCTGATTACCGCTTCGTTTTACTTCACTTGCTCCCAGTCAATCTGCCGGGGCAACAGCTCACTGATAAGCTTGCGCAGGCGGCCATCCGCTTCTTCCTCGCTGATGCCCAGTTCCGGTGCCCAGTAGGTGCCGGCCTGGAAATAGGCCCAGCTCTGGACTCGCCCGAACAGCAGGCGGTCTGCGATATCCTGGATGTTGCGACCCAGGTGGGTGTGATTAATCGTTCCGTGGCCGATAAACAGGTAGTAATGGATGAATCTCAGGTGCGGGTAATTCTGGTTCTGAGTAGGCAGCTTGGATGAGAGCCGGGTCAGTTTGATGGTTTTTCCATTGGTAAGCTCCAGGGTGCACTCTTTGCCCTGAACGTTAAGGTGACCCTGGCTGGGGAGGCATACCTCGGGGCGGTGAATGGAGTTGTTCATTTCGCGCCCGGAATAAACGATGGAGACCTCCACGGCAGGGGTGGGCTGTTCCCACGGTACGCGCTGCAGCCGGGTGTATTTTGCTTTGCTGAAGCGCGTGTCTGCTGCCAGAATTTTTCGTTCGGCTTTGCTTTCCTGAACTTTGACGCCATCCCATCCGGAAAGCTCGTATTCCAAGGGTAAATCGGCGGATATGCTGGGGGTGACCAGACCTTGCTGCTTGGGCAGCAGGCCGATACATGCCAGTAGTATCCCTAACAGGGCTGCCGGGAGAAAAGCTGTGAGGTTCTTTTTCATATCTGGGATTCCTTTTCTGTGTTGGTGGCCTGTATGCGGGATACAGTGCGGCGGCGTTTCAGGAAGGGAACTTCGCCTGCCAGCAGACCATGGAGCAGCATGAGCCCCAGCAGGCTGGCCGGAAAGAAGAAAAGCAACCCGGACCAGTCGTGCCAGGTTTTGGAGGCAAAGACGGGGTTGATGTGTTCTGCGCAGATGAAGATGCTGGCCACGCGGAATGCATTGGCTGCAATGGAGAGCGGAATGGCGCTGAATGCCAGGATGAGCCGCTTCCACAGTGCAAGGCTGTCTGCCATATACGCCCATGCGGTGGAAAGCATGATGAGGGCCATGAGGGAACGCATGCCTGAGCACCCGCCTGCAATGTTGAATGTATCGCAGTTGCCGGAAGTCAGGGAGATATTGGTGCCTTCTACCATGGTTTCCACCCCGAAGAGGCCTGCGCCCCAATGGGCGGCTTTTGTGGCGAGAATCTGCATGCCAGTGGTGGCTTGCTGGAAACCGGGCAGCGGAATGCTCATCCACAGGAAGAACAGCGGGAACGCACAGCGCCAGGCGGCTTTGGAGCCCCAGTAATACCAGATTGCCCCGGTCAGCATGAACGGGATGCCGCCAATGGCGATGCGCCACTGCTGGGTGTGCACGGCCATGAGGAAGAATAATCCGCCCAGGCCTACCAGCCAGAGCCCGCGTTTGCTGCCGCTGAACGTGACGTTCTGGAGCTTACCGCAGCTGTGCACCAGCAGGTAGATGCAGATGAAGGGAACAAGCCAGCCGTGCTCATAGTCATTCATGGCGTTCCAGGACAGCATGAGCACATCGGTTGCGCTGCTTGTCCCTTCCGTAAAGGCGGGGTAGATGCATACGGCCCCGATGGTGATTAACAGATACAGCGTCAGCCCTGCCCATGAGAGCGGTGAAAGACTGTTCCAGAATGTGTTTTTTTGTTCCAGAGTGTTCAAAATGAAAAAAAATCGGGTTAAATGTGCATTTAGTATTGCAATTTTTGCGAAAATGTCAAGAATAGTCGCTCACACATTACACCTGCACACATGAAAATCATCAGCGGTACCGCTCATCCCCAGTTAGCTAAGGATATTGCCAAGGTCATGGGTCTTCCCCTGTGCGACGCCATGGTCAATACCTTCCCGGACGGAGAAAGCTTCGTTCAGATTAAGGAATCCATTCGTGGCGCAGACGCCTTCATTGTTCAGCCGACCTGCCCGCCCACGAACCACAACCTCATGGAGCTGCTCGTGATGGTTGATGCTGTGCGCCGCGCCAGCGCCAGCCGCATTACCGCTGTTATTCCCTTCTACGGCTATGCCCGTCAGGACCGCAAGGACAAGCCCAGAGTTCCTATCACCTCCAAACTGGTAGCCAACCTGCTGACCGCTGCCGGTGTGAACCGCGTGCTCACCATGGATCTGCACGCTGCCCAGATTCAGGGCTTCTTCGAAATCCCCGTTGACCACCTGCACAGCGTGCCCGTGCTTGTCAAGCACCTCAAGGCCAACTACGTGAAGGATATGAACAACCTCGTGGTTGTTTCGCCCGACATCGGCGGCGTGAAGAACGCCAAGAGCTATGCCAACATCCTCGGTACAGACCTGGCCATCGTGGCCAAGCAGCGCATCTCCGCCACAGAGGTGGATGCCCACGCCGTCATTGGTGACGTGAAGGGCAAGGACGTGCTCATGGTGGACGATATGACCGAATCCGGCGGCACCCTCTGCGCCGCTGCCAAGATTCTCAAGGAACACGGCGCTGCCCGCATCTTTGCCGGCGTGTCCCACGGCGTGCTCACCGATACGGCCCGCCAGCGTCTGGCCAACAGCTCCATCGAGTGCCTGCTCACCTCCGACTCCGTCCCCATGGCCTATGGCGACCGCGTGGATACGGTGAGCATCGCCCCGCTCTTTGCGCAGGCCATTGCCAACATTCACCACAACGCTTCCGTGACTCACCTCTTCGAGGTGTAAGCCTGTAAGCAAAGCGATTTTAATCCCAGCGGCAGTCCAGGTCGGGCTGCCGCTGTTGCTTTGCCCCGGTTCTCCTTTCCGAGTGCAACGATGCGATTCCAACATTGTGAACTTGACTTGGATGAGGCGGAGTGATACGGTAAAGGTATCATGAAGCGTTTACCCTTTGTCCTGTTTTGTGCCATTCTCGTGTGTGCCTGTTATGCGCAGGAATACCTGGGAATGGCACAGCGTTTTGTGGAGGAACAGGTGAGTAAGGAGTCCGGGGTTCAGGTGGATAGCCTGCAGGCAAAGGCAGAAGCAGGTGATGTGGAAGCGGCGCGCCGGTTATCAGCCTATTACCTGAGCCGGGGAAAGGATGACGCGGCCTCCGCTTTCCGATGGGCTGTTCATGCTGCAGAGGGTGGTGATGCCATGGGGGCGATGAATGCAGGTATCTGCTGTTACGCAGGCGTGGGAACGGCGCAGGATGATGCCTTGGCGGCTGAATGGTTTGAAAAGGCAGTCAGGCTCGGCTGTGACCGGGCTTTGAATCCCCTGTCGTACCTGTACGCAGAGGGGCGCGGTGTGAAGCAGGATTTGACCAAAGCCCTGCAGCTGGCAGAACTCGCCTGCCAGCGGGAAGTACCGTTTGCGGATGAGCGCCTGGCAGAGTTTTACTTCAAGGGGCAGGGCGTACCGCAGGACTTGGATAAGGCGGAATCTATCCTGAAGCTGCATCTGGAAAAATTTCCGGGAGATGGTTCGGCAGCGAATTTTCTGGCGGGTGTCATCCAGGCGGGTGATGCCGGACGGCAGAGACGGCACGAAGTGGTTGATTGGCTGAAAAAAGCCGCAGATTGGGGAGAACCTGCCGCTATGGCCTCTTTGGCCCAGGCCTACTTTGATGGGGCTGTGGTGGAAAAGGATGATGCCATGGCTGCCGCATACACGCAGAAAGCTGCTGCTGCCGGGGTGCCCGGGGCTCTGGGGAGTCTGGCTCTGTTCTATTTTCAGGGGACAGGCGTGCCGAAGGATGTTGAAAAGGCCATCAGTTTGTGCCGCCAGGCCATGGCTGAAGAGCCGGATTCGGCGCTGGCGTACCGCAATCTGGCGGGGATTCTGAGTGAATCTGCGCAGAGTGATGCGCAGTGGTCAGAAGTGGAGCAGCTGCTGCTGAAAGCCGCTGAATTGAATGATGCAGAGGTTATGCTGGAGCTGGCTCTGGAATATTCCTCGGATGATGATATGCTCCGCGAGAATGTGCCCGCTGCCATTCACTGGTGCGAGCGCGCCCTGCAGGCATATCCCGATGCTGCGGACCTGCATTGCCTGCTGGCGGATAATCTGCTGAAATCGGGAGATGATGCGGGCACTCAGGAACGCGCGTATACCCATTATGCCGCTGCTGCAGCGCAGTGCTATCCCCGTGCCGTACGCATGCTGGCGCGCGCCTGGGCTGAGGGCTGGGCGTACAAGCAGGGGGAACGCCAGCCTGCCAATCCTGAAATGGCGGCCGTATTGGAGACTACGGCCCGGGAACTGGAAAAGTGATTCCTGCTGCTGCTGCCGGGGTGCCCGGGGCTCTGGGTAGCCTGGACTAATCTGCTGAAAGGCGGCAAGCGTTACCGCATATTGAATTTTTGTTGTTTTGTTTTTCTCTTTACCATAATATACAAGAAACGGAATGAGCCGTTTAACACAATTACCCGAAAGCACAAAGATGAACAAGGAAAATAGAAAAAGCAGCTTATTTGGTCCTTATTTGCGGAAACATGCAGCCCGTGCAGCAGACCGGACGCCTAAGCTCATCATCAAGCGCATAGAGGATACTGTAGAGAAATTAGATATGCCGGATGAGAAGAAAAAAGCACTTTCTGGAGCAATCCGTCAAAGTCTGGCAGAAGTGTGGCCTGGGGTGGCACCTGTGCGAACGGCGACTATCCCCTCTGATGAGGAAAGGGGAAGGCAAGGCTTTCGAGCGGACGTTCAGATGACACCCGGGCCGGTCGCATGGAATCATGGTGCTAAATTAAAATATTCATACAAGGAAGATGACAACAGTCATAAAGCTAAGATCCGTTTAGGAAAAACAGATAGCGCCAAAGTATCTGGGGAGTTATCAAGCGGTTTGTATGGAGATTCAGAACAGAATATAAATATGAATGTCAGAAGTGAATGGACCCAGGCAAAGGGCCGCGACTGGAATGCTGGGATTGAAGCTGAGAGAAACTCTGCCGGGTTTAATATTCGCGCTGCCGCAGGCGTCGAAAAAAATAATGGCAATAAGGTCGCCCCGTATGGTTCACTTGAATTCAGGAAGCAAAGGGGAAATTGGGAGGTTAAGGGTGGCTTCATTATCAAAAAAGATAGCAAGGGGGCAATTCTAGAGGTCCGAAAAGCTTTTTAGTGTGGTTTGGAGGACGTTTGCTTGACATTCATGCCTGAAATGCTATTGTATGACGGTATGAGGGAGTTTATCCGATTCTGCGTATTGTTGGTTCTGCTATCTGTATGTTATGCTCAATCATCTGATGGGAGAGCCATGCTTTTAGTGGAACCTCAATATGCAGCTTGGAGTGAAGCTGAAGCTATTCCTGTGCTGGAGAGGGCAGCGAACGGTGACGCTTCTGCTGCGTATCAAGCGGCATGCTATATGCTGAGCTCAGGGGACGAAAACAAGAGAAAGGAAGCGTATGCCTGGGCAAAAATTGCTGCGGA
The DNA here is from genome assembly GCA_017546845.1 of Akkermansia sp. GTDB lineage: Bacteria > Verrucomicrobiota > Verrucomicrobiia > Verrucomicrobiales > Akkermansiaceae > Akkermansia. The sequence continues at coordinate 14,451 of JAFYRS010000083.1, forward strand.
CTCTGGCCTGGCGGAAGGTTGTATGCTGGTGGGTGTCTGCCATTATGAAGGCATTGGTGTGAGTCGGGATGTTTCAAAGGCTCAGGAATGGTTTGAAAGGTCATATCAGAAGGGCTGCAAGCGTGTGCTGAATGCTTTGGCCTATGCTTGCATGGAAGGATGGGATGGCCGCAAGGATGAGAAAAAAGCATGGGAATATGTGGAACTCGGTGTAGCTGAATCGGTGCCTGGCGCACTGGGAACGATGGCTGCGTTCTATGTGGAAGGAGCCGGTGTCCCAGTGGATTTATCTAAAGCAAAAGCGTTGCTTCAAAAAGAAATAGAGCTGTACCCGGATAGTGGGCTGGCTTTGTACAATCTGGCGGCGGTTGAGATGTCATCGAATGCTCAATCGGGAGGTGAGGTGGAACGCTTGTTACTTGCCGCGGCAGACAGAAAATATACCAGTGCGTATTTTTCGTTGGCTCGGTTGTATCTCTATGGTGAAGGTGTTGCCAGGGATGAAAGGAAAGCGGCAATGTATATGCATAAAGCTGTAGATGCTGGTGTTATTGGTGCATTCTGTGAGCTGGCCAATATGTATGCAGAAGGTGTAGGAGTGTCTCGTGATCTCGATAAAGCCAGGCTTTTATATCAGCAGGCCATAAAGCATGATCCTGACAACGGTCTCCCGTATTATGAGTACGCCGCCTTTATGCTGCAGTATGAATCTGCGGAAATGGATGTTCCGGCTTTTGATGCATTGTTGAAAAAGGCCGCAGAATGTGGTCACTTGGGCGCTATGAATGGCCTGGCTTCGGAGTATCTGGATGATACTGGGGTGTTGCCTCAAAATCTGGCAGAATTTGCAAGATGGAGCATGGCTGCTGCTGATGCGGGCGACTCACATGCAATGCTGAATGCAGGGGCAATTTGCTTGAATGGTATCGGGGTGGAGCCTGATGTTGATAAAGCGGTTCTGTATACTCAAAAAGCGGTGGAAGCGAATATCCCCGAGGCCTATGGGCGCATGGCTGAGCTCTATAAACAAGGTATTGGTGTTGATCTGAATATCGATAAAGCCATTGATCTGTATCGTATGGCGCTTCAAGCAGAGCCGGAAAAAGGCCGATATTACAGGGAACTGGCGCTGCTGATGATGCTGAAAAGCTCTTTTGATGAGAAGGAAATCGAAGCCTTGCTGTTGAAGGCGGTAGAGCTGGATTCGCAGGATTGATTATTTGTACACAGCTCCGGCGGTGAGATGCTGCAGGAGCTTGCGGAGCTCGGCTGTTTTCTCGGGCTGTTGCGGGGAGAGGTTCTGCTGCTCGCCCGGGTCGGTGTTCAGGTCGTACAGCTGTTCTCCTTTCCCCTGGCGGTCGGCTCGCCCGTGGCCGTAGTCGGGGATGTATTTGTAGTGGCCGCTGCGTAACGCATAGCGTGGTCCTTCAAATGCCTGGGTGACTAAATGCTCGCGTCCCTTCTTGCTGAGTCCCAGTAGGGCAGGAAGGTGGTTTTCGCTGTCTTTGAGACAGTTATCGGGTGTTTGTATACCGCAAAGGGTGGCGAGACTTCGGGGGATATCCATCTGGCAGACGAGGGCAGGGCTTGTGCCTGGTGTAATGCTACCTGGCCAGGAGACGATGAAGGGTACGCGGGTGCCGCCTTCAAAGAGTGAATATTTGCCGCCACGCCAGGGGTGGGCGGGCTGGTGGCTGGCGCAGGCTTCGCGGGCGCCGTCCTCGTAGCCGTCGGAGATGACGGGGCCGTTGTCGCTGGTGAAGATGATGAGGGTATCCTCGGGCTTGTAGCCGCTTTTTTCAAGCGCTTTCATAAGGCGGCCCAGGGAGTCATCCATCTGCAGAGTGGCATCACCTCTGATGCCGAGGTGGCTTTTGCCGCGGAACCGGCTGTGCGGGTCGCGCGGCACGTGGATATCATTAGTGCAGAAGTAGAGAAAGAGCGGTTTCCCGGCGCAATCGGCAATGAAGCGTTCACCGGCAGAGGTGATGTCATCGGCAATGTCCTGGTCTTTCCAGAGGGCGGCGGTGCCACCGCGCATGTGGCCGATGCGGGAGATGCCGTCGATGATGGTGCAGGCGTGCTGTTTGTCGCTGGGGCGTCCCCAGGGTTTGAGCAGTTCCGGGTGCGTGACGGCGGTGGGGATGCCCGGGTAGGCATGGCCTCGGTAATTGACCTCGATGGGGTCTTGCGGGTCGAGGTTTTTCACCTGGCCGTTTTCCACATAGACGCAGGGCACGCGGTCACCCGTGGCGGCCATGATGAAGGAGTAGTCGAAACCGATGTCGGCCAGGGCGGGGGAGATGGGCCTGTTCCAATCGATGTTGCCAGCGCCGAGCCCCAGGTGCCATTTGCCGATGGCGGCGGTGCGGTAGCCCGCCTGTTGCATGAGGGTGCCGAGTGTGGCGGCTTTATCGCGCGTGGGGATGATGAGGGCAGCATCTCCCGGCAGGATACCGGTGCCGCGCTGCCGCCAGGCATATTGCCCGGTGAGCATGGAGTAGCGCGAGGGCGTGCACACGGAGTTGGTGCTGTGCGCATCGGTGAAGAGCAGCCCCTGGTCTGCCAGTTTCTGCACGTTGGGGCAGGGGACACCGCCGTTGTTGCCGTAGGCGGTGGTATCATTGTACCCCAGGTCATCTGCCACGAAGAGCAGGATGGCACGGGGAGGATTGATGACTCTCGCAATTTCGTCCTGCTCGATGGTGATGATGCAGAGAATGGCGCACAGTTTGTTCCATAAACTGGTAATATGCTCTACGGGGGCGTCAAAGAGCCGGGTAATAAACTCTGTGACATCGTTAAAAATCCGGGTAACAAGCTCGATGAAATCGTTTATGATGGCCTCGAAATCCGGAGCAGGGGCATCTGCCTGCCCAGTGGCAGAATCTGCCGGCCCTTCCGCCGGAGAGGCGTGAGTGGAGGGCCCGTCAAACAGGATATCGTCCCATAAGGCGGGCGCGGGTTGGGCGCAGAGGAGGAAAAGTGCCAGAAGCAGGGCAAGCAGTCGTTGTATCATGGCCATCTGCTTCTTCTTTTACTATATTTTCAGCGCCGTCACAAGGGCAAAAAAACAGCCCGCTTTTCAGCGGGCTTGTTTGTTGCCACAGCTGCTTAGAAATCGAACTGGCAGCTGTCGGTAATGGGCATGGCCTGTTGCAGGTCATTGGCAAATCCGACCGTGGCAAAGATGTTATTGTGATTGGCCGGGTAATTGCGGATGACGGGCTGCGTGCGGAAGGCGCGGATGAGTTTTTCCGTGCTGTTGGCGGGCACCACATCATCGAAGTTGGCGCGCATGATAGTGACCGGGCAGGTGACCTGCGGTGCGTATTGGACACTCTTCCAGCTATCCATGGGCAGGAGGCGCGGGAAGAATGGCACCACGTTGCAGGCAACGCTGGTCATGGAATCAAACGGGCACACCAGGATGAGCCCTGCGGGGGCTTCTGTGGTGGCCAGCTGGGTGGCTACACCGCTTCCCAGACTGAAGCCTACCAGGTAGAGCGGAGCGCTGGTATTGCCCATGAGGTTGCGCGCATAGCGGATGCTGTAGCGGGCATCGCTGATGATGGCTTTCTCGCTGGGGGTGCCGGAGCTGTTGCCATAGCCGCGGTAGTTCATGAGCAGGTAGGAGCGCGACGGATCTGCCGCGGCCAGTGTGGTGAAGCTGCCCACGTTCATGGCGTTGCCGCCGAACATGACCACGAGCGGGGTGTTGGCTCCGCGGTTGAAGAACCAGCCGCACAGCTGGGTGCCATCCCCGGCGGTGATGGTGATGGCGTTGTCCGGATGACCACAGGCGGCATCCGGCAGCTCCATGGTGCTGCCGGGGTAGACCAGCTTGTTGGTGTTGCAGGCGGCAAGGCCAAGGGCTGCTGTCGCCAGCACCAGCGCATGGCGTATGCTACGGGAGAGTGCTTTCATGGCTGATGGGTGTTTAGTCTTGCTGCTCGCCCTGCTTGTCGCTCTTGACGAGGCGGATGCAGCAGGAGATGAACAGAGCCCATACGATGCCGATGGAGAGTAACATGGTGATGATACCTGCGATAGTCATAATGGTGTGAGTGGGGGTTAATTGTTCAAATCTTCGGGGTTAGTGTGTTTATGGAACTTGGGGGAGGTGAAAATGACGAAGGCAAAGAAGAGGGCAACCAGCACCACCCACACGACGGGGAACACGGCTCCGGGTTCTCCATTGAGGATGTTGACGACCTGGCTGCTCTGCTTCACAAAGATATTCTGGTAGAGCCAGGAGGCAAAGATGACGAGCAGGATGCTTGGGGTGACCCAGCGGATGATGAATCCCAGTCCGCGGGGCAGGGGGATGGCCGCACCGAGTTTCAGTTCCTCGATACCGTTCTTTGTGCCCCATACCACATTGAACATGGTGAAGAAGAGGCAGGAGGTGATGTAGAGGAACATGGTGCCGAACCAGAAGTCCATGGTGTCCAGCGCCATGAGCCCTTCCGTGAACCAGCCGACCATGAGGGTGCCCACAGTCACGAGGAAAGCCACGAGCGAGACGCTCTGCATGCGGCGCAACTGCCAGAATTCCTCCAGGAAGGCCACGGAGGGCTGCAGCATGGAAATGGCACTGGTGATGGCGCCGATGAAGAGCAGCACGAAGAAGAGCGTGCCGAATACCTGGCCGCCCGGCATATAGTGGAACACCTGGGGAAGCACGTTGAAGCCCAGCCCGAATGTACCGCAGCCGGCAGCTGCCACTACACCCAGCAGCGCCACGGCGGCGGGGATGATCATCATGCCGGCCATGCCTACTTCGATGGCTTCGTTAGCGGCATTGGCGGTGAGGGAGGAAAGGGCGATGTCCTTGCGGCGGCGCACATAGCTGGCGTAGGAGCACACCGTGCCGAAGCCGATGGAAAGGGAGAAGAATACCTGCCCGGCAGCGGTGAGCCACAGCTCGGGGTTCAGCAGCCCCTGGGTGAGGGAAATGTACTTTTCTTCCACCTTTTTGCCCGGGTTGGCGGACTGGATGCGGGAAACGAGCTCGGCTTTTTGTTCGCTGGTAGCGTTGGCCGGTACCATTTCCACTTCTTTTTCATCTACCAGAAGCATGGTCTTGGTGGGGTTCCACATGTAACCGAGACCCTGGCTCACGTTGCGCTCAGGCTGGTTGATATCGGGCGTGCCGAGGGTGAGCACGCGGGCCAGAATGATGAATGCGGTGATGAAGAGCAGGGGCATGCTCCATTTGCAGAACCATTCGATGCCCTTGCCGATGCCGCGGAAGATGATGTACATATTGGCCAGAATGGCCAGGGCAAAGAACACCAGCTGGCTGCCGCCGTTGAGGAAGATGGAGCCGTCGCCGGTGAGACCCACGAAGTTGGCAAAGAAGTTGCCGTATTCCTCGCTGGTGTTGAGCTGCAGGTCTCCCATGGCAGTGTGCCAGGCGTAGCCGATGGTCCAGCTCTCCAGCGGGATATAGTACATGGCGATGCCGATGGTGGCAATGACGCCGGCGATGCCGAGGTACTTCCAGCGCGCTTTGCCGCTGATGAGGTAGAAGATGCTTACGGTGCAGTGCCCGCCCAGGGAACCACCTTTGCGGCCGATGGCCCATTCTACCCAGCTGAGCGGAATCCCCAGCAGGAGGAAGGCCGTGAAATAGGCAATCATGAAGGCGCCGCCGCCGTATTGGGCGGCAAGACCAGGGAAGCGGAGGAAATTACCAAAGCCGATGGCGCTGCCGGCTACGGCAAGCATAACACCCAGGCTGGTGTTCCAGTTTTCTGTTTTCTTGGTTGAGCTCACGGTTGTAAGGATGAGTGGTGAGGGTTATTTGTTGAATTTGCGGGAGGTGGCGGCCACGATGCAGAAGAACACGGTGATGCCCACGGCCCAGACCAGCGGCAGAATGGCGCCGATGCGGCCTTCTACAATGTTAGCCACATAAGGGCTGCGGGTGAAGAAGAGTTCCTGGCAGAGCCATGCCCCGAAGATGACGACCATGATGACGGGCGTAATCCAGCGGATGATGAAGGCGGCCGCGCGGGGAATGCGGATGGCAGAGCCATCGCTGAGTTCTTTCATGCCGTTCTCTGTGCCCCATATCTGGTTGAAGAAGATGAGGTTCAGGCCGGTGGTCACGTAGAGGATGAGGCTGCCCACCCAGAAGTCGATGCTGTCGAGCGCGAGCATGTCCTGCGTATACCACACGATGATGAAGCCACCCACCAGCAGCAGGCCGGCTACCAGGGCAATGCTCTGCCCGCGGCGCAGGTTCCAGTATTCCTCCACAAAGGAAACAGCCGGTTGCACCTGCGATAGCGCGCTGGTCACGGCGGCAATGAAGAGCAGCAGGAAGAACAGTACACCGAAAATCTGGCCACCCGGCATGGCGGCGAATACCTGCGGCAGCACGTTGAAGCCCAGCCCGAAGGTGCCTACTGTGGCTGCGGCGGCCACGCCCAGCAGCGCCAGGGCTGCGGGAACGATGGTGAGCCCCGCAAGGCCGACTTCGGTCAGCGAATTGGCGGCACCGGCGGTCAGGGCGCTCAGGGCGATGTCCTTGCGACGGCGGACGAAGCTGGCGTAGCAGCAGATGGAGCCGGAGCCCACGGAAAGCGAAAAGAAGACCTGCCCGGCGGCGCGCAGCCACATTTCGGGGTTGAACAGGCTCTGCCAGAAGCTGATTTTCTTTTCCTCGATGCTGACGGTCGGGTATTCCAGGTGCAGGCGCTCCAGCAGCTCGGCTTTTTCTGTCTCAGTGGCGCCGGCCGGCACCATGCCGATGGATTTGCCCGTCGTGCCGTCTACCAGCATGACCTTGTCCGGGTTCCACATGTAGCCCAGACCTTCATTCACACTGCGTTCCGGGTGCGCGGCATCGGGTGTGCCCATGGTCAGCACTCGCACCAGCAGGGCGATGGCCACGAGGAAGAGCACGGGCATGCTCCATTTGCAGAACCATTCAATACCCTTGCTCACACCGCGGTAGATGAGCCAGAAGTTGGCGCCGAAGGCCAGCAGGAAGAAGATGGGGGCGCTGGTCTGGCCGCTGAAGAAGTGGCCGTCTGCTCCCATGCCGACGAAGTCGGAGAAGAAATCACCGTACTGTTGAGGGGTGTCTAAATTAAGGTTGCCCAGCATGGTGTTCCAGGCGTAGGCAATGGTCCAGCCTTCCATGTACACATAGTATACGTTGATGCTGAGACCCGCCAGGATGCCCAGAATGCCCAGGTATTTCCAGAGAGGTTTGCGGGAGAGCAGCTGGAAAACCGAGGCGGGGCTGTGGCCGCCGAGCACGCCGCCACCGCGGCCGATGCTCCACTCTACCCAGCACAGGGGAAGCCCCAGCAGCAGAAAGCAGCAGAAGTATGCGACAACAAAGGCGCCGCCGCCGTACTGCGCTGCGAGGCCAGGGAAGCGCAGGAAGTTACCAAAGCCAATGGCGCTGCCAGCTACAGCCAGCATGACGCCCAGGTTGCTTTTCCAGTGGTCTGTTTTGTCGGACATGGCAGGAAGGAGGTGGTAGGATTATTCCTCGTCTTTCTTATGGTAGCTGAAGCGGGTGGAGGTGTGGGCCACGAAGCAGAAGAACAGAAGCACGATGCCTACCCATGCCAGGGGAATGATGGCACCCATCTTGCCTTCCAGCAGGTTGGTGATGTGGTAGCTCTGCTGCACAAACAGGTTCTTGTACAGCCATGCCACGAAGATGAAGAGCATGATGCCGGGCGTTACCCAGTTGATGATGAAGGCGATGAAGCGCGGAATGGGCATGAAGGAGCCGCGGCGCAGTTCAGCCAGACCCTTGTTGGTGCCCCACACAAAGCGGAAGACGATGAGGAAGGTGGCAGAGCTGATGTAGAGGCTCATGGTACCCAGCCAGAAGTCCAGGGTATCCAGGGCAATGAGGCCATCACCCGTGAACCATACCACCAGCAGGGAGCCGACAATCAGCAGCAGGGCAATGAGCGTGACGCTCTGGATGCGGCGCAGCTGCCAGAATTCCTCGATGAAGGCCACGGCGGGCTGCAGGATGGAAATGGCGCTGGTGATGGCGGCGATGGAGAGCAGGAAGAAGAACAGGGTGCCGAAAATCTGGCCGCCGGGCATGCTGGCGAATACCTGCGGCAGTA
>JAFYRS010000084.1 GCA_017546845.1 Akkermansia sp.
CGCATGGATATCATCGAGGTGCTGCTGCCGCCGGGTGGCAAGCCGGAGGTGAACCACCTGGCCGGTGCCTTCCCGCTCCGGCGGCAGCCGCTGCATCAGGACTGACTGAGCGGCGGGGGCAGATGCTCCAGCAACTCACGCGGAATCCCCGGCAGGGTAGCCTGCTGGGGTGCCGGTCTGGCTGCCTCCTCTGCCAGCATGGCCAGGCGAGTGTCCTCAATCATGGCCTTGAACTTATCCGCCTGGCTGTATTCCCCGGCAGTGTCGCGAAAAATATCTGCCAGCCAGCTGCGTTTCTCCTCAATACTCAGAAAACGTTTCTTAGCCATGGGGTGCAAGGTGGAAATCAAACAAACGGCGCACGCGCTGCTTGCCCGCAGGGGCAATCACATAGCGTTCGGAAAGCGGGCTGATGCTGCGCACCTCGCCCAGTTGCTCCAGGTGGCGCAGCTGGGTGGTGCACACACTGGGAGCCAGGGCGGTTTCATGCGCAATGTCGCACTTATCCTCCAGCCCCGCCGCCACGGCAATGAGCACCAGCCGGGCAGCAGGCGAGAGGTCATCCTTCTGCACCCGGGTCAGAAACCGGCAGGCAAAATCTATAGCTTTCATGGGCAGTTGTGCGGATGGGGTGTTTATTCAGCCTGGCCCGACATGCTGCGCCGCCAGAGGCGGTAGAGCGGGTGGGAATCGTTCGACATATTCTGCACGGCATTGAAATGCGCGGCATTGGGCAGTGCCACGCGCTGGTATTCCTCGCCCAGTGCCTGGCGGGCGGTGGTGCTGTTAATCAGCGGGATGCAGAGCTTCCACGCCAGCCGCAGCACCAGCGCCTCGATGAACAGCGGCTCAAAGAGCGAAGTATCCTCCACATCGGCTATGTAAAGGACACGGATACGCGGGCTCGGGGTATACACGGCTCTGCCGCGGAGTGTCCAGCTGCGGCTGTTTACCCCCAGCACCCGCAGACAATCCGGCGGCAGACTGTGGCGCAGCTGGTGCGTATCGTCGCCCACGGGTTCCTCTGCGCTGGTCAGCGTGGTGAGCACCGTGGCAAAGCTCCAGCGGTGGGCGCAGAGCACCTCCCGGCGCACCGGGTGGTAATGCATGTAGCACAGGCGGGCAGGCAGGCTGCCATTCGGGTCCAGGGCTGCTATGGGGGATTCCCCCAGGCGGCTGAGCGCCAGATTGCAGATATCCAGCGCGGTGGGCGGTGTGTTTTCGGGTGTTGTCGTCATGGTAAGAAAAAATAGTACGCTGATAACTCTGGCACACCCGCCGCCGGCAGGCAACTCCATTCACACACCCGGCAGCGATGCCCGCGCGGAACGGTGAACCGCTAGTTCTTTGGTGCTGGATTTACCGCCACGAGCATACTACATTCCTGTGCATGACCCCGGATGCCAGAGTGCAGGCACAGCAGTATTACCACGCAGCAGGCCGCGATATGGAAGCAGATCTTGCTGCGCTGGCAGCCCACCCGCAGGGAGTGGTGCTGCTGATGCCGCAGCTGGTGGCACTCATGAAACCCGTGCTGAGCACACAGCCCCACCTGTGGCCGCAGCTGGAGCACCGTTTCCCCGAGACAGATGCCTGGTATGTGCACCTGCTGGTGGGGGATGTGGCTCTGGCCCGCAGGCTGGCGGCCGCACTGCCGCCGCAGCACTGGCTCTGTTTCCAGCGCGGGCTGCGCCATGAGCGCCCCCACCGGCTCCCCTGGGCCGGGTTCTTACGCAAACACTAACTCACATTATTATATCATGGGATTCAGCAGCAGCAATCACTACACCGCCACCCCCGCCCCTCTTCCGGTCGCTACCCAGACCAGCACCGATTTGAGCCGGGAAGCCGCCCAGCAGACCAATGCTCAGAAAAAAGGCCTGCTTTCCACCATCCTGAGCAACCACCGCCGCAAGCAGACCACCTCCTCGGTTGATTCGGCTAACACCACCCTGGGCTGATGCAGACACTACTTCAGAGTTACCAGAGTCTCAAGGCCGCCCGCGCCCCCTGGGACAGCTGGTGGGACACGCTGCGGCACTATGTGCTGCCCGAGCGCCAGCACTCAGACTCCGGCAACGAGACGGCAGAAGCCCCGGATGCCCACCACCTGAGCGATACCACCGCCGTGGAGGCCTGCCAGAAACTGGCCAGCGGCCACATGAGCTACATGACACCCAGCAATGAACTGTGGTTCAAATGGAGCTGCCCGCTGCCCGATGCCGGGGACGAAGCGGAATCCTGGTACAACCGCTGTTCGGAAATTGCCAACCGGGAACTGGCGCAGAGCAATTTCTACACCGAGCTGCATGAATGTTTCCTGGACCGCGTGGGGCTGGGCACAGGCAGTCTGTATTGCGGCAGCACCCGCAGCGGCAGCCTGCTTTTCCGCCATATTCCCTGCGGGGATTTCGTGTGCGCCGAAAATGATGAAGGCAGCCTGGATACCTACATGCGCGAATTCACGTTCACCCCGCACCAGGCTGCCGCCAAATTCGGTGCCAGGGCGCTCGGCCCCCGCGGCCGGGCCCTGCTGGAAAATGCGCGCAACCCGCACGAAGGGGCGCTGCGCTTCCTGCATGTGGTGCGCCCCCGGGCCAAGCGGGTGCGCAGCCGCGACAACGCCCGCAATATGCCCTTTGAGAGCATTTACTACAGCCTGGATGACCAGTGCGCCGTGCAGGAAAGCGGCTACCGGGAAATGCCCTACATGGTGACCCGCTTCCTGCGCTGGGGCGAAGGGCCGTATGGCCTGGCACCGGCCCGCCTGGTCTACCCGGATATCCGCCAGGCGCAATTCCTCAACCGCATTCTCGACATGCTGGGCGAGGTGGCCGCGTTCCCCCGCATCCTGGAGCTGGCCAACCAGGCCGGCGAGGTGGATTTGCGAGCCGGCGGCCGCACGCTCATCAACCCGGAAAGCGCCAGCCTCGGATTCCCCCGCGAGTGGGCCACACAGGGGCGCTACGACGTGGGCATGGACCGCCTGCGCCAGAAGCAGGAAGCCATCCGGCGCGCGTTCTTCATCCCCATGCTGGAGCTGTGGAGCGAGCAGAA
>JAFYRS010000085.1 GCA_017546845.1 Akkermansia sp.
ACCGCCTGGAAGTGGCACAACGGCCCCCGCGGTGGTCACTATTAAAGCCCCTGCTGCCATTTAACCCAAAGCCCGCATTCTTCCGAATGCGGGCTTTTTTCAAACACCATCTTCTGGAAGCACAAAGAATCTCCGGAGAAAACTCCGGAGATTCTTAGCACATATTATAACCATGCTCACTTCCTGCGGCGGCGGGCGCAAAGCCCCGCCAGCGCCAGCAGGCTCAATGTTGCTGAGGTCGGCTCAGGAACAGCCTGCGTTTGCGAGATGCTCACCGTACCGGCCTCGCTATTGTAACTGAGTACAAGCCCACTGTTACCGGCAAGGTTGCAGAAGTAATCCCCGGCTGCCACCTGCTGGCCATCCATCAGCCCGCGGTAACTGGCGGTCTCCTGCGTCTGGGCAGCAATCGAGCGCATGTTGCTCAGCGTCATCGTCTCCTGCACATTCAACTCCGTCACCCCGCTGAACAGGATATGGGATTGCCCCTCTTCCAGCCCGGCTATCGTCTCCAGCATCGTGCCGCTCAGCGTCAGCCCGGTCTGCAGGTTCAGAGCTCCCTCCAGCGTCAGCGTGCCGCCCAGCTCCACCGTGGCACCGCTGGCCAGCGTCAGATTACCCGCCAGCTTCGCACCGTCGGACAGCTTCGCCAGCTCCGTCAGCGTCACCACGGCGGCGGCAACCGTCTTGCCGGTGGAAATTTCCAGCTGATTAAGCGTCACATCGCCCAGCGCCAGCACATCCACATTGCCACCCGTGGCATGCAGCCCGGTGAGCGTACAGCCACTGTTCGTGAGCGTCAGCAGCGCGCTACCCGCATTCTCTACAGAGGAGGAGGCAAACAGGAAATCCACCGACTTTTCAGCAGCGGCCGTAAATGTGGCGTGGGCATTCGTCACGACAGCACCCGTACCAGCAGCCAGCTCCTTGGCAGTCACGCTAGCTGTGGCATCGCTGCGCTTGTTGCTGATGCTTACATCGCCGTATGACAACGACGCCCCCTGCTTCATTGACACCATCGTATTCACCCCGGCATCCAGTGCCCCGGTTACAGCCAGCGCTGTATTCTCATTCAGCGCCATGCTTGACCCTGCTGCCAGTTTCAACTTCTGCAGGCTCTGTTCCGTAGCTTTATCGGCGCGGCCCAGCTGCATCGAACCATCACGGAGTTCCAGCGTCTCTGCCACCAGTTCGCCGATGGCGGAGCCATCACCCACAGAAATATCATCTGTGTAGCTGGAAGAAGCCAACCTGTTCGTCACCGTCACCTTATCGGCAATCAGCGTATCAAACTGCACCGCATTGCGACCTGAGTTGTGAACCTTCACTTCTCCCGCAATCACACTACCAGCACGTGATACACCGCCTGCAACATTAAGAGTGTGGCTGCCAATATCCAGCACACCATCACTGGAGAAGCTTCCCAGAGTAACATTGCTGCCAACCGTCACCACACCGTCCGTCTGAATTGACAGAGAACCGGTTGTGCCAGAAAGCGACCCTATCGAAGCATTGCTTACATCCAATGTCCCCTGCAGCAGGACTTCCTTTTCCTCAGCCAGGAACTCATAAACACTCAAGGTGGCACCCGTGCCAATTGTCAGCGAAGCATCGGCCAACTCGGCGTAATCGGCATAGATTTCTCCATTTGTGATTACCACAGATGAGCAGCTCGAACCAGGAGCAATAAACAGATTCTCAGTCTCCAGTACATCCCCCTGCAAATCGACGCGTTCCACTCCATCCGTTACAGAATAGCCGCCAATGAGCATATCAGACCAGGACTCATCACCCACCCAGGCACCCTCATACCACACACGGGTACCCCAGTTGGCATAATCCGCCGTTACCACCACATTGTTGGCATTCTGGGAAATGATGTAATCATACACCGTTACCGTCATTTTTTCCGTACCATTGGCCATCAATGCCTTGAATCCATCTGCAAGTGCGGCATCAGATGTGGCGATCGTGACGCTTTCTCCATGCCCCAGATTCAGCCCACTGAGAGCGTCCCCATTCAGAGCAAACAACACATTTCCGGAATCAAAGGAGCCCACGGTCAACGCTGCTGCATCCTGTTTCAACCCCTCCAGCACAATGCTGCCAGTCGTGAGGCAACCGTCAACATCTACCGTAGCACCGGCAGCCAGCACCAATTCGGCAACCTCCACATTCCCGGAGATGGTAGCGCTGCTGGCAAAGCCTACCTGGCTCTCCGAAGCCAGCAGGCTTCCTGTGCTGACCACCCCGCCGAAGCTCACAGCCTTATCATTAGTCACCGTGATACTGTCAGTATCCACAGTCCCCTTCACCTGCATGGCGGCATCCGCCCCCAGCCACAGGTTCAGCGTGCTGCTGACTGAGACATCTCGGATAGCAGCCTGGATTACCGTGGCATTGCCGCCAAATACCAGGTTGAAGGTCTTACCGGCGTTCATCTCAAACGATCCCGACCAATCTGCCACATTGCCAGTAAAGGCAAAGCCGGTGTAGGTGGAGCTCAAGGTTTTGTCGAACACAATCTTGCCAGCCCCGCTCACCTTGCCGCTGAAGGTCGTCATCACATAGTCCTCGTCACTTGCGTTCGAATAACCGTCGGACACACGGAATGCAGCCTGCTCCGTTCCTGCCACATAGGTAGAAACCAGCACCAGGTCTGCCTCCACGGTACCTCCATTCACCCCGGTATGGCCTTTCACATTCTTCAGCTCAATAGTAGAACCAGCCTGGCCTATACTGTCCAGCGCCAGATTGGTATCATTCGAACTCGTATCATCCGAAATCGCCACCGTGCCCGTCCATGCGCAGCCTAACTCGTAGCCGGCAAATGAAGCCGAGCCATTGAGGTTCACGCGTCCGCTGCCCTGCAGCGTCACCTTGCGATTGTTATGGAGACCGGTCACAACCGTACGGTCCACCTGCACCCCGTCACCCAAAGTCAGCGTACCCGAAGCCTCCACGCGAATGCCTCCGGTCAGGTTGGAGCCCAGGTTCTGACTCAAGGTCAGGTTGCCACCATTCAGCACGAGCGTATTGGCCGTGGCAAACTCGCTGCGTCCATCGTAATTAACCGCTCCGTTCACCCAGTACTGTGTCTTATCCTGAGCCCCGGATGCATACAGCACGCCGTTGGTGTAGGAATAAGTGGCTTTCTCCGGCAGCCCTTCATCCCCCAGCACCTGCCACTCCGTGCCAGCCAGCGCACTGGTGCAGCCATCGCCTGTCACCAGGGTATAGGTATTTTCCAGGTAGGCATAACCATTTTCACCAGCAGAGTAACGGATTCCACTCCCAGTGGCATCCAGCTCTGAGGTCAGTACCGTCACCACACCGCCCAGCACCAGGTTGCCGTAATTACTTAGGGTAGATGCCAGCGTTATATCCTTAAGCGTCACAGCAGCTCCGCTTGCCACATGACTGTGGCTTATGTTAAGGCCCACGCCGGTCCACTCGCCGCGCAACTCTGCGTTACTGATACTCGCGCTACCCTCAGCATCCAGGGCATCCACATCATCTGCCAGCTCCACGCTACCTCCATAGATGCCCACGCTGCCCTTGCCACTTATTTTATCCACCTTCAATTCACCAAAGGAACGCAGTTCCCCCTCCACTTGCACCCCCTCGCGCAACTGAATATCAACCATGCTTTCCGCAGAAACGGTCAAATCGCCGGCCACACGCAAACAAGCATCCTCACCAGCGGGAACATAAGTATAGCGCCCCCCCCGCTGAATACTCATATCATTCACCAGCACCGCGCCATCAAGCTTTACCTGCTCACCAGGATTCGCAGCAAAGTTCACATTCATCAGCAATGTGTTGCCATGCTGTCGTCCATCATCAAAGAGCCAGTTCAAAGAAGTATTATCCCACATTCCGTTTTCTGATGCATTAGTCCAGGTTGTCCGACTGACAGAAGGATAATAGAAGTTCAGATAATACAAAGTATTATCAAACCAACGCAATACGTCAGTATCAACGATTTCGCGGATGTAGCCAGGTATTGTTAACGAAGCTTCATCCCAACCATTTAATTCCGCATCACCCAACGAGATAAGCTTATACCCGCCCACGTGGCCCTCAAAGCCTTGCAGTCGCACTGTAAGACTATTCTCCACAGTCAAGCTACCGCTAAGTGCCAGAGCAGCCTGTTCCGTCAGACCTTCTCCATACACAAAACAGAGCTCGCTATAATTTTTCATCTGCACATTACCGCTGATGACATTGTTTCCCTCCAGTTCCAATGTCGTACCAGAGTTGAACGTCAGGTCGTACCCGTTATGGCTCAGAGTGGCATCCTTCACCCGCACCGTGGCGACAGAGCCTTCCATGACAGTAATACCTTGGCCCTGGTAAACGGCACCCTCCTCCACACGCAGGCGGCCGCCATATATACTTGTATGGACGGCTTGCGTAGTGCGAGAAGCCAGAATTTCTTCTGCCGTGGCTTTTCGGTCAACACCATCGGATTCTAATATCTCGTTGAGATGCTTTTCGATATACTCACCCGTAAAAAGTATATCGCCTTGCTGCTTTTGAACAATATAATCTGCATTCAGACTTAATTCGCTACAAAACATAGCAGAATCACGAAACTCTATTATATTCCCGGAAGCGGAAGAAAGATAAGCAGCAGAATCAGACATCACCCCTCGCAAGCGGTATACGCCTTCAGCTATTTCAACATTTTTTTCAAAAACAACCTTTTCATTATTTCTTATGTTTAAAGATCCATCAGAAACATAAATAGCACCGCCTCCTCCCTTGAACCATTCTGAAATATCTTGTTTAAGGTCATCTAAGCTGTTGCATATAATTCTATTCTCCCGGAACTCTACAGTTCCCTTATTACAGTCAATATTCAACCCACCGCAAGCACTTATAGCCCCCCCATCAGCTGCCTGGCTTGTATATGCAGTTTCTCCCGCTTCACATACGTTCCCAATAAATTCTACTTTCTCCTTATTATTCGCAATTTCGATATAGCTTGGTGAGATGGGAGAGCCCCCCTGCGGCACATAAGTCGTAAGCGCACCACCACCCCACGCAAGTGTCAACGAGTAATTACCACTAACCTTAACTACATCATTGGAGGTAAGAGAAATTGCAGGGCCCGATTCAGAACTGTAATTAGCCCCCCATCCTGAAGCGATACAGTAATCACCGCTGTTTCCGCTGATGACTACTGTCTTATTTCCGGTTATGAGAGCCGGATGACAGTACATAACAGCATCGCTACCGGCAGAAAGGTTGAGCACATTGATATTTTCCACACTGACTTTATTATAACCTGATATAATCGACGAACCATCATACGAAGAAGTAGAATACGGCTCAGTTATCACAAAATCGCGAGATGAATCGCTTGAAGCCTCAGATGCACAAAGAGTACCAGCCGATACCGCCATCAGCAACATGACGGCAAGAAAAAGATGAACAGGGAGATGGAGTTTCATAATAGAAAGAATAATTGTGGCCATACTACCCTTTCGGAATCCGTAAGAATACATTTGATTAGTGATTGGAGATGAAATAATAACAACTTTCATCATAAAAATACACCATCTTACGGAACGATGTACCGGGTATCACAATTTACTCGAAATAAAACAGTTTGTATGCTTGACTTACGGATTCCGAATTCCAGCTATGACGAAACAAAAAGAAACTGACAACGCCGCACTAGAGATTTTAAGAAGCACCGGAGCAGATGTACTGGAGGCTGCCCTGGTGGCCAAATCGGCCATGGAAGCAGCCCGCGGCAAGGTAAAGCGGGCGCTGAAATGCATCATCGCCGGAGCAGAGGCGCTCCGGCTGCAGGAGAAAACGGTGACATTTGAGAAAGCGGTGGCCGCAGCACTGGCGGCGCGGAAGGAACGACGCATCCGGACGCTCTACGATTTCCGCTATTTTACGCGGAGGTTTATGAAACGGTGTCCGGGACTGGCGAAACGGCGGGTGCGGAGCATCACGCCACAGGAGTGCGCGGGCTATATTGAACAGGCTTTTGATACGCCGCGGCAGCGGCAGAAGGCGCGGCTGATTCTCAGCGGAGTGTTCGGCACGGCGGTGAAGCGGGGCTGGTGTGATGCGAATCCCGTGGCACGGGTGGAAGCGCCACGGGTGGTGGAACAGCAGGTGCCGGTTCTGACGCCGCAGGAGATTGATCAGCTGACCACCACGGCAGAGGCCTACCAGGGTGGCAGCTGCGCGGCGGCAGTGGGGATGATGCTCTACGCCGGCATCCGCCCGCATGAAGTGGCGAGGCTCACCTGGGCACAGGTGGATTTGAAAGAACGGGCGATTTATATTCTGCCCCGGCACAGCAAGACCGGCGGTGCGCGGCGGGTGACGATTCACAAGCCGCTGCTGCGGATTCTACGAGCTCACAAACACGCAGATGGGGAAACGATATGCCCGCCCAACTGGCTGCACCACTGGCGGGAACTACGCCGGGCGGCGGGTTGGGGCGGTGGAAGGAAATGGCCGCAGGATGCGCTGCGGCACACCTTTGCGAGTTACCACCTGAGCTATTTCCGCAGTTTTGCAGAGCTGCAGCTGGAGATTGGTCACCGTGATGCCACGCTGCTCCGCACGCGCTATGTGGACCAGCGGGGAGTCAGGAACGCGGTTCGGTTCTGGGCCCCGTCCGAACGTAGTGAGGATATCGTCGCGGCATGAGCCGCGATATCGTCCACGCGCAGTGTGGATTTCGTCGCCGCTTCTGCGGCGATTTCGTTAACCGTTTTACCGGGGGTGAAACTCTACCCATGGATTGGCTAGAAGATATGCAACTGCCGACTGGAAACGAAATCCGCTTCGCGGACGAAATCCTGCCCGACGGGCAGGACGAAATCCCCGCCGTTGACGGGGACGAAATCCGACCTTCGGTCGGACTGGGGCAGCTATCACCTGAGCCACTTCCGCAGTTTTACAGCGTAGCATCCGGAAATACGATGTACGAGGTGGGAGGTACAAAGTAAAGGAAGTTCGTGCGCAGCGTTGCTGCGCAGGGATTGGAAGAATAACGAATCAGCCCCTGGACGGGGCTGAGAGAATTTCGCCTTCGGCGAGAGAATTTCCACCTGCGGTGGAGAGAATTTCTGCTGATGCAGAGAGAATTTCGCGGGCAATGCCCGCGAGATTTATAAACCCTGCTCGCGGCGCTGGCGCAGGTATTCCATGCGCTCGGCGATGCGCAGCTCCAGGCCATTGGTGGTGGGGTGGTAATAGACGCGCCCCTCCGGCAGATAGGCCTGGGGAACGAAATTGTCATCAAAATCATGCGCGTACTTGTACTGCGTTGCCTCCTCTGCCACACCGCGCAGCTTCGCCAGCTTCTTGCGCGTGGGGGTGGCCAGGTGGTCGGGCACCGCGAGGGTGCGGCCTTCCTTTACATCCTGGAGCGCCGCATTCACGCCTGCGTAGGCGGAATTGCTCTTGGGTGCGGTGGCGATGTACACCGTGGCATGGGCGAGCGGAATGCGGGCTTCGGGCATGCCCAGCATTTCAGCAGCGCGAGCCGCATCCATGGCCACACGCAGGGCATTGGAATCCGCCAGTCCCACATCCTCACTGGCGCAGATGACCAGGCGGCGGGCAATGAAGCGGATATCCTCCCCGGCATTCAGCATGAACGCCAGCCAGTACAGAGCGGCATCCGGGTCGCTGCCGCGCATGGATTTGATGAAGGCCGATATGGTATCATAGTGGCCATCGCCAGCGCGGTCATACTTCACCGCCTTTTTCTGGATGGATTCCTCTGCCACAGGCAGGGTTACATGCACCACGCCATCTGCCCCCGGAGCGGTGGAGAGGGCCGCCACTTCCAGCGCGGTCAGCGCTTTGCGGGCATCGCCATCAGCCTTGAGGGCAATATGCTCCAGCGCCTCGGCATCCAGCTGCAGCGGCAATTTACCCAGGCCGCGTTCCTCATCTGCCGCAGCACGGCGCAGCAGCGCCACTATCTCCGAATCCGGCACCGGCTCCAGGGGAAAAATCTGCGAGCGGGAAAGCATGGCTGAGTTAATGGCAAAGTACGGATTCTCCGTCGTTGCGCCGATGAAACGCACCGTGCCGCGCTCCAGGTGCGGCAGCAGCACATCCTGCTGCGCCTTGTTGAAGCGGTGCAACTCATCCACAAAGAGGATGGTTTTCTGCCCGTGCACAGCCATGCGGCTACGGGCTTCCTCTATCTTGGCGCGAATTTCGCTCACGTTGGATTCCACGCCGTTGAGCATCACGAAGAATGCACTGGTGCAGCGGGCAATCACATACGCCAGGGTTGTCTTGCCTACACCGGGAGGGCCGTAGAAGATAAGCGATGAGAAGCGGTCGGTTTCAATCGCACGGCGCAGCAATTTACCTTCGGCGAGCAAGTGTTTCTGCCCTGCCACGTCTGCCAGTGATTCCGGGCGCATGCGGGCAGCCAGGGGCATCTGCTGCGTTTCCGATA
The DNA here is from genome assembly GCA_017546845.1 of Akkermansia sp. GTDB lineage: Bacteria > Verrucomicrobiota > Verrucomicrobiia > Verrucomicrobiales > Akkermansiaceae > Akkermansia. Next base: position 8,459 of record JAFYRS010000085.1, read on the forward strand.
CCGGGGGCTGGGGCGTTTCGCCATGCGGTGTAAAGAGCTCGTATTGCATAGCGGCGGATTATACACGTGGGGCAGCAGAGCGGAGCTGGCGGAAAATCTCGCTCTGGCGCTGCTGCAGCGGCGCGAGCGAAGTCTCATACGAAGCCACTTTCTGGCGTGGCTCCGTGTACAGACGGCGGTATGCCGCCACGCGGGAAACAATCATATCCTGCACCAGTGCGGCCATCTGCTCCAGCATCCGCTCATGGAGCGGCTCTGCGCAGGTTTTGATGATGGCGTATATCTTACGCACCACAACCAGGTGGATACATGAACCAAGCACCCAGAAAAACGCCGCAATGCACAAGGCCGCGGCGGCCAGCATGTCCAGCGAAAGCAGCCCCAGCACACCGGCCAGAATGAGTGACATGCCCAGGCACACCACAAAGAAGCGCATCCAGTCCACCTGGCGTTTGAAGAGAGAAGAAAAAGCACTGCGGATTTTGAGATAGCGGAACGGCTCGTAAACCGGGCTTTTCATGCGGCTGCGCAGCTGGTTGAGCTCGGTCTCCAGCTGTTCTGCCGGGAACTCACCGATTTCGCACTGCAGGGTCTGCTTCATACGCGGGCGCACACTGCGCCAGTGGCCGCCGCAGGAAACAACAAACTGCTTATCCAGCTCTTCCTGCTGGTGTGCCACGTCATCCAGCACCAGGCGGTAATATAAGTTTTCCGATGCTGAGCCGTATGACTCCAGACGGATAAGGGTCGCAGGAGAAAGAAGCCACCCCAGACTGCGGCGCAAGTGCTGCAACAGCAGCGGCATGCTGCGCTGGGCAGCACCTGCATAGTTGAGCATGCAATTGCGCACGCCCTGCATCTGGCGGGTCTGGAAATTGTCGATTTCCTGTTCAATACCCTGCAGGAAACCACTGTCTGTGCGGGCTACGGCATCACGAGCCTTGAGCACACTGCCCTGTTTGTACAGAAGGTCCGAGCCGCGGCGCATCACCTCACGGATTGCGGCGCGAAGACCGCCGGATGAGCCCTCCATGGCTTCTGTGACGCGGGTCCCCAAATCTGCAGCCAAGGCTGCATTCGTGGGGTTAATCTGGAAAACAGGCAGCACGCGGCCCATCCGCTCCCGACACAAGGTGCGCACCTTGTCACTCAATGTCACCGTATGTTCCGCATCGAGCGCATCGGTATGAGTGAGCGCAACCAGACATGCCGGGCCGCCCTCCTCCGGCAACGGAGCCAGCATTTCCCACACCGGGGAGCTTTGCACACTGCGAGCATCCACCACTGCCACCACGGCATCTGCCCCGGGCAGGAGCGGGGCTACCGCCTCTGCCACAGCGGGTTCTTCACACCCTCGGGTATTGACCAGCTCCAACCCGGCGATACGGGGTTCTGCCAGATAGCGGCAATAATCCGCATTTCCACCGGTGTTCAGATAGCGCCAGCGCAGGTAGTGGTGCACCGGTGCCACCTTTGCCAGCACCGGGCTGCCCACCATGCCGGCCAGCAGCTCGGATTTACCGCTGCCCGATGCTCCAATCATGACCACGCGGCAATCGCGCGCCATCTGTTCAATGGAGAGTTCAACGGCATCCTTCGCCTCGTTAAGTCCTTCATCGTCAATATCTGCACACAGCTCCACCGCCTGCTGCGCCCAATAGCGCACCAGACTCTCTTGAGCCCTGTAACAGCGTTTCAACATAAGGTCAAGGCATTATACCGGGAGCATCCCAGAATGTCCACTACAAAACATGTGTTACCGGTGAGAAAAAAATCACTGCGGTAGCCGGGTGTATTCCGGGGCGGGAATGTCCTCCAGCACGGGCGGGGTAGAGGGCTGCGACGGCATCATGACAGCCGGCGGCAGCGGAGCGTCATCCTCCGGCAGTGCTATGATGGCACCCAGTTTTTCAAAAGCTTTCGGATAGAAAGCACGGGCGCGCTCACGCGCCTCTGTTATCCCCTGAGCCGTGGGTTTCACGCCTGCCACATCATCAAAATTCACTGCGCGGCGGAAAATTCGGGGATCATTGCCAAACACCATGTAACGGTTCACCAGCAGAGGGTCAGTCTGCGTAGTAACTTTCTTTTCGATGACCGTGAACGCCATGTCAACGCCATTGTTGCGCAGGCTTTCCTGCATCTGCGGAGTGTGGTAGCCCCCCGGGTAACAGAAGGTACTGCAATTACCAAAAAGCTCACGCAATGTCGCAATGGAATCGGGAATTTCCTTCTGCAGCAATGCGGCATGCTCAGGAGAATCAGGCTGCAGCGCCTTCCACTTGCTGGGATAGGGGTGCGAGGCCGAATGGCTGCCGATGGTAGCTCCACTGTCCATCATATCCCGGATTTGCTCGTGAGACATGGAAAGCCCCTTGCCTCCCAGGAAATCGGTATACAGATAGAGCGTGAATGGATAGCCGTATGCTTTGAGAATCGGGAATGCCTCCGTGTAGGCATTGATCCAGCCATCATCAATAGTAATCAGCACGCAGCGTTCCGGCAGGGTGCGCGCTCCCTGCATCCATTCCCGGAAGTCCTGCATGGTGATAACCGCAATCCCGGCATCCTGGATATACTGCATCTGCTGGCAGAACTCCGCAGTGCGCAGGCACATTTCAGTAGCCGGGCGGGTATTGCTGAAATCGTGATACCCGAGCACCGCCACGCGGGTCTGCTCGCGGGGCACAAGAGGCTGATTAAACTCACGGGTCACCCAGTCGCCATTTTCCTCCCGCTTTTCCAGCGCGCCGGCAGCTGGCAGCGTGCTCACCGGGCGGGGCTGCAGCACCGGGTCTTTCAAATCCGCTACCGGGGGCTCTTCTTCCGGTTCCTGAATCTGCACCACCTCCACCGGCTGCACCTCAGCCGGCTGGGGGGCAACCGTTACCGAGGAGGGGTCAAATTCAACCACCGGAGGCAGCGGCGGCTGGACGGCATCAACTGCGGCCACATTCACCGTTACCAGAGCTCCCCCCAGCATGGTATTTCCAGGCGAAACCACCTCCACCGTAGGCGATTCGGTCTCATGGCGGTTCGCCACATTACGTACCTGCTGCAGAATGGCTGCGTTCTGCTCCGGTGCACCAAAGTTCACAGCCCGGGCAAAAGCTTCCATATCCCGCACCATATAGCGATTCAGCATATAGGCAGGAGTATCATGCTGCACCTTACCCTCGCGGCGTCCGAAAGCCACGCGGTAGCCATAAATGGCGAGATTTTCCAGCATATCAGCATTTGCGTATCCACGCGGATATGAAAATGCCTCGCAGCTGCCAAAACAGGCCGTTATGCGCTGAGCAGATACACCCAGCTCGCGCTCTGCAAATTTGAATGAGGCCTCAGGGCCGCTCTCGGAAGCAAAAACCCAGTCGCATGCCTGCGGGCGGGTCATGCTGCAACTACCTATACTGGCACCGGCGCGTCGCATGGCATTGAGACGCGAAGGCCCCAGCGTTGCGCCGCCTTCCTGCAGATTCCGCCCATCCGCAAACACGACAAAGGGAAACCCATATTCCTTGAGCACTGGGTATGCCACCGAATAGGTGCTCACATCAGCCTCATCGAGGGTAATGAGTACACTGCGCTCGGGCAAGGATTCCTCTCCCCGGTGCCAGCGGATAAACTGACCAAGCGAAACAGGGGTAATCCCCTGCTCCTTCAGATACGACATCTGCGCCAGGAAGGTAGTGGCCGTGATACCCGGCATGCCTTCGCCGGAAGCAAAACTGCCATAGCCCAGCACCGCCACCTGCCCTGGTTTGACAACAGGATTCTGAGCAGCGGCAGGCGCAGGCTCGGCACTACCCTCTGCCCCTGCCGGCATAGGCCAGCAAAGCAGCGGCAGTAACAGTACTCCCATCCATGTGCAGCGCAGCTTCATGTATACAGCAGCTTAGCACACGCAGATTATTTTGCAAGGAAATTCCCTTATCTACCGGGCACCATTTCAAAACTGAAGCCCTTCAGGTACTCCGTTTCGGGTATATTGAGCAGAATCGGGTGGTCGGGGCTCTGGCCGTGCACATGCGTCTGGCGCAGCGTGCAGTGGCCGTCCACCGCGGCATCACAGATGGTCTGCTTGAACAAATCGGCGCTGATGTGGTGGGAGCAGCTGAACGTGGAAAGCACACCACCGAGCGGCAGCATCTGCATGGCGCGCAGGTGAATTTCCTTATAACCACGCAGAGCACCGTTCAGGCTCTTCTTGTTGCGGGTAAAGCTGGGCGGGTCAAGGATGATGAGGTCCCACTTGGGGTCGGCGCCATTACGCACCTTATCGCTCTCGCGTTTCAGGAAATCAAAGGCATTCTCTGCCACGGCCTCAATCTCTACTCCGTTCAGCTCTGCATTCCTGCGCACGGAAGCAATGGCCTCTTCTGAAATATCCACCGCCGTCACACTGGCGGCACCAGCCTTGGCACAGGCCAGCGCAAAACCACCCTGGTTGCAGAAGCAGTCAAGCACACGGCGACCACGGGCCAAGCGGGCCACTTCCTGGTAATTCTGCAGCTGGTCGAGATACAGGCCTGTCTTCTGGCCGGTGGCCAGGTCCACCATGAACTTGATGCCGCGACCACTGGCCACAAAGGGCTCCGGCTGTTCACCCATGGCCACGTAGGTTTCCTGCTCGATTCCCTCTGCCACCAGCATGGGGGAATCATTGCGCACGATGATGGTGCGCGGCTGGAACAAATCGTTGAGGATATCCTTGATAAGCCCCAGGCGCTGGTACATGGCCATGGTCAGCGTCTGCACCACCAGCACACCGGCGTAGCGGTCCACAATCAGGCCAGGAAGACCATCGCTCTCGCTCCACACCAGGCGCATCATTTCCTCACCGGGCAGCCAGCGCTCGCGCAGCACGGCTGCCTGGGATATACGGCGCGCAAAGAAATCGCGGTCGAGGTCCTGCTTGCGGCGGGAGAAGCGACGCGCCACAATCTGCGAATGGGGGTTATACATGGCAGAGCCAAGGTAGCGGTCGCGCTGGTCCTTGAGCAGCACTACATCACCAGGCTGGGGATTCCCGAACACCGTGCGCACCTCTGTGCCGTATACCCAATCGTGACCATGAAAAATACGCGCCTTGGGCGCAATGATAAGACCTGCCATAACGCGCGCTACCATACCGCAAATACATACGCATGTCAAGATTTTCAAACAGCTCCGGCCCAGCAAATGAAAAACCGCCGCGCTGCTTCTGCAACGCGGCGGTTCCGGCTTAAGCTTTATCTGCTCAATCCAATGCTCAGGCCTCCTCGGAGGTGGAACCAGTAGCAGTGGTGGTGGCGGGAGCCACAGGAGCGGTGAGCTGGGGCAGGTCGATGATTTCGATCAGAGCCATGGGGGCGCTGTCGGTCATGCGCTGGCCGAGCTTCACGATGCGGGTGTAACCACCCTGGCGGTCCTTGGTAGCCTCAGCCACTACGCTGAACAGCTTGGCCACAACCTTGGGCTGGGGCAGCGTGGCAAGGGCCTGACGGCGAGCGTGCAGGGAACCGTTCTTACCAAGGGTGATGAGCTTCTCCACGTAGGGACGCAGGGCCTTGGCCTTGGCCAGAGTGGTGGTGATGCGGCCGTGGCTGATAAGGCTGCATGCCTGGTTGGCAAGCAGGGCCTTGCGGTGGGAAGCGTTACGCTGAAGCTTGGCTTTCTTTACGCCGTGTCTCATAGTCTTATAATGTATGTTTGGTTGTTAATATTGTTTTTATTGGAATCTTTACTCGTCGTCGTCGTCACCGAAGGCGTCGATATTGTGGGAGATAAGGGCCTGCAGGTCCGTGGCGCGGGCTTCATCATTGATGTCGCGCATACGGGAAGCCGGAGCCGGGGAAGCCAGAAGCTTGGCATCAAACTGCATACCCAGGGAAAGGCCGTGCTGCACGAGCTTATCCTTAATCTCATTGAGGGACTTCTTACCGAAGTTGCGGTACTTGAGCATTTCGCTCTCGGTCTTCATGGCCAGCTGACCAACGGTGGTGATGTTGGCGTTGTTCAGGCAGTTGGCAGCGCGGACAGAGAGTTCAATTTCGTTCACGCTCATGTTGAGCAGCTTGCGGAGCTGGGCGGTGTTGGCGTCCTGCTCGCCACCGTTGGCCTTGTCGAACTCAACGCGGCGGCTGTCGGCGTCCACGAACACGTCCAGGTGGTGGCGCATGATGCTGGCGGCCTGCAGCATGGCATCGGCGGGGCTTACGCGGCCGTCGGTCCAGATATCGAGCACGAGCTTGTCGAACTCTGTCATCTGACCCACACG
>JAFYRS010000086.1 GCA_017546845.1 Akkermansia sp.
AGGGTGGGGTGCAGTGCGGCATCTGCCAGCAGTTCCAGCAGAATGGGCGCATCCTCTGCCAGACCGCGGATGGAAAGGTTGAAGGTGTTGTTTCCTGCCGCGCTGGAGATGGCGCCACCCAGGTTTTCCACCTCATTGGCCAGCTGGGCGGCGGAGCGGGTGGTGGTGCCTTTGAGCAGGCATTCGGCCAGCAGGGAGTTGATGCCGGCATTGGCGGCGGTTTCGGTCTGGCTGCCTGCGCCGAAGACGATTTCGGCATAGACCATGGGCACGCGTTTATCTACCCGGGTGACCACGCGCAGCCCGTTGGGCAGGGTGTGGATTTCCGGGGCGTTGTTGTCTGCGCTGGCGTTGTCTGCCTGCTCTGCGGCATTGCTGCCGGTGGGGTCCACGCTTACTTCTACCAGCCGTTCGGGGGTGAAGTATGTGGCAGCTGCGCGGGCGATGTCTGCATTGCTGACCTGGGAGAGCGCGGCGGCCCATTCATCCATGCTGCGGGGGTTGCGGCTCAGGTGCCATGACATGCCCAGCACATTGGCCACGCCCTGCACGGTGGAAAGCCCGCGCAGCCGCCCGGTGAGCATCATGCGCCGGGAGCGGCGGCGCGCTTCGTCGAAATCGGCCTGCGGCAGCCCGGCAATGAATTCCAGCACGGCATCGCGCAGGGTATCGCGCTTGTCGCGGTCTACATCGAACTCCAGCACCAGCGCACCTTCCCCGGTGCGGTCGGGAATGGGCATGAGCGATACATCGTGCGCCAGGCCCAGTTCATCGTGAAAGCGTTTGTAGAGCCAGGCCGAGCGCCCGTCTCCCAGAATGGAGCCCAGCATGGAAAGTGCGGCGGCGTCCGGGTGGTTGGAGGAGGGGGTGCGCCAGGCGAGCATGAGGGTGCTGGTGGGCTGGGCAAACTCGCAGCGCTGGGTGCGCGGCCCCCATTGGCGGGGCTCGGCCACCGGCACTATCGGCCTGGCCGGGGTGGCTGCCGCTTTGCCGAATTCTTCATTTACTGCGGCAAAGAGTTCGCTGGTGTCCACATCGCCCGCCACGCAGAGGAACATATTGCCCGGCGCATAGCGTTCGCGGTGGTAATTCACCATGTCCTCGTAGCTCAGCGCATCAAATGCATCCCGGGTGCCGATGACCGGCAGCCGGCGGGGAGAAACTTTGTAGAGTGTGCGGATGAGGGTGTGGTAGGCGGTGTCCTGCGGGTCGTCGTTGTACATGCTCATCTCGCGGCGGATGACATCGCGCTCGCGTTCCCATTCATCGCGGGGGAATGCAGGGTGCAGCGTAAGCTGGGCCAGCAGGTGCAGGAACTCGCGCCAGTGCGCCGCCGGACCATCAATGTAGAAGACGGTGCGGTCGGTGCTGGTGTAGGCGTTCCACATGCCGCCCAGCTCCGGCACTCGCTCGTTGAGCTGGCGGGCGGAATATTCGCTAGTTCCTTTGAATACCATGTGCTCCAGCAGGTGCGAAAGGCCGGCACCCAGGTGCTCGCCTTCGTGCATGGAACCGGTCTGAATCCACACCTGCATGGAAACCAGCGGAAATGCCTTTTGCGGTGCCACTACTGCGGTGAACCCATTAGAACATACATGAACCTCGTGCTGCATGGGGCAAGTATCGCACACTGGGCGGCATCCTGCAAGACATTTGGGCTTGTTATGGCAGGAGTTGGCGGGTATAATGCCGTCATGTGGCGCAAGGTGTTCTGTGTGATTGCTTTTCTGGCTTCCCTCTACCTGCTGATGTCGGCGGTTATGCAGGCATGGCTCACGGCGGCCAACCCGGCTCTGGTGGAGTACCACCGCCTGTGGGCCTATGTGTTTCTGGGGGCGGCGCTGGTGATGTATGCTGTGTTCGGGGTGTTGCTCCGTCCTCGCAGTGTGCTGCATTTCTGCCTGTGCACGCTGTCGGTTCCGGTGGCTGGGTATTCATTTATGAGGGTGCAGGTGTCGGCCGGGGCAGGGAATGCCTTGCTGCTGGCCGTCAGCGGGGGCTATCTGCTCTGGCGGTTTGTGAAACTGGTGCAGCGTCTGAATGACTAAGGCTTGCCACTCTGGGCGGAACATGATAGGATACCCGCAGATCAGCCATGTTTGACCTCGTTCTGAATTCCTTTTTTGCTGCCATTCCGGTATTTGTGTTCTTTGGTATCGGTTTCTGGCTGCGCTACAAGAAAGCCATCGCGCCGGAGCACGATAATGTGATTCTGCAACTGGCCATGGATGTGGGGTATCCCTGCCTCATTTTCTACAACATCATGAAATACATGGTGCTGGAGGCTAATGAGCAGATGAGCAGCATCGGCTTTTCCCTGCAGGGAATCTGCTGCGGCTTCCTGGAGATGTTTGTGGGGGTGGCGGCTGCGTATGCCGTGGCCTGGTGCATGCGGCTCAAAATCGGCACGGGGCTGCGCACCTTTACCCTGACAGCGGGCGTGCAGAACTATGTATTCTTTGTGGTGCCGGTGATTCAGATGCTCTTTACCGCGCCCGGCGACCCCACGCTGGGTGTGCTGTTCATCCACAACATGGGGTGTGAGATTTTCATCTGGAGCCTTGGTGTCATCCTGATGTGCGGGGGAATCCAGAATATGCACGTGGGTGTGCTGCTCCGCGGCCCCCTGCTGGCGGTCATCTTCTCGCTCATTCTGGCGTGGAGCGGCCTGGGGCAATACGTTGCCCTGCCTCCCATCATGAAATCGGCAGAGATGATTGGTGCGGTTTCCACGCCTATCTGCCTGATTATCTTCGGATGCTCGCTCTATGACCTGACCCGCAATTTCACCTGGCAGCCGCGTATGCTGGCGGCGGGTATCCTCACGCGTCTGGTGATAGTGCCGGCCCTTATTCTGCTGCTGGCGTGGCTTCTGCCGGTGGATCCTCTCATCAAGCGCATCATGGTGATTCAGAGTGCCATTCCCAGTGCGGTGATTCCGGTGATTCTGGCCAAGCGCTACGGAGGCTGCCCGGATGTAGGGGCCCAGGTGCTGCTGTCGACCACCCTTTGTTCCTTTGTGACCCTGCCTGTATGGCTTGCCCTGGGTAGCCGCTTCGTGGCTCCCTTCTGAGTGAGAGGGCGAGGGAGCGTCAGCGCAACATCAGCCGCTCCCTGTCAAGCCCGGTCAGTGCTTCCAGCCGGGAGATAAGGTGGCGCAGCACGAAAATAAGGGTGACGAGCAGCGGCACGCCGATAACCAGGTAACCCCACCAGGTCATGCGTCCCACGGCGTAGTTATATTCCAGCGCCTGCTGGGCGGCGGGTGCTTCCAGCACCGGCAGCAGGAAACAGAGCGAGAGGATGAAATTGCCCACGGCGGATACTACGAGCGAGAGCCCCAGGAAAAGGCTGGCGCGCCAGAGCAGGGCATTGTACGGCTGCAGGGCGTTTTTCTCTACCACTGTTTTTTCGATGGTGGCAATGTCGAAAATGGAATCCGAGTAGAGCAGCAGGCGCAGCAGGGAGTCCTGCCGCCGGGCGGTGACCATGACAGCGCCGCAGAGCAGCAGCGGAATGGCGGCTTCCTTGGCGGCATACCACCAGGGGGTGTCGGGGCGGATGGCTTCGCCTCCACCCGTGTTGGCATAGATGGTGACCACGCCGGTGAGTAGTGTGCCCAGCAGCCCGAAGAGTGTGAGCGGCTCTACCCGGCGGCTCTGGATGAAGGTCCACAGCCCGAAGCCCAGCGGCAGCGAGAGTGCCAGGCACATGGCCGGGGCCGTGCCCAGCTGCCAGAGCTCCGGCCCGGAAACGGAGCAGTGGTCGAGCACCATGACGGGTGCCAGCACACTTAACAGGATATTGAGGAGGCTTTGCGTTCCTTTGTCCATATTACTTCATCGAGGCAATGGCTGCTGCCATATCAGGGGCTTTGAAGGTGGAAGAACCGGCTACCAGGCAATCGGCGCCGGCAGCGGCGCAGAGCGGAGCCTGGGTAGCGCCGATGCCGCCGTCCATCTGGATGATGAAGTTGAGCCCCTGTTCCTTGCGGGCCGCATCGAGCACGCGCACCTTGTCCAGCACTTCGCCCATGAAGCTCTGGCCGCCGAAGCCGGGCACGACGCTCATGACCAGCACCATATCCAGCTCGCCGATGTAGGGCAGCACCTTTTCCACCGGGGTGGCGGGGTTGACCGCCAGGCCGGCGTGGATACCGGCAGAGCGGATGGCAGCCAGCGTGGCGTGCAGGTCAACAGCACCCTCACGCTCCACGTGGATGGTAATCATGTTCATGCCGGCCTTGACGAAACGGGGCAGGTAGTGGTCCGGCGCATCAATCATGAGGTGGGCATCCAGATACGCCTCTGCCGGCACGGCCGCGCGTATGGCGGCGCAGATATCCGGGCCAAAGGATATGTTGTCCACAAAGGAACCATCCATCACATCCAGGTGCAGCCAGTCGGCACCGGCCTCCAGGGCGCGGTTGGCTTCTTCACCAATGCGGCGGAAATCACAGGCAAGCATTGAAGGGGCAATCAACATGGTAGCCCCATTGTAAAAGCTTGTTCCCGCGTTGGCAAGAAGAAAAAGAGCCGGAGAGGCTTTTGCGCTCTCCGGCTTGGGGGAAATGGAGTGTTGCCTTAGTTGGCGGGGTAGTTCACGGGCTCCAGTTTCGGGCGCTGGATGAGCTTCATGATGTCCTCACCGGGCGTGGGCACTGCCGCAGGCTGCTGGGGCAGCGGCTTGGTGGTGAATACCGGGAAATCAGCTTCTTCCTTGATGGTGCCGCCTGTTGCCAGGGAGTAGTATCCGCGCGCCGGGTCGAAGCGGCAGTTGATTTCCTTGAGCGGGTTGCCATCGCGGGTGAAGCGGAATTCCGTGGCGGCAGACCACTGCTTGCCGTCCCAGCGCAGGGCGGGGCCGAAGGTGGCGCGGCGCTCAAACTGCTTGGAGACCACGTCTCGCTTGAAATCTTCCACGAAACCACAACCGCCGCCCAGACCGCGGTGCAGCGCCTGGATGCGCCAGCAGCTCATGAGCGCCCATTCGCCTTTTTCCGGGTCAAAGATGTAGCCTGCAATCTGGCGGAAGTCAGGGCCGTCCTCATGTTCCACCACAAGGGTCTTGATGACATCGCCCTCTTTCCAGTTGAAGGGGCGCATGGAGTTGCCGCCTGTGCCTTCGCCTCCGAAACGGCGGGTGGTTACCTTTTCTCCCTTCTGGATGAGCTTGGCGCGTTCTTCCTCGGGGGCGGCGTGGGGGTTATCGCCGGAATCCTTGGCGTCCCAGATGGAGAAGATGGCTACGCGCACCGGATTGCCGTTTTCATCCTTGTGGCCGAGCTCCTGCACGCCGATGTAACCGCAACCGAAGTTGTTGCAGGCAAAGTAGGTGCCGGGGGCGCTCTTTTCTATCACTGCTTCCTGGTAGGCCGCTGTGTGCGCGTGGATGGCAGGGCCATAGCCCAGGTGCACCGAGGCGCACTGGCGCTTTGCCATGTTTTCCGGCAGCCAGTAATCCGAATAGCGGTCGGCTTTAGCCTCCTGCAGACCGCAGAGCGCTGCAAGAGCGAAAAGTCCCGTCATCAGGGTGAAGTTTCGTTTCATCGGTGACAAGCCTACCATACATGGTCACTTTTTTCAAGTAAAAAGCCATGATAAGCCCGGTGCGGCGCGTGCAAATGTACCCTGTGACATTGTTTAGGCTTTTCCCGGCAGGTTAAATAGTGTAGAATGTCGGCGTTATGTTACAGGCAGGTATCGTAGGTCTTCCGAATGTAGGCAAATCCACTCTTTTCAATGCTGTTACGCGGTCTCGCAAGGCTGAGGCGGCAAACTATCCGTTCTGCACTATTGACCCGAATGTGGGTGTGGTGGAAGTGCCGGATAAGCGTCTGGCGGTGCTGGCGGAGATAAGCAAGACTGAGCGCATTATTCCGGCTGCCATTGAGTTTGTGGATATTGCCGGTCTGGTGAAGGGCGCTGCAGAGGGTGCAGGCCTCGGCAATAAGTTCCTTTCCAATATCCGCGAGACGGATGCCATTGTGCAGGTGGTGCGTTGCTTTGAGAATGATGACATTATTCATGAGCTGGGTTCTGTTGACCCCGTGCGCGATATCGAAATCATCAACGCTGAACTGATTCTGGCTGACCTGGCGGCCATGGAGAAGCGCAAGGAAAGCCGTATTAAGAAAGCCCGCGGTGGCGATAAGGAGGCCAAGGCTGAGGTGGAGCTGATTGAGAAGCTGCTTCCGCACCTGGATGCCGGCAATCCTGCCATTACGCTGGAGCTGAGCGAGGAGGAACGCAAGCTGCTGCGCAGTTTCTTCCTGCTTTCCGACAAGAAGAGCATTTTTGCCTGCAATGTGAGCGAGGAGGAGCTGGCTGAGGCGGTGAAGAATCCGGATGCGCATCCTTATGTTTCTGCTGTGCGGAAGTATGTGGCTGAGCACCACAACGCTGAGGCGATTGTGATTTCTGCCCGCATTGAGGAGGAACTTTCAGAGCTTGCTCCTGAGGAGGCTCGTGAGTATCTTAATGATATAGGTGTGGAGGATTCCGGTGTGAGTGACCTGATTCGCGCGGTGTATCATCTGCTGGGGTTGCGCACTTACCTGACCACTGGTGTGAAGGAAACCCGCGCCTGGACGATTCATGCGGGCGATAAGGCGCCCCGTGCTGCCGGTGTGATTCATACGGATTTTGAGCGCGGGTTCATTGCTGCTCAGGTGGTGGCGTATGATGACCTGGTGGCTGCCGGGTCCATGGCTAAGGCCAAGGAGATGGCTAAGCTCCGCATTGAGGGTAAGGAATACGTGGTGCAGGATGGCGTCGTGATGGAATTCCGCTTCAATGTTTCCAAGTAAGATTCCGCTCTGAGTTGAATGTTTACCGCC
>JAFYRS010000087.1 GCA_017546845.1 Akkermansia sp.
GGTCCCCTGGAGCACGAGGGCAAAGCACAGCAGCAACAGCCTTCCCCACCAGCCCCCGTGCCTGCCGGGGAGCTGCCGGAGGGCCATGACTCCGCCCAGCCCCAGGGCCAGGATGCGGCCGATGCCCAGGCAGACGCCACCCAGGCGCTCACCCTCACGGATGACACCAGCGGACAGCTGAAGCTGAGGGACGCAGAGGCGGAACGCGCCGAACAGGAACAGCTGAGTACCCACCGCGGAATGCCAGGCGGTATGGAAGAGGCCCCCACCGCCAGAGCAGCGAGCCCCCGCGTGTTCTACGACCCCAGCCTAGCTGAATGGGCGCAGCCACAGAAACCCGGTTTCCGTACCCACGAACGCCGCAGCCGCAGCAGCGGGCGCTTCGTTTTCGGGCGGGGCGCAGCGCTCAATGTCGTTTCCACACCGCGCGGGGCGTACGAAGCGCTGGTCTACCGCCGCGTGGCGCATTTCTGGTACATCGCGTGCGACGACCACCGGGGCGACATCATCCCCGGCAAAATCACCATCAGCCTGCGTATCGACAAACGCGGGCGCATCGACAGCATGGCGCTCATTAAGCGCAGCGGAGCCAGCGTCAGCCAGCAATCCTTCACCTTCAAAGCTATCCGCCGCGCCACCCTGCCCCCCATGCCGCCGGAGGTGCAGGCAGATGTCATCGGCAAGCTCATGGAACTCATCTTCGAATTCAACTTTGACTAATCAACCGCAAAAACAACCAATATGAACGAAACCATCCGCCAATTCTTTGCCGCCTGCCACCCCTTCGGCCTGCCCCTGCTGGCCTGCTCGGTCATCATGCTGGCAGCCATTCTCTACCACCTGCTCTATGCGCGGCGGCACAAATGCCTGGCACAGCTGGAATCAGTGAGTGCAGGTACCGCCTCAGCCGCTGCCGTGCGGGAAGGCTTCAAGCACGATGAGCTGGTGGGCGTACTGGCATTCATTCAGGACTCCCCCGCCTCCCCCTCCATGGAGCAGCAGGTGGAAGCGCGACTGCGCTGCATCATCGACCGCCAGCGCGCCGGCATGGCCACCATCAGCGTCATCACCACCATTGCCCCCATGCTCGGCATTCTGGGCACCGCCTGGGGGCTGGTGGATATCTTCGGCGTATTCGGTGCACCCGATGCGCAGGACGGCATTGCCCTGGGCATCTCCAAGGCGCTCTACACCACCATCTTCGGACTGGCCATAGCCGTGCCGGGCACGATAGCACTCAGCTGCTTTGAGCGGGCGCTGGAGCGCCGCGCCGCGCGCATCAACAAGTGCTTTACCGATATCCTTGCCAATCACCGCAACGCCTCACGCGCATGAAACTCTACGAACGCAAATTCGGGCATCAGGGTATTCCCATCGTCCCCATGCTCGACATCCTCACCATCCTGCTCATCTTCTTCATTGTGCACACCGAGTTCAAGCGCCAGGTGAGCGTGCTGAAACTCGATGTACCACAGACGCACCACCTTGCCGGCACGCAGGGGGATAAGGACAGCATTCTGCTGGAGGTGGGGGATGACGGCAGCATCGCTTTCAACGGCAGGCTCATTCCCGCAGAGCAGCTCACCGGCGCCGTGCGCGGGCTGCTGCAGCAGAACCCGCAGGCGCGCATCCAGGTATCAGCCGCGGGCGGGGCTTCCCTGGCCCGCTTTGTGGAGGTGCTCGACACCCTCACGGCAGCCGGGCTGGAGGTGGAGGAAGTGCCGGTGCGCATTGACTACGCACCGTAACAGGCAAATGGTTCACCACACAGGAGGGCTGGCGCCCCCCTCTCATCTGGCCAGCAGGAAGATGCCGCCGGGGGTATCAGCCGCGGGCAGATGCACGAGCACCGATTGGCGCAGCGCATCAATGCCGAGCATGGTCAGTTCCTCGCTGGAGCAGAGCAAGGGAGTCACCCCTTTCAGCGCCACTCCGGGAGCCACGGTCAAATCCCCCGGCTTGCCCTCCACCATCTGCTGGCGTTCTGCCACATTCACATCGCCAATCTGGGCGGTAATCTCACCGGCGGCACCGGGAGCCCAATCTGCCGTGCGCACGCGGGTCACCGTGCTGCCTGTATCCAGCAGCAGGCTGATTTCCTTGCCAGCGCAGGAAAGCTGCCAGTGTACACGCCCGCTCGGCTCTGCCACGCAGGGCACAGGCACCAGCGCTGCGTCTGCAGGGTAGCCCCAGTAAAACTCATTCTTGCGGAAATCAAAGGTAAAAGGCAGGAACTTCAGGAAATCCATGCCGATGATGCCATCCACCGGCTCTGCCAGCATGCTGCGCACCGCGCCGAGGTTCAGCACCATCATCGGGTGCATGGGCGCTTCACCCGGCCCCACCTGCATGGGTGCCACCAGCAGCCGGGGACGCTGGTTGGCATTTCCCCTGAACTGCATTTTTGAAGTATCCACCCACTGCACCTCACCCAGCTTTGCCACACTCTCCTCATGCAGCACGGTGTGCGTGGCGCCGGTATCCAGCATCATGCGCATGGGCACGCCGTTGATAAGCGCCGTCACCAGCACCTGCCCGCAGCGTGCATCGCGGCTCATGCCCATGATATCCACCGGCGCAGGCTGCACCACCCCCGCATTCTCCGGCTCAGCAACCACCGGCATGACCACCAGCCCCGCCATTAACCCAATTAACAGACTTTTCAAATGCATGACAACGGAAGGATTTTTCTGAGGGCATCATAACAAGCCCTCTCCCATAATGCAATGCCAAATTTCCCCATTTCCCGAGCAACAGCGCAAATTTTGCTGCATATCCGAAAATCCAGGTTGACAACCCGGCCGCACTTGCTAGAATGGATAGGTTGCGACAGAAAGTCGCCGCAAACGCTCCTCCGTACCATTTTTCCACATGAAACTTCACCTGAACCTTTCCCTCCGCCGCGCACTCCTCGCCGCCATGGCCGCAGTTGCCACGTTTGCCACCACAGCTACAGCCGGTGTGATGCACAGTGATGCGACCTATCAGACCTACACCGACTTCGGCCAGAACTGTGGCCGTTATGTGGTCGGCGGCAAGGTGAATGACTTGCTCTCCGAAATCCGTAAGGCAGAGAATGGGATTGCTATCACTTATACGGACGGCACGCCGGCCTTCGTCATTTCCAACGAACAGGGGATGATTAACTACAGCGGCACGCATGATTCCGGGCACTCCACCGTCATTGCCCCCACATTCATCGCTACGGTTTTGCACAACGGCTCTCTGGACGGTTCGTTCTCTGAGCGTACCGTTGGTCAGAACTACGCCATCAATTACGATGCCATTGATATCCGTGGCTCTCAGTACTTCCGCCTTGCTCCTGAGTGGGGTAATGGTCAGTATGACTATATGCTGCAGCGCCAGAGTAAGGTGGTGACGGATGTGACATGGAACTCCCTGACATCGCTGACATACGAGCAGATTGAGAATCTGGATGGAGGCTATGTCTACCATTCGGGTTCGGGCACCATGTACCAGTGGGACGAGGAAAATGAAAAGATGGTAGGCAAAGCCGGCCCGTACACCTATATCATCGGTGCCATCAACAACATCACCAATGGTCAGGTGCATGCCGATGGTGAAAACTTCAGTATCCACCAAAATCCCGAATACGTTCAGAATGATGGCGCAAGCGAGGCGAATCCTCTCCCGAACGGCATCCGCCCCGGTGACTCCGGCAGCCCGACTTTCATCTACAATACGGCAACCGGCCAGTATGAATACATCGCAGCCCAGCAGTCAGCAGGTGCAGAATCCTATGGCCAGGCTCGCGGCAACGTGGAATGGACCCAGGAGACACTCAAAGCCTTCGATGTCAATCTGGACATGAGTGGAAACAGCACCATCCACCTGGGCAAAGTGGAGCATGCCGGAGAAACCATCTCGGAAACAATAGGTTCAACCACCTACAGCACCACTCTCTATTCCGGCAAAGCAACTAATGCAGCAGGCGTGGAAATCGGCAGCTACGTCGGAGTGCTGTCCGGCACCAACACCTGGCGTGACTACAATGGCCGGAAGAACCAGGACAATTGGTATGCCGCCCATGAAATCAGTTGGAAAGTACCAGGTGTTATCTATGAAGAACTGCCGGATTTGATGGTTTCTGACGAGGACCTCTTCTACACGCAGAACCTGGTCTTCAGTTCGTCCCAGAAAGAGAACAATATCATTCTGGATGCCACCGTGGACCTGGGTATCGGCTACGCCGAATTCAGCAAGGCTGGAGATATCGATAAGGCTGTCTATACCATCAGCTCGGATACCGCCGGCACCATGTTCAACCACGCCGGCTATGTCATCAACAAAGGGGCGGAAGTACACCTGCAGCTGGTGAACACGACCGAATACATGACCGAGTGGCGTAAGATTGGCGAAGGTGATTTGTACATCGACGGCGTGGGCGATACAAATGCCCTGCTGAACCTGGGCGGCAGCGGCAAGACCTACCTGCAGCAGAAGGCTGGCGGCGAAACGCCCGCCCATGCGGCATATAACGTGCTGATCAACAGCGGCGCCACTGTTGTCATCGGGGACACCAACCAGATTGAACGCGACCTCACCTTTGGTGCAGGCGGCGGCACGCTGGATATGAATGGTAACAGCATGGATTGGTACACCAGCGGCGGCGAAAACCGCGAAGGCAGCTTCACTATCCAGGCCCTTACGGAGGAGGCCATGATTATAAACAGCTCTTCCCAAGCCTCCAACCTTACCTACAGGCAGGGTGGCAACACCACCTACAAGGGCTCTTTCTCCGATGCAACAGGGAAACTCAATATCACCTACGCAGGTGGCGGCACCTGGACGCTCAACAGCATCCATACAAACCTGTCCCAGAGTACATTCACCGTCAGCAACGGCAAGGTTGTCCTGAGCGGTGTCAACACGGTGCATGGCATGGGGTCTGCCACGGCTACGAATACCAACCGCCTCATGCTGGAGAATGACTGGCATTACGCTGATGCAAACATGTACATCGAGATTGAATCCGGCGCAGCGTTTGAGCTGGGCAGCCATGCGCGCCTGCAGGGCGATGTATGGGCAAAATCCGGTAGTACATTCATCCTGCGAGAGGGAGTCCAGCACCAGTATGAATACGTGGAAGGCGGTTCCCAGCTGGTGGACACGTACGGCAAGCTGAGTGAAACCTCCGAGTACCGCTACTCCGACTTCTATGGTCTGCATGCCAACTCATTGAAGCTGGAATCAGGGGCCAGCCTGCAGGTAGAATACAGCCAGGGCACTACTGCCAATACGACCGTTGCTACCGACATTTACGGCAAGGGGGCTGTTTCGGTCGACACCGGTCTGGCGGGGGGCACATTGACCCTGGCAGGAAACAACAGCTTTAGCGGTAAGAAGACCGTCATCTCCGGCGGTCTGATTGCAGAGCACGACAACGCCCTGGGCAATACTGGAGACAACAAGTGGCTCGTGCAGGAAAAAGGATGGATTGCCTCCCATGTGCACAAGGGTGAGACTCTGCTGGAAAAAGTGGATACCGCATCCACCGGTGTGCTCGCTCTTTCTGCCAATACCGCTGAACAGCTGGATCTTTCCGGGCACAAAAACCTGTCGCTGGGTGCAGAGAGTGGCAAGACCATCGAGTACGGCGCCAAGGGAACAACCGAGGAACTGCAGGCCGTTGATGGTTCCTGGCGGCTGGGTGGTGGCGGCGGCACCCTGAACGTCAACTTTGTCCTTGCCGACGGCGTGGATGCCGAAACGGGTGAGGTAATCAAGCATGACCTCATCGTTGGTAACGCATATTCCAGCGGCACGGTGCATCTTGCCAACGAGAACAACAGCTTCAGCGGCATTATCTACATCAAGGGCACGGGCAACCTGCTGACCTACGAAAGCCTGGATGCCCTGGGCGATGCGCGTGTCTCCATCGAGTACGGCAACATTCTCGCCCTGCACAAGGAAAGTGACTTGTACCTCATCAATGCGGATACAGCGGGTGAAGATGGCACCCTCTCCGTCGGAGCAAAGGGCATTCTGGCCACAGTTTTCTCTTTTGACCTGGATATCAGCAACTACAGTATTGCCCTGGGTGCCGTGGGTGAGCAGACCTATACAAGCAAGCTTACCGTAGATGAGGCTAAGGGATACCGCCTGGGCGGCAGTGGCAGCCTGATTATGGATACCACTCTGGATTGTTCCTCCATCATGCAGATAGATGGCCAGGGCAATTCCGGCAGCAGCGTCACCTTTGCCCGGGAACATGCCTACACGGGCAGCATCACCGCCGGTGGCATGCTGGAGAAGGACAACATGACTGGCGACATCGGGATTCACGCCGGATATGGTAACACCTTTGCCTCAGTAACTTCCATGGAATTACAGAAGGGAGCTATCCTGTACACCGATGGTCATGCCGACATGGTAGTACACAACCTCAGTGCCAGGAATGACTCCAGCATCCGCAACAATGGCACGAGTGCTACGAATCTTGAACTCAATATCACCGAGGCTTCGGCAATAGGTGACAATGTACTGGCTGATGCCAATAATTCCGCAGGCCTTACCTTGATTAAGACGGGCGAGGGAACTCTCTCCATGGGCTCCAACAACTCCTGGAGCGGTGGACTGGTCATTGCAGAAGGTAAGGTCATCGCCTCTGCCGGTGCCAGCGGCATTGGTGCGGCGGGGGCTTCCATTCATGTGGAGAAAGGAGCAAGCCTGAGTCTCACCCTGCCGGGCGGTACAGGCTACTCACTGGGTAGCGGCCTTATCACCCAGGTAGTTACCGGCAAGGGTATTGTCGAAATTTCCGCTGGTAAATCCGTAGTATTCTCCCAGCAGTCAACGGCTTTTGAAGGTACCATCAAGCTGGATGGCAATACCCGCATGTACGTAGGCAACATGAATAAGGAATACAACAACCTCGGAGCCTTCAACTCATCCACCGTGATTGATGTTGCAAAAGGCAGCCAGGTACGTGTGACCAACTCACTGCGCTACATGTCCACAGGCAGTGTGGAAACATCTGCTAACTTTGCCATCGAAGGCACCGGTTTTGCAGGGTCTGATGAAAAAGATGGCGGCGGGGCTGTTCCGCATGCTGCGTTGAATATTGGTGCACTCTCAATTGACTGTGGTGCGGTTGTGTTGGGTAATGTAACCCTGAATGGAGATGCGACGATTGCGTCCTGGTCCTCTAATCCGCTAAATGAGACAGCCTACATCAATATCTCTTCGACAGCCTTGGGATATGGTGTCAAGGAGAAGCTGGGCGGCACTATTCGTGGCCTGATTCTGGGCGTGGACAAAGATTTGACCATTGCCGGCAACGAAAGCATGACGATTACTGCCGATTCGGCCAACGACTTCCGTAATCTTATCATTGACAATAAACAACTTAAGGGGGATGCCAGCAATGGCAGCAATACTGATAAGTTTGCGCTGCGCCTGGATGGCGGCAAGGCGGTGAGCCAGGTTTCCACAGCTCTGGGTACAGGCCAGGTAGACCTGCGCAGCAACCTCATCCTGCGTCTGGCTGGTACGGGTACTCCAGGGCAGTCTGATGTGGTTTATACCTACGATAACGCGATTATGGCCGGTGATAACGCCACCCTGCAGAGCTACAACATCACCAACGAACTGACCAATCAGGTAATTGCCGGAACAGGCACGTTGAACCTGGCAACGGCAGAAGGCGGTGTGTTGCATCTGGCAGGTGGTGTATCCGGAACAGGCTTGCTGAACATAGCCGCCGGTTCCGATGTGCGCCTGGGTGGTGTCAAGTCAACCTTCATGGGCGATGTTCAGGCAGTTGCAGGAACAAAGCTTACACTGGACTCATATAAAGCTCTGGGCAGCGACTCTTCCATTACCGGCATCGACAGTCTGACCCTTTGCCTGGGGAATGGCGGTGGCGACTATTCCCTGGGGGGTATCAGGCTGGAGAAGTCTGCAGATTCGGTTGCAACAGCGCTGACACTGCGCTTTGATTTCACCGATGTACCTGACGCCGGTAATACAGACTCGTGGTCTTCGCTTGCTACCTCCATTAAGACAGATTCGCTTCTTGTGGGCATTGACCTGAACATGTACAACGATATTCAGAAGGGGGATTATGTCCTTATCGATGATATCGGTGACATGGCGTTCAGCCTTGTTGAAGGAAGCAATGACCGCCTCTCCCTTACGAATGAGAATGGCAAACTTGTACTCCATGTTGCACCTGATGGCCGCCTTATCTGGACAAGGGGTGACGGCTCTCCCCATAGCTGGGATGCCGCCAACTGGTATTCAGAAGAGCAGGATAAGCTGCTTACTCACACCGCTGGAACGGATGTCCTCCTTTCTGCACGCTCCGTAGATGGAGCTCCCTCTGGGAATCGCGAAAGTATTGAGCTTCGATCCGATGTGGCGGTGGGTAGCATGATGGTGCGTGATGTTGCCTACGGCATTACTGGTGACCATAAGCTGACGGGCAAGGAACTGTGCGTGGGCTCTGGTGCTGATTTGAAGCTGAGTACAGCTCAGGCAGCGTTCACGGATGGTGTCCTAGTGAACGGGAACGGAACCTCTCTGTCAGTTGAAGGTTCTGAGCTGAAAGCCGAAATTGTCGCCGAGGATTTTGCCAAGGTATCCCTGAAAGACAGCACCTTCACGGGTGACATCCTCGCGACCAATGCAACCGTCAGCATGGATGCTTCCTCTGCCATCGGTGAGATGACGCTGAGTATCTCGGAATTGGAGGTGGCGAATCAGTCCCGGTTGAAGGGCAATGTGAACCTGAGTTACTCCTCGGTCAGCATCAGCGACTCTGAGCTTGAGGGTAACATTGTCATTGGCAAGACTTCTTCCGTCGAGATGAAGAATGCCAGACTGAAAGGTAAGATTCAGCTTGGCTCCGAGGGCAGCATCATCACGGCCCGCAATTCCAATGACACGGCCAACTCCTGGGCAACCCTTTCCGGTAATCTGGGTGAAGCCGGTTCTACCACACTGGCGGTGAGCAGCGGCTCCCTTGCGATTACCGGCAAGGTTTCACTGGCGTCTCTTTCCATGGCAGATAATGAGACTGTCCGCCTCCATAATGATAGTAACAACGTAACTCAAGGTAAGCGGATAGACCGCCTGGAACTGGGCCGCAACGGAACGCTGGAGGTGTACAATACTACAGGGAAAATTCACAGTACCATTGGCACGCTTCAGGTGAAGGATGTCGCAACCGTCACGGAAATGTGCGATTCAGGGTACTTGAAGATTGATACGCTGGAGTTGGCGGAAGGCTCGGCAAACAGCACGCTGAAACTGCATAAGGCATCTAACATGAATGCTTCCTGGACTTCTATCTATGAGTTGGGCTCGGCCACGGCAGCGGCCGGTAACTTTGCCGGTGCGGTGGAACTCAGCAATCTCAATGCTAAAAGTGGGAACCTTTCCGTGTTCATGACCCTTGCCGGGAAGGATATCCTGGCCGACGCTGTGGTGAAGATGAATACCCAGAATTCCGCTAATGGCTATCTGGGCCTGGGTATTATGGCGGATGGTGCTACAATTGGTGGCCTTGAATCCAGTCTGGGAAATCGAGCCCTCCTGTTCTCCGGTGAATCCCAACAGAATACAGGTTGGAGTGTGGACGGTGAAAAACATAAGATACAGAATGGCGACATAGTGCGCACGATGGTCATCGATACGGATACCGGCACGGATTATACGTTCAATGGGCGCGTCCTCAACAACCTGAACATTGTGAAGATGGGTGAGGGCTCCCAGACATTCGATGGTGTTTCTACTGGATACACGATTTCGTCAACTGATGACAGTCCGTACAACTTCAATGGCTCCATCGAACTGCAGGAAGGTACGCTCATTTTCGGCAAGGATGCCATCGGCATGCTGACCAACGCTTCCTCCGTAACCATCAGCGGCGGCACGCTCGACATCAGCAGCTATGATTTCAATACCAGCGACGGAGGTCTGGAACTCAACAACTTCACCTTCTCGGAAAATGCCGTGCTGGCTCTGGGTAACCTGAATCAGGGCACGACCTACGAATTCTTCGGTTCTTCTGGTATTTTCCTGACAAACTGGACAGACCTGACCACGGATAACTTCTCCATTAACGGAGTCTCGCTCTCTGACATGGGACGCGTGAATCTCGTCCTGAACATGGGTGGTTCGTTCTCCTATACCATCGACAGCTGGGATCTCACCTGGCAGGGAGGCAGCAACGGCACCTGGGATATGACCAGCGAAGTGTGGCAGACCACCCGACAGGATGACTCCACAGGCGAAGAAAGCACGTTCAATACAGGATTCTCCGACGGGGATAATGTAACCTTCACTAACGGCGGCACGGCCACATTGGGCTCCGATATTCTTGTGTCCACAGTAAATGTGGATTCCGGAACTGTTGTTATCAAGGACGCAGGCAGCTATGCATTCAAGGCAAGCACCATCAATGTAGCAGACAATGCACACCTGCAACTTTGCTACACGAATGGCAAAGCGGCTGAAAATAACACCATTTCCAAGCTGGTACTGGAAGGTGGAGCCCATTTCTCAACTTACGATGAGAACCAGGCAACTATCGCTACGGCCATCGGCTCACTGCAGGTGAACGGTGCTACTGTCACAGTGGAAGACGCTCACAACTCAGGCATTTACCACATCAACACGCTGGCTCTGGGAGATGGTCTCTCTACGGCTACACTCAATCTGGAGAAAAAATCTCCCTCCTCGATTGTTACCGTTTTCCAACTGGGTAGCGCTTCTGCAAACGCGGGAAACTTCACTGGCACGATTAACCTGAAATCAACGGCAAAAGATAGCGCGTCATCCGGGCGTCCGGCAGCCATTATCCTTTCCAACAAGGATATCGCAGCTCAGGCAGTTATCAAGCTGGAAAGCAACACCTCCGCTGCATCGGGGTCGCTGCTGGCGCTCGGCATCAATGCCGATAACACCTGCATTGCCGGTCTGGAATCCGGCAAGAATCTGGGTATCAGAGCCAAATTATTCTCCGGCTCCATCGGGGCCTCTACTTCCCAGCAATGGAATACCAGCAACATCATCAATGCCAGCACCCGCACGCTGACCATCAACACCGCAGAGGGAGCAGAGGGAGGAAACCACACCTTCTATGGCGAAGTGATGAGCATCAACGGCAACAAACTTAACCTGGTAAAGGAAGGCAAAGGCACCCAGAGCTTCCTGGGCTCCGGCAGCTTCGGCTCCGTCACGGTCAAGGGAGGCACCCTGACGCTGGGTGGCAGTATGACCGTGGAAGTATCTAATGCAAACCGAACCTTTGATGTAGCCCAGAATGCAAAGCTGAATATTTCCAGTTCTGCTATATTTACCAATACCGGCGATGTGAAATTAAACAAAAAAGGCGCCGGCACGATGACGGTGAATAGTAAGATTTCACAATATTGGCTGGATATTCTTACCGGAACATTTGAGGTGGGGTATACTGGAGACGATGGTAATAACATCACAAACATTGATGCTGGTATCAGTGGCACAGCCACGGGGCAGGTGCTGGTCAAGAAGGGAGCTCAGCTCAATTCCACCACAATATGGATGAGACAAGGCACCATTGCATTGGAAGAGAGCGGCATGCTGAATTATAAAGGGGCAACCATTATCGGAGAAGCTGCTTCCGGCACGGCCATTATTGAGCGAACAAATAAAAATGACGGTGGTGAGTATACGGGGCTGACCGATAGTAAAATCACAATCAGCGGTGCACGTGTCAAATCCACAGTTGCTGGAGCTACCATCAGCAACAAGCTGACCAATTCCTCCGTGGAAAATGCCGGCGGCGGCACACTGACGGTAAGCAACAGTGCCAATAAGCTCACTGGCATCCACGCCACCGGTGGCAACATTAACGTGGCAGCTGCTGCATCTCTGGAACTCGATGATCTGGTGATTAAATCGCAGAAAAGCGTTACAGCGGCTACTGCCGTGTGTGTAGACTCTCTGGCGCAGTTTGAATCCGGAGCTACACTGAATGCGGATCTGACACTGGCAACAGGTGCCACCGTGAAACTGGGCGGTGAAGACTTCACGCTGAATGGGGCCCTGACTCTGCAGACCGGGCTGACACTGGGCGGCAATGCCCTGGAAGCGGTAAAGGGGCTCGCCGTGGGTGAATCCTACACGCTGTTCAGCGGGGTGACGAATCTCCAGCTGGGGCAGGCCGTGACGCTGAACAACATGCGTTCGCTGTCACGCCAGACCACAGATGCGACTGCATACGAAGCCCTGGTGGAAGATACCACCGTTGAAGCCAGCAAATACTTCGCCAACCTTTCCGGGTATACCGGGCTGGTCCTGAGCTACAACAGCACTGACGGTTCTGTGAGCATCACCCAGACAGCGGCCATCCCCGAGCCTGCTACCACCACCCTCAGCTTACTGGCGCTTTCTGCGCTCGCTGCACGCCGCCGCAGAAAATAAAAGCAATCGCAGGTGTCCCGCCTCGGCGTAGCCCCCGCAAGGGGGCGAAGACGGGAGCCGGCCACCTTCACGCTGAGCCTGCTGGCCCTTTCTGTTCTAGCAGCACAGCGCCGCAGAAAATAAGGGAAGAAAGATCAGCTTA
>JAFYRS010000088.1 GCA_017546845.1 Akkermansia sp.
CCCGCAAGCGTTTCTACATGCAGAAAATGCCGGACGGTGTGGGCGAGCGCGCCGTGCGCGCCGGCAGCCTGCGCAGCGGCGCCCGGGAGCAGACCGTGGCAGATTTCTTTGGCAGTGGCAGCACCTTGCCTGTCTCGGCGAATCAGCGCAGTATGGAGTCCCTGCTCGGCGAGTTGCTCAGTGAACTGGACTTGCAGGAGGATACCCTTGCACCCGAACTCCTGGCAGATGCGTGGATGCAGGCTGTCGGGGCAGCTCTGGCTTCTGTTTCCAAACTGTCAGGGGTGGCACGCGGCCGTGCCCGTATCAGCGTCAGCCATCCCGCGGTGCGCTATGAGATTACCCGCCTGAAGCCTCAGATTATAAGGGCATTGAATAAAACACTGGGCATGGGCAGTGTGAAGAGCCTGATTATTTCCGGCAGCTGAAAAAAAAGCCTCATACCCGGTGGGTATGAGGCTTTTTGCGAGATATAGCAGAGCGGGGTCAGCCCTGGGCTGTGCGCAGCATGTTTTCAGCCATGCTGTTTCCCATGGCGGCAGCGTGCTTCAGGGCGGTGAGTGCCTTGTCCGTATCCTTTTCCATGAGGCGGCCTTCGATGAGGCACATGGCCAGCACAAAGAGGGCCACATGGTCACCATTCTGCGCGGCCGATTCCAGGGAAATGAGGTCCTGGTGGGTTTTCAGCTGGGCAAAATAGACGCGGGCAAGCTGGTTCTGCGCTTCGGCGTGGCCGGCAAAGGCGGCGTTGCGAAGATGCTCAGCACCTTCGGCGGCATTGCCGCTTCTGAATGCCGCCGCGCCGGCTTCGTATTCCTGCTGGGGGGTGGAAGTCATGGATTACTTGAGGTTCGGGTCAACCGTGGGACCAGCGGGAGCGGTGTGCTTGACCTGTACGGAGTAGATTTCACCGTTGAAACTGCTGCCCAGCATTTCCAGCGGCAGCACAAAGGTGTTGATGAGGCCCTCTGGCTTGCGGTGGAAGCGGGTGAGCGTGCATTGTCCTGCAGGCTGGCCGTTGATGAGCAGCTGGGTGCTGCCCGGCTTGCCGATGAGCTGAAGCGTCACTTTCTCACCCACGGGCAGTTTGTAGTTGAAGGAGAATTCCATGCTGTCATTGCGGCGGAAACCAACGGTGCCATCGCTCAGCGCGGCGCAGAATACGCCGGAGTCGCCCTTGAGCAGCACTTGTTCCTCACCCGGAACGGGGGCTTCCTTGAGCATGAGCTCCATGGTCATCTCATAGTCCGGCCCCATGGACGGTTTGCCAATCTCGTAGGGCAGGGTGGTGGGAGTCCAGCTGATGGTGATGCCGTCTACGTCCTTCCACAGGGAGTAGGGATTGAGCCCCGGCACCTCACCAATCTTTGCCAGCAGCTTCTGGTGTTCGTCATAGCTGCGGATGCAGGCATCGCTGCCCCACATCTTGCCAGCCAGCACATCGACCGAGTTGCTGAACATGTGCCAGATATCATAGTCACCGTAGCCGGCGTAGAGCTGGTCAATCATGTCATTCCAGATGGCAAAGGCTGCACCCAGAAGCTGCGGATGACCGCTGGGAACGACCTCACCGGCAATGTTGTTCACCTTCCAGTGCTCGTGCACCCAGCGGTGGCGGGCATCCATGCGGTAATAGTTGGCAAAGGGCACAATGTAGAGCGCGCCGTCATTCGTGTTAATGACATCGTACCCCTGGTTGATGGAATCCCAGGCCTTGGCCCAGCCGCCATTCCAGAGATTCATCTGCACGCCTTCTGCATGCACGGGGGTGTTGCCCTTCTTGGTGTTCAGGCTGCCCCATACGCGCGGGGTGTAGCCCTTGCTCAGCATCATCTTGAGCAGCCCGTCGGTGTAGGCGCGGTAGTGCTCGGCGTTGCCGTGGAATTCATCGGCGCCCACATGCACCACATCACAGCCCTTGAAGACTGCAGGCTGCCCCTTCTGCGGCAGCAGGTATTCATCGAACACCTGTTCTACGAATTTGAGCGTTTCCGGGTTGGCGGCATCCAGCATTTCGCAGCCGCGCTTGTTCGTGCTCTTGTAGATGAGGTCGGGGCGCACGCGGGTAAAGGAAAGTGCGTGGGCGGGGGTGTCGAACTCAGGAACAATGTTCACGCCCATGCTGGCGGCGTAGCTGATGAACTCGCGGAATTCCTCCTTGGTGTAGAAGAGGTCACTTGCCGTGAGCTTCGTCCCGTCGGCACCCGTCATGTTGGATTCCAGACGGAAGGCAGAGTAGGATTTCTCAAAGGGATTCTCCCCGGCATCCACATATTTCTCGTGGAAGATGTAGTTGTCGTTCAGGTGAATGTGCAGGTCATTCATCTTGTACCAGGCCATGTATTTGACAACCTTCTTCACATAGCTCAGCGGAATCGGCAGGCGGCCTACATCCAGCAGGAAGCTGCGCACCTGGTAGCGGGGAATGTCCAGCGCCTTGCCGCAGGGGGCGGCGCCATTGCCCTGCTGCAGGATTTGTAGAATGGAGCGGGTTGCCCAGTAAAGACCTGTTTCTGTGGTGGCACCGGCAAGGATGCCTTTATCCTCGGTGATGTTCAGGGTGTAGCCTTCCTTGCCCAGCACCAGGTCATTGCTGATACCCAGGCTGATGTCGGCCTTGTTGCCGAAGGGCACGAGCTCGACCTTGCATTGCAGCATCTCCTCCAGCTCTGCGGCAAATTCAGCAGCCAGGGGCATGTCGGTGGCTACCGTGACATAGGCGCCCAGCTTGTATTCACCCTTGCCGCCAACCCAGTTGAGCAGGGCGGGCACAATCTGCGGCGCGGGATTGCCGGCGGCATCAACCTGCTGTGTGCCGGGAACGATGATTTCGTAATCCTTGGAAATGGCCTTTTCGCCATCTTTGCTGAGCTCGAAGCTCACCTGCACCTTCGTGTCTGCCAGCGGGCGGATAATGCTGCCATCCGGGCAGATGAGTTGTTCGTAGTCTGCTCCCAGGAAACGTACCTCTGCGCCGGGAACATGCGGGATTTCAAGCTTGTTTGCCGTGGCACGCGGGGTGACCGGCAGTTGATTGGCTATATCTTGAAGTGTCTCTGCCATAATCGGGGCTATGGAGAGAGCAAGCATCGTGAGGATGGTTGTCTTTCTCATACCGGGAAATGTTAGCAATAACGACGCAGGATAGCAAGAAAAAACGCTTCTCCGTTGTTTCATATGCGGAAAAGCAGAGTAAATGAATTTTGGGGGAGAATTGCATACAGCCGCATGCGTTATTCTGGCGGCTTTGCAGAAGCTATCAGTGCCTGTGATGAACAAGAAAAGATGAATGCCTCTGAAGACATGCTGTAGTTGCAGTCACATGTATCCCAAAGATTTTTCCAAACGGTAGCAAAATAGCAGAAATCAGGGCAAAGAAAATGGAAGATTGATTTTTTCACCAGCAAAACGTATGCTGGTGTTGCTTACAAAAAAACACCTTCCATGGGTACTGTACATCTTTTCTCCCAAGTAGCAAGCTTAATCGGTCGAACTCTGGTCAATTTTGCCGCTTAAAAGCGACATACTGACAAGTATTGCCAAACTCTCGATACATGGACGCACCTCATTGCTCTGCTGTTCTGCCACATGGCAGACTGCCAATCCCTACGTGATAGATAAGGCGCATTCTCCACCGAAATGTACTCAAATCTGAGTACAGGGGGGGCTTCGAAAAAGCCTCTTTTCTGAAAGCCTATGATTTATCGGCACTTGCGTTCCTTAGAAAAAATCTTTGGGACACACGCGTATTTTTTGTAACGGTATAGAACGTAATTTGAACTTGCGAAATGCTTCGGAAACCCGTATGATAGGCGTGCTGAACTATGGAGTACGAGATGGAACCCCAGCTGCCCCGGAGAGGTGAGAGAACATGGCCCACGCGCGTGACGGCGTCGTGTCTGATTCTGTTTGCCCTGTTGCTGGGAGCCTCGCTCCTGAGTTATGAGCATGGCGAGATGGGGTGGGATTTCCTGAATCCTACCGGTGGAACGGCGGCAGAGGAAGCCCCGTGCACCAACTGGCTGGGCCTGATTGGCCTGTATCTGGCAGGGCTGTGCAATTGGTTCCTTGGGGCGGCTTCGTTCTATGCTCTGGCACTTCTGGTGATTTTCTCCACTGGTCTTCTCATCTGGCCGCGCCGTCCGTACGTGCTGCAGATGGTCGCCATGATTTGCCTGGTGATTTTCGGCAGTGCCATTTTTGCCTTGCAGCCCTGGTTTCTGAGCAGCTGGCAGCGCGCGCACAGCTTGTATTCTGTGGGTGGTCTGCTGGGGTATCTGGATGGCTGCTGCCTGGTGGAGCCCCTTATCGGTACACGCTGGGCACTGGTCTCCTTCCTGTTGCTGCATGCAACGGCGTGGATTTATTTTGCCCGCTATACCTTTATCCGCTTCTGGAAAGAGGTGTGGTATGACCTTTCCAATTTGTGGTGCCGCTGGCGTGAGACTCGTGCGATGCGCCGGGAGGAACGCCGCGCAATGCGCGAGCAGCGCCTTCGTGAGCGGCAGGAGCAGCTGGAGCGAGAACTGGCTGCCGCCAAGGATGCTGCCGCGGCAGATGCCGAGGTGGCTGCTGCAGAAGCCCGCAGAGCAGGGGGGCAGACTGACTTGTTTGGCAGTGATGAACCTGTGACACCCGCCGCGGCCACACGCCAGCGGGGGGGGCAGGACTCCCGCCGCTATGTGGACACGTACGAAGAACCCGATTATCCGCCTGTCCAGTCATTTGAGCAGCAGATGGAAGAGAGCCGCCGCCGCGAGGCCCAGCGTGTGGAGCTGCAGCGCCCGCCGACCGGGCGTGGTCGTCAGTATGCCCCGACCGCAAACCGCAATAACCTTCTGGACCTGATGGCACCGGTGGAGGAGAAGATTGCACTACAGAATGCCCCGGGCCGCGAGCCTGCTCCGCAACCCGCTCCGCGCGGCCCTGTGGTGAATACGCGCCTGGCAGAACAGGTGGATCGCCGCATGGGGAACCGCCCTGCCGCAGCAGCGAAACCTGCTCCCAAGGCTGCCCCTCAACCGGCTGCAAAACCTGCGGCTGCCACCCGGGGCGCTGCTCCGAAAAAGTCATCTGCTGTAGAGCTGAAGAAGGATACCCGCGTGCAGTACGAGGATTATCCCCTTCCGCCGTATGATTTGCTGAAGTTTGAACCGGTATCGGACGAGGTGACGGAGGCTGCCCAGCGTGAGATGATGGATGTGCAGCAGCGCATCATCGAAACCCTGGAGACATTCAAAATCCTCGTCGAACCGGGAGATATCACCCGTGGCCCGAGTATTACCCGTTATGAATTCTATCCTCCGCGTGGTCTGCGTGTGAACCGTATTGCTGCGCTGGATAAGGACATCATGATGTCCACCAGTTCCAAGTCGGTGAATATTCTTGCTCCCATTCCCGGCAAGAATACCGTGGGTATCGAGCTGGAAAATGCACAGAAATCGCCGGTGTATCTGCGCGAGCTGCTGCAGTCTGATAATTTCAACAATCCGAAGCTGCGTATTCCTGTGGCTTTGGGTAAGGACGTGTACGGCAATGCCGTCATCGGTGACCTGGCTGCCATGCCGCATACCCTGGTGGCCGGTACGACTGGTTCCGGTAAGTCGGTCTGTATCAACAGCATGATTCTTTCCATGCTCTACAAGTTCCGCCCGGAGGAATTGAAGCTTATCCTGGTTGACCCCAAGGTGGTGGAAATGCAGCCGTACCGCAAGCTGCCGCACCTGATTTGCCCGGTGGTGACTCAGCCGGGACGCGTGATTGGTGCGCTGCGCTGGGCGGTCAATGAAATGGAGCGCCGCTACCGCTTGTTCAGCCAGGTGGGTGTGCGCAACTTCGAGGACTTTAACAACCGCGAGGACGATGGCCCCGTGGATGAACCGGAGGAGCTTGAAGATTCTCCCATTGATTACGCCGCCGTGGAAGCCTGGGCGAGCGAAATTGAGCGTCAGGCTGAGGAGGAAATCCCCCTGGGTGAGGAGCAGCAGGATGAGTTTGATTTTGATGACCCCGAACCGATTCCGCTCAAGCTGCCATACGTGGTCATCATCATCGATGAGCTGGCAGACCTCATGATGGTGGTGAAGGAAGACCTGGAGAACTACATTGCGCGTCTGACGCAGAAGGCCCGTGCTGCCGGTATCCACCTGGTGGCAGCCACACAGACGCCGCGTGCCAATGTGGTGACCGGTACCATCAAGGCTAACATTCCGAGCCGCATTGCCTTCCGCGTGGCCAGCCCGCTGGATTCCCGCATCATTCTGGATACGGCAGGCGCAGAAAACCTGCTGGGCAAAGGCGACAGCCTCTTCCTGCCGCCGGGTGGCATCACCAAGATGACTCGCGTGCAGGGCGCCTTTGTGAGCGATGCCGAGATTGCCAAAATCATTGCCCACTGTGCTGCCCATGCCAAGCAGAAGTTTGAGCAGGGCGTGGCGGCCGAAATGGACAACGCTGACGGCGGTTCCCCGAATGCGGACAATGGCGGCCGCATAGGCAACAAGGGCATGAGCGATGAGGATTCCGAACTCTATACGCGCTGCGTGCAGCTGGTGGTGACGGAGCGCAAGGCCAGCACCTCTCTGCTGCAGCGCCGCTTCAGCATCGGCTATGGTCGCGCGGCCAAGATTATGGATATGATGGAGGAGAATGGTGTGATTTCTGCTCCCTCTGGCGCGACCCGCGCCCGCGAAGTCCTGGTGGATGCTTGATGACCATGTTTTCTCAAACCGAAGATGAATTTCTGCTGAGCCTGGCGGGGATATTTGCCGCGCTGCTCTGGCTGCGCCCCGGCAAGCGGGAGGCGGCGCGCTATGCCATGATTCTGGTGCCTGCCGGTGCCTTGTATGTGCTGCTGATGCAGGAGGCGATGGGGTGGCAATACCAGATGCTTCTGCATGTGAAGAACTCGGTGGCGGTACTGTTGTATCTGCTCGGGGTGTATATGCTCAAGTGCCCATGGCGTCGTGTGATTCTTTCCTGCGGTATCTATTCGCTGGTATGCAGCGCGGCAGGGCTGGTGATTGCTGCTTTTGATGTGCCGGAGCTTCTGCTCAGCCTGACCCGTTATCATATTTTTGAATATGCCTGGGTATGGGTGTTCATCTGGTTATGCTCCCGCAAGAGCGAGATGGGTGGCAAATGGACCTCGCTTCTGGCGTCGGGCGCCTGCCTGACCCTGTGCGGACTGGTCTTCTCAAACCTCAGAGGCGCTGGGGCTCTGGGTGATGTTGATTTGATTGTCTACGTCAACATCATCATCTCGCTGCTGGGCCTTCTTCTTGTGCTGCGCTATGTGATGCAGCAGGGCTGGAAGCGCTCTCTCATCACCAGCTTCCTCTATATCACACCTACGGCGCTGGCGCATATCCTCCTGTGGTATTCCATCAGCAACATGGAGGTGAATTGAGGAAGTCAGCCCCTTTAATGCGATTGCGCAGGTAGAAGAAGACGCCCGTGGCGGCAAGGAGGAACAGGAACGCCAGGGGAAGGCGCAGGGTGTAGGACTCGATGCCGATGATGCCGGTGTCGCACAGGTACACGGGCGCGGCAATAAGCAGCCCGGGTATCATCAGAAGCCCGGAAAGAAAGTAGCAGATTTTTTTGAGCCTCCTCGCAGTCAGAACTTCTGCCAGCAGCCAGATGGGTTGGGTGATGGCGGCAAAGAACATGGTGTAGATGACGATATAGTGCCAGATGACAGGGGATTCCTGCCCCTCGCAATGGCGGATGGCGTGCATCAGTGCTCCGAGTATCAAGGCAACGGCAATCACCGCGTTCAGCAGCACAATGGTGATGAGCTTGCCGCTTTGTTTCAGCTTCTTCTCTTCGGTGGGGGTAGCGTGCCGCAGGCCACTCCGGAAGAATGCGCAGATTGCCGTTGTGGCAAAGAGGGTGGCGAAGATGCAGAACAAAATGTGGCAGGCGAGGGGAGGAAGGAAGAAATAGTTGCTCGGCGCGCCGAAGACTTCCAGGTTCAGCAGCATGAGCGCCCCGGCGCTTACCAGCCCCAATACGGCGTTGAGCCTCGTGCCCCAGATGCTGCGCAGGGTGATGAGCCGCGGCATGGGCAGTACGGCAAGGGTGATGACAAGGTAGCACCACATCTGGAACCAGTAGTTGTCGTTCCCGCTGAAGGCTGCCACAAAGAAGCGATCGGCTGTGGGAATCAGGAAGAAGAAGCTGAGAACTCCGCCCAGAAGCCAGGAGAAGCGGAATCTTTTCCGGCGGGGCGTGTAGTGCACTGCGGCTAGTTCGATTTCCTTACAACCGGCAGGCAGTAGGCGGATGCGGTTGTACAAATCCATGAGGGCAGTCTTGCCTCCCTCAATGTAGACGCTGTCGTCCACTTGCAGCGGTGCATCCTCATCGGGATTCCAGGAAATGTTGTAGAAATCGTTGATTTTCCAGTTGCCTCCGCGTGGGGTGTCCACATTCAACTCCGTGTCGAGTATATCGAATTCATGGTCCTCCTGGGTTATGGTCCGCTCAATATCCTGGAGCAGCCGCTCACGCCCCTCATCATCGAATTCGATGAGAAGCAAGCCCTCCTCAGCGTTGCTGTGCATGCTCAGTTTCATATCAGCGCGGAATGTTCTGGTGATTCATGGGGAAGAAAATCTGAGCCCATGGTTTGTCTGCTGGCTTGTAGTAGGCTGGGAGAGTCTTGGGATTAAAAGGTTCGCCCTCTTTTAATTTTAGCTGGAATCGGGCGTTCTGCAAGCCTCTCTGCATGAGCTTGTTGAGCTTGAGTGCTGCCGTATAGCGGACGTCGGCCTTTAATTTGTTGGCCTGTAGGAAACAGGCGTCGGAGGCTTCGAAATCGCCGAGCTGGCGCTCAATGAGTCCCAGCAGGTAGTGGGTTTCCGGCTCCAGGGGTGTGATGCGAGTTGCCAGGATAGCATGCTGTCGGGCAATTTGCCAGACTCCACCCTGGGCGTAGTTTACAGCCTGCTTAAAGCTTGGGTTGTGGACGGGTGCATTCAGTTCCTCTTTGTACAATAGTCGGTGCGGCTGCAAATCCTGGGAAATGTTGTGGCAAAGAGACTCCACATCGGCAACCATGCCCTCGGTGCTCACGCTGTATGTCCGGGAATAGCCAAAGACGTTGCTTTTTCTGCTGCTCAGCGAGATACGCGTTTCCACCTCGGTGGTCTCCTCGAGTTCATCATCATCGAAGGGATTGCTGAAGACGCTGCCCCAGGTGTGTTCCTCCGAGTCCGTCAGCTTCAGCACATAGTCTCCTGAGTCGCAGAGAGTATAGAAGCCACCATGTTGTAATTCTTCTATTAGTGTTTGCTGAATCTTTCGTCCGACGTCAGAATTGCTTGCCTGAATCTCCAGCTTACTGCCTTTCTCGAGTCCCACACATGAGGGGGCAGTGCAGCTCAGCTGTATTTGTGTGCTGCAGGCGGCAAACGCCAGGGTACACAGGCAGCTGATGAGAATTTTTTTCATGAAGGGCGGGGATTCTTGTTGCAAGCTCCCTGGACGGGTGGTCAGTTGGTCTGTTTTTCTTCCCATTCCGGCAGGTCGTGACCAATGAGCCACGGGGTGTATTCAGCGGGAATGGGGGATTGAATGGCGATGCGGCGCCCGTCTGCCGGGTGGTTGAACGCCAGTCGCCATGCGTGCAGCATGAGACGCCCGGGTCTGGCTTTCTGCCGCTGCGGGTGCGCATAAATGGGGTCGCCGATGAGGGGGTGCCCCAGGTGCAGCATGTGCACGCGAATCTGGTGGGTGCGGCCGGTGTGCAGGGTACACATGACGAGCGAGGAATCGGTGGCGGCGTCGTAGTGCAGCACCTCCCAGTCGGTGATGGCGGGTTTGCCGCTGCCGGGGTTCACGACGGCCATTTTGAGGCGGTTGACCGGGTGGCGGCCAATGTTGGTGAAAACGGTGCCTTTCTGTTCCTTCGGGCAGCCCTGGACGACGGCCAGGTAGATTTTGCCGGTGTCACGTTCAGCAAACTGGGTGGTGAGGGAGAGGTGCGCCTGGTCGTTCTTGGCAACTACAATGCAGCCGCTGGTGTCTTTATCCAACCGGTGCACAATGCCGGGACGCTCCACTCCGCCAATGCCGGACAAGTCGCCGCAATGGAAGAGGACGGCGTTTACCAGCGTGCCGTCCGGGTTGCCGGCAGCGGGGTGTACCACCATGCCGCTTTCCTTGTCGATGACGATAACGTGTTTGTCTTCAAAGAGGACAGAAATGGGGATATCCTGCGGCTGGGCTTCGGAGGGTTCGGGTTCCGGGATGCTCACCTCGATGCGCATGTTACGCTCTACCGGAGTCTTGGCCTTGGTGGCCTTGCCATTGACGGTGATTTCTCCGTCCTTGATGAGCGCCTGGATGCGGGCGCGGGAAAGCTCCGGCAGCTGGGCTGCCAGATACTGGTCGAGACGGGTGCCGAGCTGGTCTTCTACAATGATGAGCATGGTTACATGCCGGTGGGGTTATCAATGAACACTGTGGGCAGACCGAACTGGTCTTCCAGCAGTTTGCCCAGGGAGCGTACGCCGAATGTTTCGGTGGCGTAATGGCCAGCAAAGAGGATGTTGACGCCCATGTCGCGGGCTGCATTGCTCACCCAGTGGTTTTCTTCGCCTGTGAGGTAGGTACCGTAGCCTTTGGCGTGCATCTGGTAAATCTCCTCGCCGCCGCCACCGCTGCACAGCGCGATGCGCCCGGCGGGCTGGGTCGCATCGTGCACCACCCCGGTGATTTCAGCACCGGTGATTTCAGCGTATTTCGTGCGCAGCTCGGCAACGGTGCCCGGGAAGTAGCCCGAAAGCCCGATGAGGGTGCCGTGGTAATCCACCTCCGGCTGCACATCCTGGAGCTCCAGGGCGCGGGCGATGCCTGCATTGTTACCCAGCGTGGGGTGCAGATCCAGCGGCAGGTGCGCGGAGTAGATGGCCAGGTTGTTGTTCAGGCAGGCGGTAAGCTTCTGCTTCCACCAACCCTTGACGGGCTGAAGCCCGCACCAGAAGATGCCGTGGTGCAGCACCAGCAGGTCTGCGCCGGCGGCAATGGCGTCGTCAATGGTCTTCTGCGAGCCATCCACACCCAGTGCCACCTTGGTTACGCTGCCGTTGTTCTCCACCTGCAGGCCATTCATGGCCACGGAGGCGTCTTTGATGTCGCGGATGCGCAGGGTGGTGTCCAGCAGGGATACAATGTCGGAAAGCGGTGTACTCATAAACTTATTCGGCGTTGCCGGGGTAGACGGTGCGGTTGGCTATTTCCTTGTTCAGGCGCTTGTTGAACTCGCTGGCCATGTCATAGCCACTGTCGCGCAGGTAGCGTCCCAGGGCTGCCACTTCCACCAGTCGGCACATATCGCGCCCCGGTGCCACGGGCAGGTTGAGGTGCTCCACATCTACCCCCAGAATGTTGATATACTTGCGCTCCAGCCCCAGACGCTCCATTTCGGTCATTTCGCCGCTGAAGAGGTTGATGACCAGGTCGATGCGCTTTTCCTTGCGGTAGGCTTTCAGACCAAAGAGGTTGGTTACATTGATGATGCCGAGCCCGCGGATTTCGATGAAGCCACTGCTCAGCGGCGGCGCTGTGGCAATGAGGTCGCCGCCGAGGTTGCGGATACGCACCATGTCATCCGCCACTAGCGAGGAACCACGCTCTACCAGACCGAGGGAAATTTCGCTCTTGCCTACGCCGCCCTTGCCGGTGATGAGCACGCCCACGCCGCGCACGTCGACCATGCAGGCATGCATGGTGGTGCTGTCTGCAAACTCGTTTTCGAGAATGTAGGTGGCCCGGTTCACAAACTCCATGGTGAGGAGCGGGGTGCGGAGAACGCAGAGGTTGTACCGGTCTGCGATGGCCAGTACATCTGCCGGAACATCCACGCCGCGGGCAAAGATGAGGCAGGGAGCATCCTGGCTGCAGATGTGGTCCAGGCGTTCCTCTCTCTCTGCTTGGCTCATGGTGTCCAGATAGGCCATTTCTGCAGCGCCGAAAACCTGGATGCGCTCGTGTGCAAAATAGCCGAAGAACCCGGCCAGCGCAAGACCCGGGCGGTTGAATGCCGCCTGTACAATCGGGCGGGTCATGCCCAGCGGCGTGTTCAGCAGCTGCAATTCCAGCATGCTGCGGTATTTTTCATAAAACCGTGAAACCGGGACCTGTTCCACCTTGCGAACAATGGGATTCTTCATTTGCTGGATATTCTACATGAATGCCCTCGGGTAGTCAAGGGAATGTACCGTGCATAAATGACAAGCCACATGTGTCCCAAAGTTTCATTAGGACTGCTTTCAAATTCTTGTAGCACAGCTAATTAACAATGCGCTGCTAAATTGTAATTTATCGGCGAGCGCAGCGAGCGAAATTCATAGCCCACGGTAGTGGGCGTAAGAGGTTAGAC
>JAFYRS010000089.1 GCA_017546845.1 Akkermansia sp.
CCCGATTCCACCGGCTACCATTGCCCCGTCCAGGGCCACACCCTCGGCGGCGATACCCTGCTGGCCACCGGCCTCCCCATCCGCTGGACCCGCCCTCAACAATCCTGTGTTATTCTGCTGCAGGCAGAATAACACCATCCCGCGCTGCAAGCGCGGGATTTCATACACAGCCGCAGGCTGTGTATTTCATGCAGGGCACCGCCCTGCTTTCATGCCGCCAGCATGGCGGCATTTCATCCTTTGCTCCGCAAAGGATTTCATTGCCTGTCACGGCGTAGCCCGCAGGGCAGAGCCGGAAGCCCCGCAACGCGGGGCGACTACTCAACGCCGCACTGAATAACAGCCCTTCAGCCCCCTCAAAAAAAACGCCAGACTGATTCTCCGCCTACTTACCATAACGCTCAATAAGGGCCGCGGGGTCTGGCTCGCGCCCCAGGAAATCCCGTATCTGCTGCATGGCCGGCACACTGCTGCCACGCTCCAGAATGCAGCGGCGGTAATCCGCCCCGGTGGCAGGATTCAACACGCCTTCTGCCTTAAAGCGCCGCAGGGCATCTGCCGCCAGCATCTCCGACCACTTATAGGTATACACAGCAGCCGCATACCCCTCTGCCATGGAATAGCTGAGCGTGCGGATGTCGCTGGGCGGCTGCACCGTATACGGGAAAAGCCAGGGCCGCAGAATCTCCTCTGACACCTCATCAATGGGGCGGCCCTTGTACTTATCGTGGTAATGCATGTGCAGCTCCAGATCCAGCTTGCTGGCGCAAAGCATGCGCATGTGCATTTCGATGGGATTGGAACCGCGGGTTTCAGACAACTGCTGCGCCAGGGCCGACGGCAGCGGCTCCCCCGTGGCATAGTGGCTGGTAAATAAAGCCAGCGCCTCGGGCTCCCAGATCCAGCTTTCCTGCAACTGGCTGGGCATTTCCACGAAATCGCGCTCCACCTCTGCCGTGCAGTGGGCACGCAGCTCACCATGCCCCAGCATCATGTGCATCATATGCCCGAACTCGTGGAACAACATATACAGCTCCCCGTGGTTGAACAAATGCGGCTTTCCGGCACGCGGCGGTGTCAGGTTCGCCATCAGCGCGGCCAGGTGCGGCTCACCCAGGCTGCCATCTGCCGCAGGTTCACCATCGCGCAGCGGCAGACACCACGCCTGAGGCCGCTTATGCGGCCGCGCGATGATATCCATGTAGAACGAGCCCATGTGGCGGCCCGTGGCGGCATCCTTCACCGCAAAACAGCGCACATCCGGATGCCAGGTCTCCACCACACCGGGGGCGGGCGTCTCACCGGGTTTCAGGCAGGCCGTGGGCAATTCCTCAATATGCAGGCTCAGCAGGTCTGCCCAGATGCGCATGAGCCCGGAAACCACCTTATCCGCCTGCAGATACGGCGTAAGCGCATTCACATTGAACGCGCTGCGCTCCGGCGGCAGCTGGCGGTTCAGAAACTCCACATCCCAGGGATTCACCGCCTTTAGCTCCTTACCACAAGCCCGGGAAAACCGCTCCATTTCCGCCGCCACATATGCATCCCACGCGGGTTTGCTCCGCTGCAGCATATCATCCACAAAATCCAGCGCCTTCTGGCCGGAACCCATCATACGCCGGGCCGCCTGCATATCAGCAAAATTCGCGTACCCCCGCATGGTGGCCAGCTCGTGGCGCAGCTCCAGAATCCGCACAACTAGCGGCTCCGTATCCAGCGCCCGCGCCGTTCCGGCGCAGGTTGTACCCAGCCAGCACTTGCGGCGGGTCTCCTCCACCTGGCAATACCGGAGCACCGGCGCCGCAGGCACCGTCGTCATATTCACCAGCCAGGCAGGCTTCCCGCCCTCACCAAGTTCCCGGCCTCCGGCCTCTGCCATCTGCATCCACCCGCGCGGCATACCCGCCAGCTCGGCAGCATCCGTTACGACCAACTGCCACACCAGAGGCGAACTCTGCACAAAGGAATTAAACCGGAATCCCAGCTGCGAAAGCTCCTTCTCAATCTCAGCCTTGCGCGCCTGCTTCTCCGGCGGCAACAGCACACCGCTATCACGCAAGCCCTGCATCGTCTGCTGCACAAAACGCTGCCGCGCCGGGCTCAGACCCGCCACCCACGGTGCAGCGGCAGCCTCCTGCAGCACCCGGGCAATGCGCTCCGCATGCACCCCTTCTGCCTTATAAGCCGTGGTCTCAGCCATAATCCGGCTCATCATGCGCTGCATATCCGGCCGCCCCAGCGCCGTGTGCAGGTGAAACACATAATTGGCCACCTGCTTCAGATTCTCCCCCGCCTCATACCACGCCTGAAACGTATTCTCAAAAGTGGCCGTTTCCTGGCTTACGGCAGCCAGGGCCGCCAACTGCTCACGGGACTCCTCAATCGCCGCGCGGGCATCTGCCAGCGCCTGCTCCGGCGTCATCTGCGACCACGCCGGGTACTGCGCCGTGCGGAAAAACGGGTGAGCCTGCTGCTCTGCCTGCACCACCGGCGCATGCAGCATACTCACCGCAGAAAACACCATAATCGACCATGTTCTCAAACTCATCATGCCCAGCATTATACCAGAACCCCCGCTTTGTTAAAGCACGAAATGCATCCTGCACCGCCCCACATGTGTCCCAAAGATTATGGAAAAACGGTTCTAAATAACATAAAGGCATAGTGTTCTGTGCGAAAATTCGTAGTAGGGTATCACCCGCCTCACCATCGGCAGAAAGTATCCATCCGTGGCTCTGTCAGCATAAGTCACTAACTTTCTATTCATAAATCGTAAATTGTCAATCGTAAATCCACGTGTCCCCAATCTTTGGGACACGTATGGCACCGCCCAAGCATGGCTGATGCCCCGATTTTTCGCCCCTGGTGATAACGCAAACCAGCCGGACTCCATCATGAGTCCGGCTGGGATTATCACTCTTTCTAAAGTCTTCTTCTTACATTGTACTCATCTGCGGTCTCAGCTCGCCAGAGTCACTTTAGTGACGGCGGCGACGGGCAGCAAGCCCTGCAAGCGCCAGCAGAGAAAGCGTAGCCGTGGCCGGCTCAGGAACAGCGTTTGTGCTTATAGTGAGCTGCATATTGCTAAACGCAGGCTGTGAATTCTTCCAACTATCACCTTCTGAAACAACCGATATCTTGTTCAAAACATAGGAATCGCCCATGATTTGTGTACCGGCCTCAGCTCCATCAATGTAAATGGTAGCGACAAATTTCTGCTCAACGTCGCTCCAAGTGATAGTTTCCTTGATAGTGTGGCTTACTTTAGTATGTATTTCACCGTTTTCATCACTTTGTTCTGTAAGACCGACCGTCTTATCAGTCTCAGTATACGAAGTTAATTTGTAGCTGTTTTTGCCCTGAGTAAACGTAATAGCATTGGCATTGATAGCGTCGGCATTTGTGCTGTAACCGATACAGAAGGGAGCATCGTTCGCTGAGCCGTTCCAAGTCTTAGCCCCGAAAGCAAGCACATCGCTGCTGCTGTGCAGCGTAACGGTACCGCCAACATCGGAGCACGTCTCAAAGCTCATGGTGTAACTCAATTCCAATGAAGTATTAGAATTGAGGGTAATAGGGGTATCAAGCGTGTAATAAGCATAGGGGCCACCCCAGTGGCTATCGCTTTTCAGGACGCCATCATTAAGACTGATACTACTAAGTGTCCAGTCAGCGCTGCTAGCCAGCAAATCAGTAGTTTCACCCATGGCCACGCCGGCGAGGGCGAGGAGTGTAATGAATGTCTTTTTCATATTGTGTTGATTATTTAGGTTAGTGTTGTGCGGCGCTGCGGTGGCTTCCTCGCGCGGTGGAATGGTTCACCAGCAACGCTGCGCGCGCAGTATATCGCATTTTCTATGCATTAGACTGGAAAACGATACGTTATCCATTGATTACGGGCGTATAGCGATACAAATCAGAAACGACTGTTTACACAAAACGGGATAATAAGATGCTCCAAAAAACAGATTTTTGTCTTCGGGAAAATGGTAAGATGTACAAAATATCTACGATTATCCCATATTGTTAGGATAATTAACGGATGATTTGGCTTAAAACGACACATTTAGTCTTGACATGAAGGATTGTTTAGGGTAATTTA
This sequence comes from Akkermansia sp., assembly GCA_017546845.1. Classification (GTDB taxonomy): domain Bacteria; phylum Verrucomicrobiota; class Verrucomicrobiia; order Verrucomicrobiales; family Akkermansiaceae; genus Akkermansia. The sequence goes on from JAFYRS010000089.1 coordinate 4,103, forward strand.
TAAGCGATGGATGCATACAAAAACCCGTTTAATCCTGGCGCGGGCTGTCCGCCGCCTGTTTTGACAGGCCGCGATACAGTATTGGATCAGGCAAACGTTCTGCTGGGGCGCACCTTGAGAGGCAGGGCTGCTTGCAGTATGTTGTTGACTGGTTTACGCGGAGTAGGGAAAACAGCTTTGCTGCAAGAGATTGGCCGAACTGCTACAAAAATGGGATATCATGTGGCTGCATTTGAAGTCCGTGAGGGGCACTCGCTGGCCTCTGCGCTCGTTGCCCAATTGCGTACCATCCTTTACAATCTGGATACAGTGGCAGGCGTGGGGGAAAAAGTTCGTCGTGGGCTTATGGTGCTGCGTAATTTCATCAGTTCTATCAAGCTGAGTGCCGGAGAATTCAGCATGGATATAGAACCTTTGCGCGGTGTGGCGGATAGTGGAGAACTCTCTCATGATCTTCCCCAATTATTCCTGGCAGCTGCAGAAGCGGCAAGGGAAAAACAAAGCGGTATTGCCTTGCTGGTGGACGAAATGCAACTGTTGGAAAAAGAAGAATTCAATGCATTGATTCTGGCCATGCATATCATGCAACAGGAGCAGGTGCCGCTCGTGCTGATTGGTGCGGGGCTTCCAACTCTGCCGCGGCTGGCAGGCGAAGCAAAATCATACGCTGAGCGACTCTTCGATTATCCGGTTATCGACCGGCTGAGTGAAGAGGCATCCCACCAGGCCCTTCAGCAGCCTGCAAAACGAGAATATGCAAGCTTTACAGAAGAGGCCTTACAGGTTATCTTTGAAAAATCGCAGGGGTATCCCTATTTCCTGCAGGTCTGGGCGTATCATGTCTGGAATCAGGCTCCGGAGTCTCCCATTACGGAAAGCGATGTGCGGGCATCTGAAAGCAGAGTCAGACAGCGTCTGGACGATGGCTTCTTCCGCGTGCGCTATGACCGGCTTACCGACGCAGAAAAACGATTCTCCCGTGCCATGGCCGAAACCCGGAAACAGGAATGCAGCATGGCAGAAATCGCCAGGCTTCTTCAGAGAAAAGCTTCCGGTCTTGGTACCACGCGGGACCGCCTCATCCGCAAAGGGATGATATATACTCCCAGGCATGGTGTCGTATCCTTTACGGTGCCCCTTTTTGATGACTTCCTGCGCAGAAAAATGCCGTTCAACAGCTGAATCATCTACAATTATCCGTCAAAACAAGGATAAAACAAGCTTATAGATATCTTATTCCTTACAAATATCCTGCATATGCAGGATATTTGTGGAGTTAATATGCGCTCTCATGTCAGAGATTGAGAAGCTGTCTCCCTCTTGTATAGAGAGGAGATAGCGGATATCCCGGAGGTTGAAGCAGCCCTTCCCGAAGCCCCCACTCTCTTTCATAACGGGGAAAAGACAGGCTTCATCTCAGTTCTACAGACTAGAAACGGGCCTGCTCAGTCATGTGGCAGAGCAGGCCGGAAATAAGGGTGAAAAATGTTCCTGTACCTATTATCCTTTAACGGATTCTTTCCGGTCATATCGTCAAAAAGAAATCAGGCACTCTGCTTTGCAGGGTGCCTGATTGTTTGAGGAACGATCCTGTTCTCTTTACTTGCGGCGGCGGCGGGCAGCCAGACCAGCGAGGGCAAGCAGAGAAAGCGTAGCCGTGGCCGGCTCAGGGATGTTGCCGCTGGGGACATCAGGCGTTACAACGCTCAGGCTGAGGTTGGAAAGCTGAGTGCCGGTACCGGCATCGTTGTCGCCATCCAAGGAGAATACGACACCTGTCAGAGAAAAATCTGCACCCAGATTAACAGTAGCATACTCGGTGTCATTTACTTCGATGGTCATGACATAGCTGTTTTCCTTCAGGGTGATGGAGCCGCTGACATTGTACGCAGTACTAGGAGTGTAAGCGAAATTGCCGCCTTCCTTGTTGGTCATGGCAGAAGCTGAAACACTAGTACCCCAACCGCCGCTTGCAATGTAACCATTGTTAGAAGAACTAGTGGTCGTACCAAGGCCGAGAGTCTGATTTTCATAAGCAATATTACCAATCATCACTTTGTCTGAGGCGGTCTCAAATGTGAAGCTGTGAATAGCATTATTGCTCTTGGAAGTGATGTCGTAGCTGAACTCCAGCGTCTGCCCCTCTGTCAAGGTAATAGCGGAGTCGAAGCGATAGTTGGCGTACATCTGTGCCCAGCCAGAGCCTTCGATAGAGCCGTCAGCATTGAAGGAAGGAGCGCTGTAGCGGCCGCAACCCATCTGCCAGTTCTCCTGGTCAGCCAGAATGTCGTATGTAACCGTTTCACCCATAGCCACGCCGGCGAGGGCGAGGAGTGTAATGAATGTCTTTTTCATATTGTGTTGATTATTTTAGGTTAGTGTTGTGCGGCGGTGCGGTGGCTTCCTCGCGCGGTGGAATGGTTCACCAGCAACGCTGCGCGCGCAGTATATCGCATTTTCTATGCGGCAGGAGTTAACGTATTCATAAATCATTTATCCACATATATTTGCATATTTTTATAAAGAATACGGAATTGCCTTGGAGCTTTCAATAAATAAAAAATCCAGGCCGTTATCGAAAGAAAAAGCTTGGCCGAGTAACGGAAATAGCGTTGTATAATGCCGGAATTAGCGATATAACGGCGCTTTGAATTCAATATAAGGGGACTTCTATTTAGGCTGCATATCTCGAAAAAACGGACATTGAGTACGAATTACGAAGCAAAAGTTGCTCGCGCTCCTCGTGCGTTGATACGGCCGCGCTTACAGCGCGATGAACTCAACACATTCTACATCAAAATTCTACATTCTACATCCACAAAGTCCGATTTGTCGGGCTTAATTGTCATTTCCGGACTTATTAGAAGCCCCCCATAAATCCAAGGCAAGAGGAAACGTTCTTGTACCCATCATCCTCTTCTCGGCAGTAGAATCTTGACAAAAGGCATAGCATATGAGATATTAACCGCATATGGTGAAAATGGCGAAAATAGGCGCAGAAATCAGGGCTCGCAGAGTCAAGGAACGTGTTTCCTTGGAAGAACTGGCTGCGCTTACGGGGATTGGCATCAATACTTTGAGCCGTTTAGAGCGAGGCGTTGGGAATACGCAGATGAAAGTGTTGCTTAAAGTTCTGGATGCTATGGGGTTAGAAATAGAGATAAAGCCTAAGCGTATCTTATACAGATAATTAACTATGAGTGCCCGCAAAGCCATTATTTATGTGAAAGGCGCGCCTGCAGCGGTGTTGAGCAAGCATCCGCAGCCGGGACCACAGCGGTATGTATTGCAGTATTTACCAGAATATTTGAAAAGTGCGCCATGTCATCCGGTGTGTTATCATATGCCACCGCGCCCGGAGGCTTATTACAGCGAGTATTTGTTTCCTTTTTTTGAGAGCCTGTTACCGGAAGGGGAAAACCTGGCCTATTTGTGCCGCGCGTTGAAATTGGATGAGCATGACCGTTTTTCTCAATTACTCTGCCTGGCCGGAAATGATACCATTGGCGATGTAACTGTACGGAGAATAGACGAAGAATGAAACCAGCATTTACAGCTTATACAAAGGCGCAGCAGCAGGCTCTCTTTGGTAGGAATGCGGGCGTGTCACCCATTCTTCCGTATAGCTATAAGCAAGACTACCTGATGGGGCGGGAATTGCCTTCATCGGCCGCAATTTCTGTATCCGGAGCCCAAGCAAAAATGTCGCTCATCGTCGCAACTGACATGCTACAATTCGCGGAAGCCGGGCAACTCGGAACTCATATTCTGAAACCGCACCCGCAGAGGTTTTCCCTGAATCGTGATATTCCGGCAAATGAAGAGTTCTGTATGCGTATGTGCCGCGAGGTATTCCTCTTGCCTACGGCGGAATCTGCCCTGTGTTTTTTTCATGATGGGGCACCTGCTTATGTGACGCGCCGGTTCGATGTTATGCCCGATGGCAGAAAATTACATATGGAGGACCTGGCGTCTCTCTCCGGAATGCTTATCAAAGGGGATAGCAATGCGAAATATCAGGGAAGTTACGAGGAACTGGCAGAAGTCATAGCCGAAGTCTCATGCGCCAGTCTATTGGACCTGAGGCAATTCTTCCGCCTGGTACTGGTCAATTTCATCTTATGCAATGGAGACGCGCACGCTAAAAACTTCTCTATGATCGACACCGATAACGGGGCCTGGCGTCTTGCTCCTGCATACGATGTCATGAATACACGCCTCCATGTCTCAGATGCCGATTTTGCGATGCAGAAAGGCCTGTTCAAAGACGGTCGCGATTGTCCCAAGTCAAAGCTCTGCGACTTTTTCTGCACCTGGGGAGAGACCATTGGATTAACCACCAGACTGGCCAGACTCGAAATACGCCATATACTCGCCAAAGCAGCCGCCATTATTCAAGAACTGCCTTCGTCCTATCTCTCGCAGAAAGCAAAGCAAGTGTTTCGGTATCACCTCAAGCTGCGGTTGCAGCGGTTTTGATTTTCTTTATATATGGTGAAATTTGTAATTATGATGCGATGCAAATGCCATTAATTTACAATTTTCACCACACACGGTTAAACAATATAAGTAAATGACAGGAGGGGAAGGAGTAAGCTGCCACTTGCGAGGGTTGGCAAACCAAATGCTTAGGGGGGGGAATAAACAACGGCGCGCCACCCACAGCCCACTCCCCCTTTGCTGCGGGGGCGTGTGTCCGAATCCCGCTTTGTGTGGCAAAAGCAGAAACGCTCAGCAGCGGCTTTATCCGTTACTGAGCGTTTTTGTTTATCGGGCAAGCGGGATTGATTCGCCGCCGCCCCACCGGCTACGCCTCGGCGGCTCACCCCTGCGGGGCAAACACTGCGTGTTTGTCCAACCTGCCTTACCGCCGTCGGCAGGATTCGACCCAAGGGGTCGTGGGTTCAAATCCCGCCATATGAAGCAAAAGCAAAAACGCTCAGCAGCGGCTTTATCCGTTACTGAGCGTTTTTGTTTATCGGGCAAGCGGGATTCGAACCCACGACCCCTTGCACCCCATGCAAGTGCGCTACCAGACTGCGCTACTGCCCGTTGTTTGGAGTATCGTGCGCTTTGCAGCGCGGCGACGAGCGGAGTATACACGCAGTTTTTAGGATTGTCAACTCATTTTTTTCGTGATATGATTTTTTTTGCGATGAAGAAGGTAAAAACCGCTGTTGTAGGCGCCAGTGGATATACTGGCCAGGAGCTTTTGAGAATTTTGCTGCGCCACCCGGGTGTGGAGTTGGTGTGCGCCACTTCGCGCCAGTATGCCGGGCAGAAGCTGAGCGATGTTTTCCCGCGTTTCCAGCATGTGCCGGGTGCTGATTTGTGCTTCACGGATTCTGACGTGGAGGCGATTGCCGCTACGGGCGCTGAGGCGGCTTTCCTGGCGCTGCCCCACGGGGTTTCCGTGACTTATGGCCGTGGTCTGGTGGAGGCTGGCGTGCGCGTAGTGGATTTGTCTGCCGACTTCCGCCTGAATGACCCGGCGGTGTATGAGGAATTTTATAAGAAGCCGCACGCGGATGTGGAGCTGATGCAGGAAGCTCCGTACGGCATGCCGGAATGGCACCGCGAGGAGATTGCGAAGGCCCGCATCGTGGGTTCGCCGGGTTGCTACCCCACGAGCATCATTCTGCCGCTGGTACCGCTGCTGAAGGCGGGGCTGGTGCTGCCGGAGGATATTGTGGTGAACAGCGGCAGCGGGGTTTCCGGCGCGGGGCGCCGTGCAGATGTAACGCTTCTTTACTGCGAGTGCAATGAAAGCATGCGCGCTTATGGTGTGCCGCGCCACCGCCATCTCTCCGAGATTGAGCAGGAGCTTTCCGCCGCGGCGGGCGAGAAGGTGACCATTACCTTCACCCCGCACCTCATGCCGGTGAACACGGGTATTCTGACTACCACGGTGGCCAAGCTGAAGCCGGGTACCACGATTGAGGAAATTTCTGCCTGCATGGAGGCGGCGTATGCCCATGCGCCCTTTGTGCGCCTGCAGGGGCCGAACAAGCCGACGGATACGAAGAATGTGACCCGCACGAATTTTGTGGACATCGGCTGGGCGATTGATGCCCGCACGAACCGCGTGGTGCTGATGAGCGCCGAGGATAATGTGATTAAGGGCGCAGGCGGCCAGGGCGTGCATGCGTTCAACATCATGTTCGGGTTCGATGAGACGGAAGGTCTCTGGATTATCTGATTCCCTCCCCCTGCCCTCCCATGAAGCCGCTGCTGCTCATAGTAGACGATGAAAAATCGACCCGCACGGTGCTGAGCGCTGCGCTGGAGGATGACTATGAGGTATTTGCAGCGGCGAATGGCAAGGCCGCCCGCGCGATTCTGGAAAGCGAGCCAGTGGATATTCTGCTGACGGATTTGCGACTGGGCGGAGAGAGCGGCATGGATATCATCGATTTTGCCGTGGGGCTTCCGCAGCCGCCGCTGTGCATCATGATGACCGCCTACGGCAGCGCCGATGTGGCGGCAGAAGCCAAGCGCCACGGGGCGTATTATTTCCTGACCAAGCCGCTGAATCTGGACGAGGTGGAGCTGCTGCTGCGCCGTGCCACCCAGACCCGCCAGCTGGAAACGGAGAACCGCGAGCTGACCACCCGCCTGGAGCCCACCGCCGGGCTGGACCGCATGCTGGGTGACAGCCCGCAGATGCAGGATATCTTCAACCGCATCCGCCGGGTGGCGCCGTCGCAAGCCACCGTGCTCATTGAGGGCGAAAGCGGCACAGGCAAGGAACTGGTGGCGCAGGCACTGCATGCGCTTTCCCCGCGCAGCAGCAAGAAGTTTGTGGCCGTTAATTGCGCCGCGCTTTCGCCCCAGCTCATGGAGAGCGAGTTGTTCGGCCACGAGAAGGGCGCGTTCACCGGGGCCATGCAGCGGCGCATCGGGCGCTTTGAGGAGGCCGACGGCGGCACCTTGTTCCTGGATGAGATTGGCGAGATTGACATTCCCACCCAGGTGAAGCTGCTGCGCGTGCTGGCAGAGCGCAGCATTGAGCGCGTGGGCAGCAATACGAGCATTCCGGTGAATGTGCGTGTGATTGCCGCCACAAACCGCGACCTGGAAGCCATGGTGAAAGAAGGCACATTCCGCCTGGATCTGTACCAGCGGCTCAATGTGATTTCGCTGCACCTGCCACCGCTGCGCGAGCGCAAGGGGGATATTGTGCTCATGGCGCATGCCTTTGCCCGCGAGCTCAGCCAGCAGAACAACCGGGAGTCCAAGCCGCTGAGCCGCCAGGCTCTGGAGCTGCTGCGGGCTTTTGACTGGCCGGGCAATGTGCGCCAGCTGCGCACGGCGGTGGAGCACGCAGTAGTCATGAGCAGCACCCCCGAGTTGCTACCCGCCGATTTGCCGGAATACCTGCAGCCCCGACCGGCAGCAGACACTTCTTCACCAACTAAGAGTGGCAGTACAGACTTTGAGCTTGCCACTATCCCCACTCTTAATTTACAATACATCGAACAGCAGGCCATTCTCATGGCGCTGCAGCGTACCGGGGGCAACCGCTCAGCCGCGGCAGAACTGCTGGGCATCAACCGCCGCACACTGCAACGCAAACTGGCAGATTCACCCGAAGTTTTCAAAAATTACACCTAACCGTTTATCTGAGAGATGGAAGACATTACTGGAATTACAACAAATCAACGCAACATCTTTACCAGCCTGCGTTGGGTTCTGGGGCTCCTGATTACGAGCCTCTGCATCATGCAACTCTGCCTCACCTACCGTGGGTTGAACCAGGCAGAAGCCATGGACATGGCCCAGATTGCGCGCCAGATTGCCCGAGGTGAGGGTTTCACCTCCAAATTCATCCGTCCGATTGATGCCTGGGACTACGCGCAGGCATCCGAGAAGAAAAAAGACGAAGAAGACCAGGCCAAGCTTGATTTCGACCGTTTCCCCGAGGCCAACCACGCGCCCCTTTATCCCTACGTGCTGGCAGCGGCCATCAAGATGACAGGGTATGATGATTTTGCAGCCCACCGCATGGATGTAGAAAAGACGAACATATATGCGGGTGACCGGGTTGTTTCCGGCACGAGCACCTTTTTCTTCATTATAGCGCTGGTGCTGGCATATACCCTGCTTACCCGCATGTTCGATGAAGTTGTAGCGGCTACAACAGTGGCCTTCATGGGGCTTAGTGAACTGATGCTCCAATACGCGCTCAGCGGGCTGCCGCATACGCTGATGATGTGCTTCCTGCTGGCTGCTGCGCACTGCCTGCTCTCTGCCGTCAAGGCAGATCAGCGCGTCAACACGCAGAAAACGATTATCTGGATATGCGCTACCTTTATCTTTATTTCCCTGTTGTGCCTGACCAATTACATGTGCGTATGGATAGCGCTGGGGCTGCTTGTATTCTGCGGTATCTTCTTCCGACCGTATGGCATGTATGCCGCCATTGGCGCAGGCATTCTCGCCTTCCTCGTCCTGCTGCCCACCGCCATCATCCTGGCCCCGGCGGGCGGCATTGAGCGCCAGATTATTCACGGCGTGTTCAACGGCTTCGGCAGCAGCGGGGCTGAGACACTCATGCGCACCGCATCAACCTCCGCCATTGCCTTCAACTCCGCCAACTTCTTCCTGCGCCTGCTGGGCTACACATTTGCCCAGTTCAACAGCATGTACATCAACATGGGCGCTATCTTCACCGTGCCGTTCTTCCTGCTGGCGCTTTTCAACAAGTTCCGCAAACCCACAGTTGAAAAAACCAAGTGGGCCGTTCTGCTGATGTGGGTCTGCGCCTGCCTGGGCATGGCTCTTTTCGGTGAATCCAAATCCATCAGCGAAAGCCAGCTTGCGACCTTGTTCACGCCCTTCTTCGCCGCCTATGGCACCGCCATGGTCTTTGTGCTGCTGGGCCGCATGCAGCTGGGCACCATGTTCAACGCGGTGCGTGCCCTGGCCATTGCAGGCATGCTGCTCGTATCATCCGGTCTGTTCCTGTTCCAGCTGCCCAAACAGCTGTACATGGGCATCTGGACCAGCGCCCGCGGCATTCCTCACTTCCCCCCCTATTATCCGGCTGCGTTGAATGGCAAGCTGCATGATATGACCAACGATAAGGAAATCGTGGTGACGGATCAGCCCTGGGCCGTGGCCTGGTATGCCGACCGCAAGGCCCTGTGGATGCCGCTGAGCCTTACTGATTACACCCGCAACCTGGAGTCCATTTTCGCCCGACATGGGCAGAGCGTGCAGGGCTTCCTGATTACCCCCAGCTCCCACTCGATGCAAGGCGGCGGCATCGGCGGAGTCATCCGCGCCGCAGGTGATTTTGCGCCCCTGGCGCTGGAAGGCAAGCTGCTGCTGCTCGCGCCCAAGCACAACATGGCTTTTGCAGAGTTGTTTACCAGCAACGCTAACGAGAAATCCACCGCGCGTCCGCTGGCCAGTCTGGTCTCCTCACAGGGCATTTACCGCCACCGCAATTTCATTCTCGGTGCAGAAATGATTTACTACAGCCGCGAAGACGTGAGCGACAAGAATAAATAACACGACCACAGCCGGAACCTATGCAGCCACGCACAAAGAACAAAACCCCGAATTTCGAGGAAGCCACGGCTCGCCTGGAACAGATCGTTGCGCAGGTAAACAATCCTGAAACCGGGCTGGAAGAGATGATTGCGCTGGCAGCAGAAGGACTTGCCCTCATCCGCAGCAGCGAGCAGCTGCTGGCGGATGCGGAGTTGAAAATCCAGAAACTGGAGCAGGCAGCCACTCAACAGCCTGCGGCCGATGACACCCAAGATGACCATGCCGAATTCTCCCTCATCTGAGCAGCCGCGCCTGCTGGCATCCATCAAATCCCCGCAGGATGTCAAAGCGCTCCCTGCAGACAAGCTCCCCGAGCTTGCAGCAGAGATTCGCAGCACCCTCATTCACACCCTGGCAGAAACCGGCGGCCACCTGGCTCCCAACCTGGGGCTGGTGGAACTGAGCATTGCCCTGCACCGTGTATTCAACACCCCGCAGGACAAAATCCTCTTTGATGTATCCCACCAGTGCTATATCCACAAGCTCCTGACCGGGCGCGCAGAGCAGATTCAAACCATACGCCAGCACGGAGGCATTTCCGGATTCTGCAAACGCAGCGAATCCGAGCACGATGCCTACGGCGCAGGCCACGCCGGCACGGCGCTTTCCGCAGGGCTGGGTATGGCCGCAGCCCGCGACCTTGCGCGGGAGGATTACCACGTCATCTCCGTGGTGGGAGACGGTGCCTTCACCTGCGGCACCACACTGGAAGGGCTGAACAACATCGCCACCACCACGCGCAAGTTCATTCTTATTCTCAATGATAATGAATGGAGCATTGACCGCAACGTGGGGGCGCTCTCGGCTTATTTTGCCTCTCTGCAGCAAACGGACACCTACGCCTGGCTGCGCCGCAACACGCGCGCCATCATCGAAAAAGTGGCTGGTGAAGGCGCCCGGAAACAGGTTTCCAAATTAGTGCGCGCCGCACACGGCATCATCACACCGCTGAGCTTCTTCCAGGAGCTGGGGTTAAGCTACTACGGCCCGGTGGACGGGCATGATACAGCACGCCTGGAAAAGACACTGCGCATTGCCGCGCGTAACGAAGGGCCGGTCATCATCCACGTGATTACCGAAAAAGGCCGCGGCTATGCCCCTGCGGCCAGCAACCCCACCAAGTTCCACGGCATCGGCCAGTATAACGTGGAGGACGGCAGCACCAGCAAAGGCGGTGTCATCTCCTACTCTGAAGCATTCGGCAGACACCTCACCACTCTCGCGGCACATGACCCGGACATCACCGCCATTACCGCAGCCATGCCCACGGGTACACGCCTGGATATTTTCCGCGCCAGCTTCCCGAAGCGCTACTACGACGTAGGCATTGCAGAGGAACACGCCGCGCTCTTTGCCTGCGGGCAGGCTACCCAGGGGCTCAAGCCGTATCTGGCCGTCTATTCAACGTTCATGCAGCGCTGTGTGGATATGATTCAGCACGACGCTGCGCTGCAGAAGCTGCCGGTGCGCTTCTGCATGGACCGCGCCGGGCTCTCGCCCGATGACGGCCCCACACACCACGGATTGTTCGATATCGCCATGATGCGCTGCATCCCCGGGCTGGTGATGATGCAGCCCAAGGATGAAGCGGAGCTTGGCCACATGCTCGCCACCATGAACACCATTGATGACTGCCCGAGTCTCATCCGCTACCCGCGCGGCGCCGGCGAGGGGGTCGAAATGCCTACCGAGCTCACCCCCCTGCCTGTAGGCAAGGCAGAAGTGCTGGCCTCAGGCAGCGATGTCTGCCTGCTGGCCCTGGGTAACATGAATGGGTACGCTGCCCAGGTACGCGAACTACTGGCCGCGCAAGGCATTTCCTGTGCGCATGTCAATGCCCGCTTTGTCTGCCCGCTGGATACGGACTGCATCGTCCAGCAGGCTGCAGCCACGCGTCTTGTCGTCACGATGGAGGACCACGTGATTGCCGGCGGGTTCGGCTCTGCTGTCATGGAGCAGCTCAATGAATGCGGCTGCGCCACCCCCATGCTGCGCCTGGGCTGGCCCAACCAGTTCATTGAGCATGGCACAGAGGCGATACTGCGCCAGAAATACGGGCTTATCCCGCAGGCCATGGCAGAAGCGATTCTCAACCGACTGGGCAAAGCACAATGAGGCCGTTGCTGTCATTCCTGCTGCTCCTGCTCACCGTCACCGCCATACCCGGCATGGCGCAGGAAGCCACAAACCTGATGACTACCGATGAGGGGGAAATACGCCAGCTTCCCCGCTGGCTCATGGAGTTCAGCAACCTGCCACGCGAAACGCGAACCCGTTATATCAACACTTTCAACCTGGCCAAGCAGGCCTACCGGGATGGCCGTTGGATTGATTGCATCTCCCTGCTGGTGGAATGCGAGATTATTCAACGAGGCAACCCCGGCGTGTGGAATCTGCGCGCCAGTTGCCTCATGGAGCAAAAGTTCTTTGACGAAGCCGCCGCGGAACTGGAGCGCGTGTTGCAGCAGGAGCCGGATAACCAGGTCGCGCTCATGAACCTGGCCAATATGCACATGGCCTGCGGGCGCTACACTGAAAGCCTGCGCCTGACGGCTGAACTCAAGGAAATGCTGCCGTACGAAACCCAGCAGGAGGTGCTCAACGTCCTGGATTTCCGGGCTCTGCTCTGCCACCTGATGCAAGGGAAGGAAGCGAGCGCACGCGCACTGGTGCAGCACCTCACCCCTATGTCTGACACCCCGTTGTACTACTACAGCCGCGCCGCGTTTGCCCTGGCTCAAAACGATATCAGTACAGCCGACTATTGCCAGCGGGTGGCCTCGCAGATTTTTGCCAACAACCGCGCCACGGAACCCTACCGCCGCGCCCTGGAGCTCTCTGGCCTCACCACTGGCAAACGCCCTGCCCCCGCCCATTGACGCATGGAAAAAGACACGGGCACCATATTACGCCAACAGCCTCTCGGCGAACACGGGCTCATCATCACCTGGTGCACGCAGGAGCACGGCATTTTGCGCACCGCCGCCCGCCTGGCCCGTAAACCCGGCAGCGAACTCAGCGGCCAGGTAGATTTGTTCCACGAATGCGAATTGCTCTTCCGCCCCGCTTCACAAGGCGATTTGCACACGCTTTCCGCCGTTACCCTGCTCTCCCCGCGCCTGGCGCTGCGCAGCAGCCTGCTGCGCCTGCGCCTGGCCAGTTACATGGCCCGCCTGCTGGTCTCGACCGTAGAAGCCGGGGCACCGGAAGCCGCGTGGCACACCCTCATCTCCGGCGCGCTGGATTACGTGGCCAGCGCAGCACCGCGCCGCGCCATCCTGCTGCATTTTGAAAAGCGCCTGGCCGAGCTGCACGGACTCTACAGCCCGGCAGAATCCCCGCACCACGCCCTGCAGCGGCACTTCCAGCACATGCCCGCCGGCCGCGCAGAATTGCTGGAGCTGCTGCCCTGAACCAGCCCTTCCCTGTTCTGCCACTCTGAAATACCGGAACACAAAAAAACCTGCTGCGCAGATGCAGCAGGTTCTTGAAAAAAGGTTTTCGCGTTCTGGAAAACGCTGCAAGCCTTACTTGGCGCGGTAGTACTGGTAGTGTACGCGCTCGTCGATGGCGAGAGCCTCGCGGGCGGTGCGAATCACGCTGGGCTCAGCGTCGAACTGGAACAGCATGTACTGACCGTGTGTCAGGTGGTTAGACTCATAAGCGAATTCACGACGACCCACATTCGTGGTGCCGGTCACCTTGGCGCCTGCGGCCTCAAGCTTCTCCGTCATGGCGGCGGTCAGCTCATCGAGGGTGGCAGAACCCTTCATGTTCAGAACGATCAGTGCTTCGTACTTTCTCATAGCTTTTTGTAATGTAAGATCTCTTGCTTTCGCAAATGCGGTGGCAGATGATGCACCTTTTCTGCAAAGAAATCAAGCCTAAAGTGTGTTTAAGGCTAAAATTTCTGCATTCAGTGCCTTAAATCAGATGAGTTTGAGGCGTACGTGGTCCTGAGTATCGATGAGGCCCACGGGTTTGTTGTCGGCGTCGAGCACCACGAGGTCGTCGATGCGGCGGTCGCGCAGGGTCTTCACGGCCACGATGGCGAGCTTATCGGCCTCCACATAAACGGGGTTCTTGGTCATGATGTCGCGCACGGGCTTGGCACCGCAGGCGGGGTCTTTCTGGTAGGCGCGGGCAAAGTCACCATGGGTGAACACGCCGGCCAGCGAACCGTCCTCATGCACCAGGATGCAGGCACCCACGCGGGCGGTGGACATGGCGATGATGCAGTCCATGATGGTGGAGGATTCCGGCAGTTTGGCGAATTCGGTACGCATGATGTCACCGATGCGGGTGAGCAGCGCGCGGCCCAGGGAACCACCGGGGTGGCTGCGGGCAAAGTCTTCCTTGGTGAAGTTCTGGGCTTCCAGCAGAGCCATGGCGAGGGCATCGCCCATGACGAGCATGGCCGTGGAGGAGGAAGTGGGAGCCAGGTTCAGCGGGTCGGCCTCGCGTTCCACGTGGGTGTTGAGCACCACATCGGAAAGCTGGGCCAGAGTGGAACCGGGCTTGCCGGTCATGCCGATGATGGAGATATCAAAGCGCTTCAGGAAAGGCATGAGGGTGAGCAGCTCTGCCGTTTCGCCGGAGTAGGACATGGCGATGCAGGCGTCGCCGTCCTGCACGATGCCGAGGTCGCCATGCAGGGCGTTCATGGTATCGAGCACCACGGAGGGAGCACCCGTGGAGGTAAGAGTGGCGGCAATTTTATCGCCGATGAGACCACTCTTGCCCACGCCTACAATGATGATCTTATGGCCGGAGTTAATGGCCTTGCGCATGGCTTCCACTGCTTCATCGAAGGAATTGTCGAGCTCATCGCAAATGACCTTGAGCGCATCAATTTCGTCCTCGAATACCTTTTTACCGCGAATGATATGACTGATCATGATAGTAGTTAAAAACTGTTTTAGTGATGCCATTCTAGCATAGCCCCCCTGGCAGCGCAACAAAAAACCGCCGTGGAGGAGCTCCACGGCGGCAGAAAAGCAGATTTTGTATACAGGATTAGTTGTTCACGCGGCCCAGGTAGGTGCCGTCTTCGGTCTTCACGGAGATGCGCTGACCGGCGGTGATGAACAGGGGCACCTGCACCACGAGGCCCGTGGTCATGGTGGCGCTCTTGTACACGTTGTTGGCGGAGTTACCCTTCACGCCCTCGGGAGCCTCGGCCACTTCCATGGTGATGGCGGCGGGCAGCTCGATGGAGCACACGATTTCATCGGTGAAGAGCAGCACGTACACACCACCTTCGATGAGGTAATCCTTCACGGGTTCCACGATATCCTCGCCCACGCATACGTCCTCGTAGGTCTCGGTGTTGAGGAAGTGGTAGCCCATACCGTCCACGTAGGAGAATTCCATCTCCTCGCGGCTGAGCATCACGCCCTCAAGGAAGTCGTTGGAGGTAAGGCGCAGATTGTAATCCTTGCCGGAAGCGATGCTGCGGATGGTCATCTGCACATAGGAGGCCATGCGGGGGGGAGTCTTGAGCTGGCTCTCACGCACAACGCAGATATCGCCGTTGTAGTTCACGGCGTGACCTTTGCGGAGCTGAATAACGGGAACTTTTGCCATAACG
>JAFYRS010000090.1 GCA_017546845.1 Akkermansia sp.
GGGGTTACCAGCGGAATCCAGCCCAGAGCCTCGCGCACCACGGGGATTTCAGCGAACACTTCCTCGAACTTGTCGGTCATGTTCATTTCCTTGAGCTGGCTGCGGAAGTTGGAAAGCATGCCGCCGGGCACCTGGTAGCGCAGCGTATCGCTGTTCACGATTTCGTTGGCGTGGCTGGTGAAGCGGGAGAGGCTGTCGTACACGGGCTGCAGCATGGCGGAGATTTCGGAGAGCTTCTTCTTGAAGTCTTCCTCGTCCTCCAGCTTCGGGGCGCGCTCGTAACCGTTCATGAGGGCGAGCATGCGCATGCAGTCCGGCTGGCCGGTACCGTTGGCGAAGGGAGCGATGGAAACGTCCACGGCGTCTGCACCGGCGTTGATACCGGCCACGTAGGTGGCAGCACCCAGACCGGCGGTCTCGTGGGTGTGGATCCACACGGGCAGGTTGCAGGCCTTCTTGATGGCCTCGGTCAGGGCTGCGGTTTCAGCCGGGGGAATCAGGCCGGCCATGTCCTTGATGACGATGGCATCAGCGCCCATGTCGGCGATTTCCTTGGCCAGGTTGGCAAAGTATTCCAGGTTGTGCACCGGGGAGGTGGTGTAGCAGATGGTGCCGTGAGCCTGGGCGCCGGCTTCCTTGGCGGCCTTGATGGAGGTGCGCATGTTCTGCGGGTCATTCAGGCAGTCGAAGATACGGAAGATGTTCATGCCGTGCTTGGCGCTCAGCTTCACGAAGGCTTCCACCACGTCATCGGCATAGTGGGTGTAGCCCACCAGGTTCTGGCCGCGCAGCAGCATCATGTGCGGGGTCTTGGGAGCCAGCTTCTTGAGGGTGTCCAGACGGTCGAACGGGTGTTCGCCCAGGAAGCGGAGACCGGAGTCAATGGAAGCGCCACCCCAGGTTTCCAGAGCGGAGAAGCCCATGGTATCAAGGATGGGAGCGATTTCGAGCATCTGCTCGGTGGACATGCGGGTGGCAGCCAGGGACTGGTGGCCGTCGCGCAGTACGGTGCAGTTGAATGTAGCGGGTTTCATATCTTAAAAACTTCGGTTAAACGATAATGATTCTATGGCCTTATCCTACCATAAAAGCAGCATTCGAGTCAAGCAACTAATGACGCAGGGCTATCAGAAAGCGGCAAAAAACTTCTCAGCCTCCTCGCATACGCGCACGGCAACCGTGTTCACATCCATGGTGGAGGCCTCCAGCCAGAGGTGGGCAGATTCCTGGTAGAACGGGCGGCGCTCGGCATCCAGCCGTTCAAAAACGGCGCGGCGGTCCGTGTTCTGCAGCAGCGGGCGGTTCACACTCCTGGCAGTGCGCACCAGCAACGCGTTGATGGAGACATTCAGCCACACCGTGAACCCCAGCATGCGCAGCAGCCTGCGGTTTTCCGGGCGCACCACAATGCCGCCCCCCGTGGAAATGATAGAGGGATTCGGCGTGGGATTCTGCAGCAGGTAGCGCAGCAGCGCGGTCTCCAGCGCGCGGAAATGCGCCTCCCCCTTCTCCGCAAAAATCTGCGGAATCGGGCAGCCGATCTGCTCTTCGATAATGGCATCCGTATCCAGCAGCGGCATACCCGTCCGCTTGCTGAGCGCCTTGCCGACCGTCGTCTTGCCACACCCCATCAACCCGATCAGGATAATCGGGCGGCCCTTGGTATCGAGCGGATGTATCGGCGCGGCAAGCATACATCAGAGCGGCTCAGGCCTCGCAGATAATCACCTCACCGCGGAACACGATGAGCGCCGGCCCCGGCTCTCCGCCCTCCACCGTCACGCTGTCATCATCATTCACCACACCCGTCACCACACCGTCCGTGGTTTCAAAACGGATTTTGTGAGAAGCCGTCTCCAGCAGGAAATCCACAAAGGCAGCAAAACAGCGCATCCCATCGGCGCACCCAGCCCCCTCTGCCCCATCGGCATGGAAAGAACGCATGCGCACCGTCCGCCTGGACTGCCCCGGTTCTACAACAATGACCCCATCCGCCCCGATACCGAAACGGCGGTTGCAAACATCCTTGATATTCTCCGGAGTCAGCACCGAGGAGAACGCAAGGTCACGGTTATCCACCATCACAAAGTCATGGTCAGCCCCGGTCATCTTGTAGAATTCAAGCATCATAGCCCCGCCATTCTAGCAAAAAACAACCCGCAGGAAAAGGCTAAATCCTGCCCACCCCAGCATTTTTTACCGCAGCTTTAATGAAGTCCGGATAAATCAATATTGTAATAAGCAGGCTCTTCACTACCAGCTTCGAGGAACATAACCATATATATGGGAGCATAAGTAATCCTGCCCACCCTTTTCAGATTATCATTGCACAACACAACAGCTTCCGGGAATGAATACTCTGAGCTATCCATCATATTAGCCAGCGCACGATGAACGGTGTAATCCTTACCTGATTTAACTTCTATCGGCAATACTTCCCCGTTCCGCTCAATGACGAAATCCAACTCTCCTCTCTTCTTGCTGTTGTAGTAATATGGATGAAAACCATGTGCCACCAGCTCCTGCGCCACAGCATTCTCGTAAACAGCTCCAAAATTAATTTCCTTATCACCAGCAAGTACTTTCAGCTGAATACCAGAGGCATACTGCGCTGCCAGCAGCCCCACATCACTCTGGAACAACTTGAACAAATTGCGCGAACGAGCCAACAACAGCGGCACTTTAGGTTCCTCGACATTGTACACAGGAAGTGCCACCCCTGCATTCTTGAGCCACAAAAAGCCATCACTGTAGCGCTTCATCTTTGCATTTTTATTTAAACTCTTAAGAATAAAACGCTTATTCGCAGCATTAAGTTCAGGCGGAATCAAATCAAATATCTCCCCAATGTTCAGCTTGCGCGCAGGATCGTACTGCGAAATATCCCGTTTGTATAAGTTGATGATGTCTTTCTGGGCTACAGCAACCTCGTGCAGATTGTGGCTTGCCAGATATTGGTTAACAGCAGCCGGCATCCCGCCTACAACCAAATATAAACGAAACAGCTCCATCATCTTGTTATGAACAAAAGTATCTACCTCTGTGCGTTTTTCCCAGGCAGAACGCAACCGCTGTACGATAAAAGGCTCGACCCCAAGACAAGTGATAAATTCCTCAAAATCGAGCGAAAACATCTCCTTTACCCCCATATACCCAACCGGTTCCGAACGCAAATTCTTCAACTCCACACCCAGCAGGGAGCCACTGAGAATATACCGGTACGAACCTTCATCCACCAGGAACTTGATTGCAGTCACAATTTCAGGACACAACTGCACTTCATCAAAAAATACCAGCGTTTCATCCTTCAGAAGCCCACCTTCTGCCATGAGTGAAAGGCGTTCCAATATATCACGGCTGCTTTTCGCACTCCGGAAAATGTCTATCGCCTCAGGCTTATCTACAAAATTAATCTCGACAAAGCGCTTGAAACATTTTCCGAACTGACGGATAGAAAATGTTTTTCCGGTCTGACGAGCGCCTGTCACCAGCAAGGCCCGCTTTGTCGATTTATAGTAATCCGACAAGTAGTTGTCTATCTTACGCTTAAGCATATCATTTCCTCTTTTCCAAGACAAATATACCTCATTTCTTCCACTTTTCCAAGACAAAATCGCCCAAAATTTCCATTTTTCCAAGAGAACTTCCGCTAAAATTTCCACTTTTCCAAGATTTTCCACCCGCTCCAGCACCCCCTGCTCCCCTCCATCAATCAACATTCTACATCCAACATCCA
>JAFYRS010000091.1 GCA_017546845.1 Akkermansia sp.
ATCAGCGGGGACGCTGAGGATACCCCCAATCCCCTTCATTGTCAATGCAAATTTTAGAATTTTAACGCTGAATTCTCAATGGATAGAGACAAGTTCGCCGCGCTTGCCAGGGGCAGCGCGGCGAGGGAAGACGGGCCTGGTATCACGCGGCGCCCACATCCACCAGAACGTATGGCTGCCTGGTGAGGTTCCGGCGGGCGCGCCACTGCTTCCACAGCGACCAGCCAACCCACAGGAAACCAAAGGCCATGATGCCTGGCGTCATGAGGATGGAATCGTCCTTGATGGTGACATTTCCCGGCGCGGCGGTATCGTAGAGCACGGGAATCTGCGTGCCGGGGGCATGGGCGGGCGCTTTGTCGTAGCCATGGCGGCTCACTGCCAGGCCGGTTTCCCCCTCGCTGGTGGAGAAATGCACCACCGGGTAGAACACGGTCACCTCCCGGCGGCTACGGCGGCCGCGTTTCTCTGTGCCTTCCTCATAGCCCACGATGGTTGCGGTGGTCTCCTGCCCTGCCAGGTACAGGTAAATATCATCGAAACAGAGGAATAAGCCTGCTGCAAATATCAGCAGAGCAAAGCACTTGCCCCACATTTCCCCCTTGCGCAGTGCTTCCGGGCGTTCGTAGAGGGTGGGTTTGCGCTTCTCTCCCTTGGCAGGCAGGGTGATGCCCAGCTGCTCAAAGAAGCGGGCGGGGTCCTGCTCCGGCGCCAGGTTGATGAAGCCGCGGCGGTGGGTAGCCTTGTGCTGCTTTTCTTCGCCCAGGTAGTAATCCATGTGCCCGTTGCTGCGGCGCAGGTACTTGAATATCATCTGCGGGCACACGGCAAAGGAGAAAATCACCGGCTTGCCATCTGCCTTGGCCGGGCGTTCGATGATGAAGGCGCGGCGGTTGCTCAGTGCATAGGCAATGCGGCGGTCGCTGCTGCGTTCATGCACGGCTGTGCCCGCGGCAAGGATGGCCAGCACCAGCAGCAGCGCTGCCAGGTACAGCAGCCCATCTGCATTGCCGGCGATATCCATGGCGGCGCAGACGCCTGCCAGCACCAGCAGCAGGATGCTCGCGCCCCACATGAGCCCCATGCGGGTGCTCACATGCGGTTGCTTGTCTACGCTCCAGAGCAGTTCCTCCCCGGATTCCAGTTCACACGGCAGGGGATGAGAAGAGGTGTTCATGGCGGCGGGGGCGTGCGTTTATTTCTTGCCAGCCATGCGGGCAGCCAGCACCAGGTAGGTTACCAGTTTGGGGGTGGCGGCCAGCAGCTCCTGAATTTCTGCCGGGAAGGGCAGGGAGGTCACGGCTTCTGCCTGGATTTTACCGCCGCCCTTCATGGCATCGGTCACAAACTTCTGGATGACGGCTACGGCCTCCTTGTTCCCCAGCAGGGTTTCGAGCTCGGCCTTGATGCCCTCCGGGCAGTTGGCGCGCAGGTTGGACATGACCTTATTGCGGATAGCGACAGCGGCAAGATTCTGAAGAAGTCCCATGGTGTGTGTGCTTTCTATGTGTTGTTCTGCCTCACTTTACCGCCGCAGTACCACAATGTCAAGAATTATGAGGAGGACTTGGTTTATGTGTGGCCTAGCAGATGTAGAGAGCTCTAGCACATAACAGACCAATCTCCCGGGAAGAGCTCCGGGAGATTGGTGTCGTTTGATAGTGCGTTATACCGCACTTGAATGGTGTTGAACTACTCTTGTTCAGTCGCGACGGCGACGGGCGCAAAGGCCAGCGAGGGCAAGAAGGCTCAGCGTAGCTGTGGCGGGCTCAGGAACGACCAGCAGTCCTTGAACCTGGGTTTGAGTGAATGCTTTATTCCAAATGGTTAAATTATCCATAACTGCGGTGCCGTCAATGAAATAATCCTTACCTCCATAGTTGCCGCCAAATACTCGGCCAAGCTGCAAACCAGTTATGCCAGTGTCAGTATTCCAGTTCGTCCAAGTGCCTGCAAGAGCTCCGTTTTTGTAAACCGTCAGAGTCTGGGCGGCCGTGTCAGATACAATCGTAATCGTGATGGCAGAGCTGGTTGTATCCGTAGTTTTTACTCCCAGATTCATTTCATAATTGCTGACGGTTTTGTTCCCATATGTGCTGCCATCAAAGTATTTATCGTTTGCATTGGGGTCAGTCAAATTTTTAAGAACCAAGGAACCATCGGAATCCGTAAAAATCGCCATTTTACCGTCAGCCTGTTGGCTCTGGTTGTTGTTACCTGCAAAGCTGATAATAGCTTTATCGGCGGAGACACTGGTAATATTGGAAATATCAAACGACACAGTGAACGAAGTTCCTATATTGCTTGTGTTTGCCCATAAATCTGCAGAATACTGTAATGTAATGGGGCCAGTCCAACCTTTATCGGCCTGAGACCAAACTTTTCCGGACTGCAGTTCCTGACTCAATTGGTCGAAACTCAGAGATTCAGCCATGGCTATGCCAGTCAAGGCAAGAAAGGTAATAAGTGTCTTTTTCATAACTAATCGAATAATATATTTAGGTTACGCAGTACAGGTGTGACTTCCTCGCGCGCTGGAATGGTTCACCCCCCTGCGCTGCTGTGGGCAGCATATCGCATTTCCTATGCGATGTACAGCTAAAAGATGAAAGATGTCATTTTTTTTGAAAAATTTTTGCAGCTAGTTAAAAGTACACCATGAATGGCCTTAGCGTTTCACAACGAGAGTTGCTTGTCTTCCTATGACAAGGGAACATCACGCAACGTAGAGGAAGCAGTCTTTTACTGTATTAAGCACACAGTATCAATATAGGAAAGGTAATTTTGAGTCTTAGGTGCAACTATAGGGCACTCAACATCTGGCAACAGCCTTGTGCAACTGTTTTTTTTCGCTTCTTGTCAGGCATGGCTTACCTAAATGCCGTGTATGCAAAGGATTGCAGCTCGGCGTTTAGGCAGGTTGTGTACATCGCATAGGAAAAGCGATGTGCAGAAGAACTTGATGGAGATGGTGGAAGGATATGCGTGCTCTGCATTTTGTTTGGTGTAAAATACAGTGTTTTCTACGGCTGAGTATGTTAGTCCTGCCGTCTCTGGTTTTTCTGTGTACGCGGCGGTGAGGAGCGGTGCAAGCGGAGAGATAGGTTTGCGACAATTTTTTGCTCTGCGGTGACTTTTGAGATAAATCTCTGCTGCAACAGAACTACTCTGGAGCACTCATGAAATGGTAATAATGTGCCGTTTGCCGCTTTGCTATTGGAATGTGCTTTTTGCTTGCGGTGGCAGAACCGGGAGTGTACATTGGTGGGAACAATGCATCACTCTTTCAGAAATTGGCAAAAGCACCACCGGAGCAGCCTTGTATATGCTGCGGTGCTGGTGTTGCTGTGGGGCTTGCTGGGCTGGTCGGCATGGTTGGAACGCCGCCTGGAGCATATATGCGTGGTCCGGGCGGAAAGCACTTATGGTGATGTTGCCAGGGCTTGTGAGCAGTTCTGGCGTGCCTGCTGTGATTACCACGACAGGACGGGAGAGAGCTACAAAGGGAATTTCTATCTGCAGGATGAAAACGGTAGACGTCTGAAGTTCAATCTGTTCATGTTGCGCCCCGCGGGACATTACTCCTGCGTGTTTGTTCTGGATTCCGGCTCGCCGGAGCGTGTCAGCATTCAGTCCGGGTATCATGGCGCGTGGCATCGCGCCTCATTCGGGATTCAGGAGCGGGAGAGGATAGCGGCTTACCTTTGCGAGGATATGCAGCGGCATCAGGCTGCAACGGGCCGAGGTATCTGTTGCCCGGCTATTTACCTGCAACTGCAGGGGGAGGATATAGGGGCGGGGATGCGCTGTGCCCCGCATCTGGAGTTGCTGATGTATCTTTGCGGGCGGCTTCCTGGAGGTTTTGCGGTGGATGTGCTGCTGCCGCCCGCTGAGGGCGGGATATAACAAAACGCCCCTTTCCGGTGGTCGGAAAGGGGCGTTGAAGCTTTGTTCCGGGTTTTATCAGTTCTGATACTCGGCAGCAGCCTCGGCGTGGTATTCCTGCAGTGTGCGCACGGTGGTTTCCTTGTTCTTGGCGTGGAACATGGCGGCGGCGCAGGCGCGGGCGCTGGAGAGGTCCGTGGTGTAGGAAATGTTGCTGCTTACCGCAGCAGCGCGGATGGAAACCTCGTCCTCGCGGGCGTCGTGGGAACCGGGAGTGTTGATAACGAACACGATGTCGCCGTTCTTGATGCGGTCAACGATGTCCGGGCGGCGGCGCTCGTGCACCTTGTAGGCACGCTCACATTCAATGCCATTCTGCAGCAGGTGAATCATGGTGCCCTTGGTGGCGCAGATGTCGAAGCCTGCCTTTTCCAGCGTGCGGGCAATATCGGTCACAATGTGCTTGTCGCGGTCGCTTACGGAGATGAACACAAGACCTTCCTTGGGCAGGGCGTTGAAGGCGCTCACCTGGCTCTTCAGGTAGGCTACCTCCGGGTCGGCGTCGATGCCCATCACCTCACCGGTGGAGTGCATTTCCGGTCCCAGCACCACGTCGATGCCCGGGAAGCGGTTCCAGGGGAACACGGCTTCCTTCACGGTGTAGTAGGGCGGCACAACTTCCTTGGTGAAGCCCAGGTCCTTGAGCTTGCAGCCGCTCATTACCTTGGCAGCCAGCTTGGCCAGCGGTACACCGATGGACTTGGACACGAAGGGTACGGTACGGGAAGCGCGCGGGTTCACCTCAATCACATACAGCTGCTCATCCTTGATGGCAAACTGGCAATTCATGAGACCCTTCACGTTGAGCTTGGCAGCCAGTTCCTTGGCGGCGCGCATCATTTCCTTGTGCATGCCTACGGAGACGCGGTTCGGCGGAATCATGCAGGCAGAGTCACCAGAGTGGATGCCGGCAGGTTCCACGTGCTGCATGATGGCACCCACCACGCTGGTTTCGCCGTCGGCAATCACGTCCACGTCAATTTCCATGGCGTGCTCCAGGAAGCGGTCCACCAGCACCGGGCGCTCCGGCGAGGCATCCACAGCCTCGCGCATGTAGGTGCGCAGTTCCTGCTCATCGTACACAATCATCATGGCGCGGCCACCCAGCACGAAGGAGGGGCGCACCAGCACCGGATAACCGATGCGGTTAGCCACGGCCACGGCTTCGTCCTCATTGGTGGCGGTGCCGGCCTCAGCCTGCTTCAGGCCGATTTCATCCAGCAGGGCAGAGAAGTACTTGCGGTCTTCTGCCAGCTCGATGCTGCGGGGGCTGGTACCGATGATGGGTACACCGCGTTCCTGCAAGGCGGCAGCCAGGTTCAGCGGGGTCTGGCCGCCGAACTGAACGATGACGCCATCAGGCTTCTCCTGGTCGCAGATGTTGAGCACATCTTCCAGGGTCAGCGGCTCGAAGTAGAGCTTGTCGGAGGTGTCGAAGTCGGTGGAGACGGTCTCCGGGTTGGAGTTCACCATGATGGTCTCGTAACCCAGTTCCTTGAGGGCGAAGGAGGCGTGCGAGCAGCAGTAGTCGAACTCGATGCCCTGGCCGATGCGGTTCGGGCCACCGCCCAGAATCATGATTTTCTTCTTGTCCGTCTTGCGGGCTTCGTTCTCTTCACCGTAGGAGGAGTAGAAATAGGGCGTGATGGCCTCGAACTCAGCGGAGCAGCTGTCTACCAGACGGTAGCAGGGCACCACACCCTGGG
>JAFYRS010000092.1 GCA_017546845.1 Akkermansia sp.
GGAGAGCCAACTAGTATGCAGCTATATGAAGAGATATCCTATATATAAAAAATACCTCACAGGCTGGGTAACCCTTGCTTTAGTCGTAATACCTATGATTCTAGGAATTACGTGGATGCACCATAAATATCCCTATGAGATTGCGCTATTAGGCTTCCTTATTTCTCTTTCCACGATTGTAGTTGTCTTAGTATATCGCTCTTTCTTTAGATTAAAATGTCCGCGTTGCAGCCACTATTCAATGCAATTATTCCATGTAGAAGATGAGGAAAGTACAGGGATTTCTATATCCACCTCATATGTAGATCAAACATGTTATGTGTCGTGTAAAAACTGTGGAAAAGTTATGGAGACCGACCTTGGTTTCAAACACACTATCTTTTTCAAAGGTATCCCCGTACAATTAAAGGACTCCCCCCTCGATTACAAGTAAGAATGCAGACATATCGCCTATGCGCCCTTTCAGAAACAAAAAGCCCACGCGAACTTTAATTTCCGCGTGAGCTTGTGTTTTTATGAGGACTTAATTAGATTGGTTTAATGCAGGAACCTTCTCCTTTAATCCCTCCCGCCACATAGACAGTTGGATTTAACTGCCATGCAGTAGAATATGAAATATCTGCACAATCATTCTTTGACTTTGCAGGAATGCTTATACCAACTTCGAGGCCGAATCCCCTTAATGTAAGTTGAGCAATCCCGGAAATCTTGAATTCGGTATAGTAGGGGCATTGATCTACCTGACCAACACTTAAATTCGGGCCTACGTTTAAAAATGTGCCTGAATAACAAAAAAATATATAATAGGTTCAATATTACTGCTTATTCTTTTATTCACATTATTTGGCCAACAAAGATATCGTATTTCTTTTAGCGATTGTACCCCTGATATCTACAATGACAATATTGGATACCTTGTCAAACTTCGGATGAATTTATCGAAACCATTTGCGGAAATGTCATTATCAGTAAACATATTTGTATATCCTGCCCTCATGGCAGATTGAGTAAAGGGTACAAGCAATTCAGAAAAAGAGCCACTGAAAAAAAGGCACCCGGCTGCGAAGCCCGCGCAGAACGCTGCGCCGGGATTCACTCTACGCTTGACATGAGCAGCCACGCAACAGCGATGAATCTGGAAGCGTGCAGAAAAAAGATGATTTTTCTGCACGCCGCGGGACGATTCTGCTTGAAATTACCGGGCAGACCCGGTATGGTATAAGGCAATGAGCGAAGCGGCAGAGCAGAACAATGCGAAGCGGACCGTGCCCGGAGTTTTTGTATGGGACATGGTGCGTAAGGCGCTGCGCGCCGCCGAGGAAGGCGTATTCTGCTGGTTGTTCGAGAACGATGAAATCTTCTACACCGAGCAATGCGTAAAAATGATGGGCATGAGCATGCAGGACTGGGCGCCCAACATCTTCACCGAACCGGAGAAAACCATTCACCCGGAGGACGTTTCCTTTTTCACCACTACGGTGAAACGCTATATCGACCGCCCCACCTACAATCCGCTGCGTGTGGAAGTGCGCCTGCTCAACCAGCGCAACCGAGGGTGGAAATGGGTGCGTATCAACGGCTTGCTGGAATATGACGAGAACAAGAAGCCCAGCCGGCTGGTCGGCGTGTGGGTGGACATCACCCGCCGCAAGATGGCAGACCTGCACGCCATGGAAGACCGCGACCTCTTCCGCACGCTCATCAACTGCCTGCCGGATAACATCTTCTTCAAGAACCGCGAATCCAGGTTCGTCATTGCGAACGAATCCACGGCCAGAAAGATGAAGGTCCGCACCCCCTCCGACCTCATCGGCAGCAGGGACAGCAACTTCTTCGACCCCGAAATGTGCGAGATTGCCCGCGCCGAGGAAGCCGAAATCATGGCCACGGGCAAAGCCATCACCAACCGCGTGCACCACGAAAAATGGAAAGGTGGCAAATCCACCTGGAGCCGAGTCTCCAAATTCCCGTGGTATGCGGCAGATGGCACCGTAAAAGGCATTGTAGGTATCTCCAGCGATGTGACCCGCCTCATCCAGACCCAGCAGCGCTACCAGCGCCTGGCCAAGCAGCTGGATGAAAAGAACAAGGCGCTGGAGAAGGAAATCAACCTGGCGCGTGAGGTGCAGCAGGCACTGCAGCCGCTCAACATCCCCGACCGCGAATGGCAGCACCGCGACGGCTCGCTGCGCAAAGCGAAGTTCCACCATGTGTACATGCCCTCCGCCGGTGTGGCGGGCGATTGCTTCGAGGTATTCCCGGTGGGCCAGAGCGGCGTGGATATGCTCATTTGCGACGTGATGGGGCACGGCGTACGCGCAGCGCTCATTGCCTCCATGATGCGAGGCCTCATGGAACAGGTTGCCAACCTGGCAGACACTCCCGCCCTGCTCCTCTCCTCGCTCAACCGCCAGATGTCGCGCATCTTCACCCAGGCCAACATCACCATGTTCGCCTCGGCCTGCTATGTGTACCTGGATCTGGACCGCCGGCGGCTCACCCTGGCCAGCGCAGGACACCCGGCCCCCATTGTCATTCCGGCAGATGGCAAACCGTTCCAGCCGGTCATTCCCCGCACCCCGGCACTGGGACTGCTGGAAAAAGCACATTTCCGCGAAAGCGAAATCCGGCTGGAGGACGGCATGAAGCTCATGCTTTTCACCGATGGTCTCACCGAAGCCCGGAATGAGGAAGGCGATGAAATCGGAGTCCCCCGGATTATGGATTTCCTGCAGCAGCGCAAGCCCCAGAGCATCCGCGAAATGATTGATATCGCCCTGGCCGGAGTGCACCAATTCACCAACAGCACAGAGCAGGATGACGACATCTGCCTGCTGGGTGTGGAATTCACCGAAGAATAGGCTTATTTTTTCGGGCAAAAAGTGCAAAAAAGATTGCATTGGCACGCATTTCGGAGTAGTCTAGTTGACAGTTAACGCATCTTACACTCATGAAGGAAGAAAAGAGCCAGGGGAACACTCATTCCCTCAATCTGTCAGACCTGGCAGATTTCCAGTTCGGGCCGGCCTGGGCACGCCCAGGTGCAGCCAGCAGCCCAGCCTACACTGAACGCCCCGCGCGCGATGGCCGAGCCC
>JAFYRS010000093.1 GCA_017546845.1 Akkermansia sp.
CGGTCGCTCTGGCTGAGCAGGGCATAGGTGGGTTCTGCGGGTGTGGGGGCGCCGTGGCGGTGGTAGCGCGCCAGCAGGCCCACTACCTCCACATCTGCCCGGGAGAGCCCGAATATTTCGGAGTTGAGGATGATATACTGGCTGTGGTGGTGGTGTTTCTTGGGGTTGATGTAGCTGCCCACCTCATGCAGAATGGCGGCTACCTTGAGCAGCAGGCGGTCGTGGCGGGTGAGGCCGTGCAGCTCCTGCAGCTGGTCAAAGAGCTGCATGGTGAGGCGGCGTATCTGCTGCCCGTGCGCCTTGTCCACGCGGTAGTGGTTGGCCAGCAGCACGGAGAAGTGCACCACTTCCTCCTCCAGCGCCAGGTCATCGTGCCGCCCGGGCATGAGGTTGCGCAGGAAGGCGTGCGAGAATTCCTCTGCCGGGCACATGATGTGGCGGGGCTCCAGGTCGCGCGCCACGGCCAGGTTGATGAGCACCGTGGGCAGCAGGGCGCAGAGGCTGGCGTAGTCCTCCTTGTAGCGCGCCTGGCGCTGGGCGGGCGGCGTGGCGGCAATTTCGTGCGCCAGCTCGGTGAGGCTCTCTTCGCTGACATGCTCCCCCTGCGCAAGGGGAGAGGAAATGACATGGAAATCCGGCCCGAAGATGATGAGCGCATCCGGCGGCTCCGGTAGGTCGTCTTCAATATCATACACCACCTGTTCCATGATGCCGCGGATATGCTCGCGGATGAGGGAGCTTTCGCTCTCAGTGCCTGCCATTTCCGCCGCATCGCTGATGGCAATGCCCGTGCGGTGCGCACCCATGCGGTAGCTGGCGTAGTAAGTGATGCGGCCTTTGTCAAAAATCAGCAGGCGGGTGTTGCCCGGGCCCACGTGCAGCACCAGCACACGCTGCGTGGCCAGCCCGGCATGCGAATCGAGCAGGGCGCGGGTGTTCAGGTAGAGCAGGCGGGTCATCTCGCCATCGTCCATCACCTCCAGCTGCAGGCCGCAGGTAATCTGCAGGCGGTTCACCAGGGTGTCCATGTTGCGCACATCCAGCAGAATATTCGTGGCCAGCAGGCGCACCTCCACCTTGCCCGCCAGGCGGTATTCCGCCAGCAATTCATGGTATCCCTGGGCAATCTGCACGCAGCGGTCCATCGTGTCGCGGGAGATGCAACTGCCCTTGAACACATCGTGCGCCAGCGCCACCGGCTGGGTGAGCACATCCAGCACGCGGGTCTCGCTGCCGCACTGCTCTGCCACCATCATGGAAACAGCATCTGCCCCCAGGAAAATAACGGCTTTCACCACCGGAGTGGTGCGGGCGGAACTGCTGCGGCGTGTTCGGGTCGGCATACTCTGCATTCTATACCAGACCGCCCGGCAATTCAAGCTCCATTGCGCATGATTCATTTGAAAATTGCATTCCGCAGCCCCTTTTGCTACAATGCCCGCACATGGCATATCTGGAACTGGAACATGTGAGCGTGCATTTCCTGGTGCGCAACACCTGGGGCACCACCGGCGAGGTGGTGCGTGCGGTGGATGATGTTTCGCTCTCCATCCCCCGCGGCAGCATCCTCGGCCTCGTGGGCGAGAGCGGCTGCGGTAAATCGACCCTCTCCCGCGCCATCATGCAGCTGCAGCCCGTGACCAGCGGACGCATTGTGCTGGACGGCACAGAACTCACCGCCCTGTCCCCGCGCGAGGTACGCCGCCGCCGGCTGGATTTCCAGATGGTATTCCAGGACCCCTACGCCTCACTCAACCCGCGTTTCAGCATCTTTTCCACCCTGGCAGAAGCACTCAGCCAGCGCGAGCCGCTGCCCCGCCGCGGGAGGGAGGCCGCCGTGGCCGCCCTCATGGAACGCGTGGGCCTGAGCCCTGAGCACATGTACAAATACCCGCATGAATTTTCCGGCGGCCAGCGCCAGCGCATCGCCATTGCCCGCGCCATTGCGCCGCAGCCTGCCCTGCTGCTGGCAGATGAGCCGGTCTCTGCGCTCGATGTCTCCATCCAGAGCCAGATTCTCAACCTGCTCACCGACCTGGTGCGGGAAATGGGCATCACCATGATATTTATCTCGCATGACCTGGGCGTGGTTCACTACCTGGCAGATGACATCGCTGTGATGCGCCGTGGCCGCCTGGTGGAATACGGCACGGCAGATGCCGTTTTCCGCCACCCGCAGGCAGAATACACCCGCGCCCTGCTGGAGGCCGTGCCTTCCCTGTAAATGCTCCTGCCTCCACCCCCTTCCTGGCCAGAAGACAGCACGAGCACTGCTTTCTCCTGAAAAAATGCAAAAATTTAAAAAATCGCATAACGTATTCATTACTATTGGTTAATGTTCTTCTTTTCCAGGAATCAAGGAACAAAGAACGAAAAAAATAAAAAAAAGACTTGCATTTGGCTGCGCAAATGTGTAAAATCTCCTCGTCCTCACCAGGACACCGTCAAAAACGGGGTATTAGCTCAGTTGGTAGAGCGTCTCAATGGCATTGAGAAGGTCAGCGGTTCGAATCCGCTATGCTCCAGGCTTCGTAAAA
>JAFYRS010000094.1 GCA_017546845.1 Akkermansia sp.
ATCGCTTAAGAAGAGACGTAAGGCCAAGATTAACAAGCACAAGCGCAGCAAGCGCATGCGCCAGAACCGCCACAAGAAGCGTTTGCGTTACAAGTCCTAAGCTGCGCGCTTAGGCCACGTCCGCAAGCGACGCTGTTCTTTCTCACGGCACTGTTCCCTTATGTGGGCACAGTGCCGTTTTTATATGCCGGGGGGATAGGCTTTATCAGTAAGAAATGGTTCTGTGGAGGTGTTTCTCTTGTTATGTGTTGGTAGAGAATTGATTGCATTGCAAAACTTGCCAATGGGATGAATATTTGCTATAATTCCCGGGAGTGATACCTCAAAGTCAGAAAGAACACCGCCACAGAGTGCTGGAATTGCCGGAAGTCATTTCCGGTATCCTGGTGCTTTTTGTCGTGTTGTGGGAAGCGTGTTTCGAAGGTGTAGCCAATACTCCGGCAGAGCGTGATGCCTTTGTCGGAGCATCTCATCTGCTGCTCTGCGGGCTGGTGTGGTTTAACACGCTGGTTGTTTTTCTGCACCTGGTCATGGAGTGGTGGCGGCACGGGCTGCCGGGGCGTTTCCTGTGGGTGCAGCTGCTGGTGGGTATTGCTGCTTCTATTATCTTCTACGGTGGAGTCTGGAATATATTTGACCGCTGGGCGTTTCTGGCCAGTCTGGTGTGCAGTTTCCTGCTGGGTGGCTTTTCCATTGGCACGATAGGGTCAATCATCCGGGCGCGCCGCCGCAGTCCCATGAAGGGCGGCAGCCGGTGGTCTCCGGCTATGCGCTTCTTTACCTACATGGTGGTTCTGGTGCTGCTCAGTACCTTGATTCTGCTGACCCCGGGCGCCACGTATAAGCCGATTTCCCTGGTGGATGCACTGTTCACCTGTGCTTCTGCAACATCCATTACCGGGCTTACGAGCGTGGATGTGGCATCAACCTTTACGCCGCTGGGTAAACTAGTGATTCTGCTTGATATCCAGGTGGGGGCAATCGGCGTGATGACGTTCTCCTACTTTGTGCTGATGATGGTGGGCAAGCGTCTGGCGGTGCGCGACAGCATGTCTGTTTCCGGCATGCTGGACCAGCAGGGTGTGAATATTGTGCCCTCTTTGTTGCGCGCCGTGTTTTATGTGACCATTACGGCAGAAATTGTGGGGGCTGCCTGCTTGTATTATTGCTGGCACGGGCAGCCGGGATTCCCTCAGGAGAATTTGTGGGGTTATGCCATTTTCCACGCCGTGTCATCATTCTGCAATGCGGGTATCACCATCTTCCCGGCCGGGATGGAGCAGGCTGGTGTGGCTGAGAATCGCCTGGTGCAGGCGGTCATGATGCTGCTGGTGCTGATTGGGACGGTGGGCTTTGGTGTGTATCTGGAAGGGATAACGCGTTTGAAGGAACGTCTTTCCGGCAAGCGTACAGCCCGGCGCTGGAGTACGAACTCCTGGCTTGTGCTGCGCGTGATGCTCATTGTGATGGTGGGGGGTACACTCGGGCTTACCCTGCTGGGGGCATTTGAGCCATCGGTTCACAGGGAAAGCGGGGCTTTCTGCCTCTGGGAATCGCTATGGAACGCCGTTGGCCGCTCTGCCGGGTTTGCGCTGAGCGATGTTGCGGAATACGGGCCGGTGTATCAGCTGTTTCTGGCTTTCCTGATGTTTGTGGGCGGAAACCCTGCCGGCACAGGCGGCGGGGTCTATGCTCCGGTGTTTGCCTTGTGCCTGCTGGAGGTGTACCGCGTACTGAAGGGCAAGCAGGATGTGGAAATGCATAACCGCCGCATTGCCCGCAACACGGTGGAACGCGCCATGGCCACTGTGGTGCTTTCCATTTTCTGGATTGTGTTTACCACGCTGGTACTGCTGCTGCTGGAACCCGGCGTGGCACAGCAACCGCAGGGGCTGGTCAAAATGATGTTCATGGAAGTGAGTGCATATACCACAACCGGCTTTGAATTGGGGGCTCTGCCGCAGATTTCTGATGTTTCCAAACTCATTATATCGCTGAACATGCTTTTCGGGCGTGTGGGTATGTTCACGTTCATGCTTATCTTTATCCGCCAGCAGGAGCCCTCGCCCATCCGCCTGCCGGAAACCCGTTTACCTCTTACCTGATTCATTATGATGAAATTCGTTATCATTGGTATTGGCCAGTTTGGTCGGGCCCTGGCTCTGCACCTTGCAGACCTTGGCTTTGAAGTCACGATTCTGGATGAGCGTGAATCCATCATCACAGAACTGAAGGACCGAGTTACATACGCGCTCGTGGGCGATGCCACGGATATCCGCGTGCTGCGCCAGCTGGAGCTGGTGGGGGAAGATACCTATGTGGTGGTGGCCGTGGGTGAGCAGTTTGAGCGCAACCTGCTCATTACAGCCCAGCTCAAGGAACTGGGTGTGCAGAACCTCCTGACCCGAAGCGTGAATGAGCTGCATGGCAAGCTGCTGAAGCTCATCGGCGTGAGCGACCTCATCCGCGTAGAGGAGGTGGCTGCCCGCCAGCTGGCCGCCCGCTTTACGAACGAAGGCCTGATGCGCCTGCGCCGCATGGATGCTACTCATTCGCTGGCAGATGTGCACCTGCCGGCAGAGTGGGTGGGCCGCAAGTTGCTGGAGGTGGGGCTGCGTTCGGAATACCACTTGAATCTGCTCACGGTGCGCCGTGGCAAGGTGAATGAGAATCATGCCGCGGATGATGTGCTTTCTGAGCCCGAGCAGCCGGTGATTGATATGCCGGATGCCAGCCTGGAGTTTCTGGATGGTGATGTGTTGGTGCTGTTCGGCAAGGATAGCGACTTGCAGCGCTTTGTGGAAAAATTTGACTTGCAGGGGGAATGATGAGCGCTCGTGTGACACTGCCGGAACAGGAATTTGCCGGTTACATTTTTGACCTGGATGGAACGCTGGTGGACAGCATGCCGGTGCATTACCGCGCCTGGCGCTGGGCGTTGCAGAAGCATGGCTGCCCGCACCACGTGTTCCAGTGGGCTGAGTTTGTGGCGCACGGTGGCATGGCGGCTCCTGATATAGTGGCTGATTTGAATGCAACCTATGGCCTGGAGATGGAGCCGGAGGTGGTGGCGGATGAGAAGCGAGAGCGCTATGCGTGGCTGCTGCTGAATGAGAAGCTGCCTGTTATTCCTGAAACGGTGGAACTGGTGCGCCAGCTCAAGGCGCGGGGGATTCCCTACGCAATCGGCACTGGCAGCATGCCCGCCGGCGCCACGGAAACCTTGCTTTCTGCCGGCGTGGCTGATTTGTTCAGCATTATGGTGACTCCGGCAGATGTGCCGCCGGGGTTTGGCAAACCCCGGCCGGATATTTTCCTGCTCTGCGCGGAGCGCATGGGGGTGGATCCTCGTGAATGCGTGGTGTTTGAGGATGCCGAACCGGGCATTCAGGCAGCCATTGCCGGGGGAATGGCTTATGTACGCGTGGGCGAATGCCCGCCCGTGCTTGATTAACGGTTAATCCCGCAGCGCCGCACACATTCGGCCCAGGTGGTGTCCCGGGTCATCAGCCCGGTGAGCCACGGCTCATCCTGCAAGGCTGCTGCATTGGCAAATGCTGCCGGGCGCGTGATGCGCGTGAAGAGCACGCGCTTCATGGCGCTTTTCGGGATGCGGCGCAGACCATATCCTGCTGGCTGACCGTCTCTCGCGATGTGGGCAGACCACACGCAGGCGGTTTCTCCCTCGTCCTTGACCAGGACAACGAGGTGTCCTCGCTCCCGGCCTCCTATGCGGTCAGTCCACCAGATTTTGAGGACATCTGACGGGCGGGCACGGTTCCAGTCCGTGAAGTTGATGCCGGCTCCCAACCGGTGTACCAGCAGGGCAAAGCCCGGCCCATTGGCATTGGCGTAACCCCAGGGCCCCTCGCCATCCTTGACCATGCGTGGCAGTAGTGCCTGCCAGGCTTCCGGGGAAATGGCGCGGTGGTTCTGTTCTTCCCAGTGCATCAGGGCTGAGAGCGTGGCGGCCCAGACGGCTGCGGAGCAGAATGATGGACGCGCGGTGAGCGGGCGGAATACCGGGCGTCCCTGTTGTTCGTTCCACTGAAAGGAATCGACCAGCGCTTGTTTGGCATAATCCTCGGTGCTGTAATTGCCGGGGCCATGCCGCTGGATGGCCATGATGGCGCTTTGCATGCTTTTCCACCATGGGTATGGCTGCGGGGCGGCCAGAGTGTGGAAAACGCCGAAGCCGAGAATCAGGAGAATATGAGCCAGGGTTCGCATGGTGTTCTGGCAGTGTAGAGAAACCATGTTGCTGCCGCAAGGATAAAGCAGGAAACTGACGCGATATGTTACTCCTGTTATGAAATAAAAACACTTGAAGTTGTAAATTGGATTGGCTACAATTGAGCACATGAAGAAAAGTTTGTGCATATGCCTGGCGCTGGCATCCTCCGCAATGGGGGAAGGGTGGTTTGATACATGGCTGGACAATACATCTGCGATGGCTCAGGAGTTGTGCAATGACTGGCAACACGAGCTGCCGGAAACCGGCATGATGCCCAGCTTTGTTTCTGCCGAGTTTTCTTCCAATATGGGAGAGCGCCACGGTGGTTCGAGTATCCGATGGCAGCAGTACAGCCTTTGCCTGCCTCTGGCGGATCCCCGGCGCTCTGGCGGCAAGGGGTGGATGTTCAATGCCTCTGTCAATGCAGATGTGACCTGGCTGCACTCAACGGGTTCGCTGGATGTACAGCATAATGCGCTGTATCATTTCTCCATACCGGTGGCGGCCATTGTGCCGCGGGATAATGGAGACAGCATGGTGCTGGCGCTTTCTCCCAGTTTGGACTCGGACTTTGCCCGCAGTGCCCACAGTTTCCATTGGAATATGATGGGAACGTACCGGGTGCGTTACAGTGAATCGTTTTCTTATGCGGTTGGCCTTGCGTATGCTCCGTATGCCAGCGCATGGAATATCATGCCCGTGGTGGCGTTCGATTGGGATATCACCCCGGATTGGACATTGACCCTGAGTGGTTACAGCCTGCGTGCCATGCGAAATATGGGAGACGGTCTCAGTCTGGGTGCTTTTGTCAAAGGCGCTGGCGGGTCCTGGGCAGTGCAGCAGAAGCAGGGAACGCGTATGCTGCGGGTGCGTTCGCTCGTGGTCGGCGTTACGGCAGAGTACGATTTTTCTGAGCCGGAGCAGACGAAACGCATTGTCACCTGCTCGATTGGCAGCATTGTGAGCACTGCTGTAGATGTGTGCCGGTACAATGATGACCGGGACCGTGATGCAAGCCACCATTACCACCCCGGCTTGTATGTTTCTGCCGGAGTGGATTTCCGCTTCTGATGAAAAGGATTCGGTATCATTGCCGGGTCTGGCGCAGGCGCGTGGTGTCAAAACCGCGCCTTTGTGCTTCATGGAGCAGCGTATCAAGTAATCCCGGGTTCGGCGATTTCTGCCGTGTGAGCAGCCACAGGTAGGCATCACCTGCGCCCGAAACCAATGCACCTTGATAGTCCGGGTCTGTGTAGAGAATATGATAAGGTGCTTTGAACCACCCATATGGTGGCACAAATGATACTTTCAACAGCCCCGCGCCGCAAGGATAGGCTCTCCCCCTGCTGGAGCTCTGGCGGCCCTTGCTGTTCCTGCCGCAATTAACCACGTTGATACTGCCGGCCGGCCCTGCTGTATAATCTGTGAATACCTCATCCAGTCCTGTCTCAAACCAGTTTTCGAAACGTGCCTGCTCGTACCAGCGGCCAAGATACTTATCCAGCGATACGTTGCGCTGCGGGGTGGTGTTTACTGCCGGTTCATTGTCCCTGCCGGTAAAATAATGAATGATGCTTCGGAGTTTCATGCGGATAGGAGTAAACAACTCATCGTTATGCTCGATAACAGTTTGCGGAAATAAGACACATTGGGAGTGTATTTGAACTTGCACTCGGGCATGTGGCATGGTATTCTGCCAATGTCATGAGAAAATTGCATCTGTTACGCCTTTGTGCCGCATCTGCTTTGCTGTTGCCCATGTGTGGTTCGTTTGATGACATTCCCCCGGTGGGGCAGGTGAAAGCCGTGGACCCCGTGGCGGATGCGTTGCTGGCCGAGGCGAAGGTGCATCAGGCTGAGGGACGGATGGCGAAATCCCGTAAGCCGTTGAAAGAAATTACCCAGTACCACAAACTGGCTCCCAATGCTGCGGAGGCGCGTTACCTGCTGGGGCGTTCTTATGAAGCGACGCAGGATTACCGCGATGCCTTCAAGGAGTATGGTAAACTGATAGATCGCTACCCGCAGAGCCCGTTGTATGCCGATGCTCTGAACCACCAGCTGGCCATGGCCATGGATGCCGCCACTGGTAAGATGGAGGTGCCGGTGCTGTGGGGGGCTTGGTCTACTACCATGGAATCCGGCGTTGTGGTGAAGTGGCTGCGTGAAATCGTGGAAAAGGCTCCCTATAATGATATGGCTGCCACGGCGTCATCCATTCTGGCAAAATATCTGGTAGACATGGAGCGCCCGGAGGAAGCGCGTCTGGAATATGCCCGCCTGGTGGAGAAATACCCTGACAGCCGCTATGCCCCCGAGGCCCAGCTCATGGTGGCACAGCTCTGGGCAGACAGCCACACCCGTGGAGATAACAACCTTGTTAACCTCAGCAATGCGCGCGAAGCGTATGAAGAGTTTACGCTGCGCTTCCCTAAGCATGCTGAGGCAAAAAAGGCACTTTCGGAGGCTTCCAATATGGAGCGGCTCATGATTCAGCAGCAGCTGGAGGTAGGTCGTTATTATCTTGAGCGTTCCAAAGAGTACACATCTGCCATTTTCTGTTTTGAGGATGTGATTCGTCAGAAATCTACTAACCCTGAAGCTGCAAAAGAGGCTGAGGCTCTTCTGGCCAAAGCAAAATCTGCAGCTGCAACCACACAGTCTCAGTTATGAAAACTTTTCGTGCATTAGCCGCTGCCGCTGCAGTTGCAACCCTGGCTTCCTGCGGGTATCACCTTGGTGGAATGAAAGCCCCGGCCATGGAGAATATGAACACGTTCTGTGTTGAAATGTTTGCCAATGAAACAGAGCATCCTAATGCGGGGGTGCTTATGACAACTGCCATGGCAAACACGCTGCAGAGCGATGGGACTTTCCGCATGGCACCACGCAAAGAGGCTGATTTTGTGGTGAAGGGAAATGTCTGCAAGATTGAGCGCGATTCCATGATTACCAATACGGAGGATACCTATATCAGTACCCAGATTGGGGTGCGGGTAGAGGTTGAATACCAGATTGTGGATATGAAGAACGGCCGTGTGCTGCTTTCTTCCCAGACGTCTGAAGAAGGTAATTTCTTCAATGAGGTGGGAAACAAGGAATCTGCATTTGAGGCGGCTGTTTCCTATGCCACACGCCGCATCGCGGATGAGATTACAACAAATCTTGTTACTCGATGATAGAGTACCCCGTAAGTTTTGTCGGTCTGCCTATTGGAAACCGGGAAGATATTACCAGGCGGGCTCTTACCGTGCTGGAATCTGTGGATTACGTGTGCTGCGAGGATACGCGTAATACTGGAATGCTCTTGTCTCATTACGGCATTAAGAAGCCGCTCATCAGTCTGCATGAGCATAATGAAACCCAGCGTGCGCCGGAGATTGCGGCGCGTGCTTTGGCGGGTGAAAGCTTCGCAGTGGTGACGGATGCCGGCATGCCGGGAGTGAGTGACCCGGGATACCGGCTCATTCAGGAATTGAAGGCAAAGGAAGTGGCTTTTACGGTATTGCCTGGTCCTTCTGCTGTGGTGACCGCTCTGGTCGGTTCCGGATTGCCGAGTGACGCGTTCTTTTTCGGGGGCTTTCTGCCTGTCAAGTCCGGCCGCAAGGGGGCAGTGCTTCAGGCGGCGGTGCAGGCAAGCCATACGAGCATTTTCTATGAATCTCCGTTCCGTATTGTGAAAACGGTGCAGGCCCTGACGGAAATTGACCCGGAAGTCCCCATCTGTGTGGCGCGTGAGCTGACCAAGGTGTTTGAGACCTATCACCGGGGAAGCGCCGCTTCTTTGCTGGAGGAGTTTAAAGCCAAGCCGCCGAAAGGTGAAATGGTTTTGCTTGTGGGCGGGCAGAACGCACCCCGCGCCTGATTCGTGATACATAAAAAAACCGCACCTTGATGGATGCGGCTTTTTTTATGGAATGGTTTATCTGATTCTTCAGAACGGAACCGGAATGGTCTGCTCGCGGTCGGGGCCAACACCCACAGAACCAACAGGGCAACCTACTACTTCGCCGAAACGCTTCACGTAGGCCTTGCAGTTCTCGGGCAGTTCCTCCCAGGTGGTGCACTTGGAAATATCCTGCTTCCAGCCGGGCACGGTTTCGTAAATCGGTTCGCATTTGTCCCAGTCCTCAATGCGGGCAGGGGGATATTCCAGAATCTCATCGCCCAGTTTGTAAGCAGTGCAGATCTTGATGGTGTCGCGCTCGTCCAGCCCGTCCAGATTGGTCATGGCCATTTCATCGAAGCCATTGAACATGGCCGAGAAACGAAGCACAACGCCGTCCGTCCAGCCGCAGCGGCGGGGCCGACCTGTGGTGGCACCGAACTCACGGCCAAGGCCGTGCAGATAATCAGCAATCTCATCGTCCTCTGTCACGAAAGGACCTGCGCCTACGCGGGTGGTGTATGCCTTGCACACGCCGATGATTTTGTCAATCTTGGTGGGGGCTACACCGGAACCGGTGCAGCAACCGCCGGCACTGGTGTTGGAGCTGGTTACGAAGGGATAGGTACCGAAATCGATATCGAGCATGGCACCCTGGGCGCCCTCGAAGAGCACGGTCTTGCCGGCCTTGATGGCGTCATTCACCACCGGTATGGTGTTGGTGATGTGGGGTCGCAGTACATCTGCTGCAGCCATGACGGCATCGAGCGTTACCTGGGGATCAGCCTTGGGCCAGCCCAGACGAGCCAGTTCATCATTGGCTGTCTTGATGCGGGCCTCCAGCACCCCGCGCAGGCGGTCTGCATCGGCCAGGTCAATCATGCGGATGCCGATGCGGCGGGCCTTGTCTGCATAGGTCGGGCCGATGCCCTGCTTGGTGGTGCCAATCTTCTGGTCGCCAAGGGCTTCTTCCTGTGCTGCGTCGATTTCCTTGTGAATGGGAAGCACGACATGAGCGCGGTCGGAAATGAGCAGCTTCTCCGGGGTGATGGTGACGCCCTTTTCCAGCAGGTAGTTGATTTCATCCACCAGGGAGGTGGGGTTGATCACTACGCCGTTGCCGATGATGTTGACCTTGTTATCCCAGAGAATGCCGGAGGGAACAAGGTGCAGTACGTATTTCTGACCGTTGGCGATAACGGTGTGGCCGGCATTGCTGCCGCCCTGGCTGCGCACCACCAGATCGGCGGTTTCGGTGAGGAAGTCGATGACTTTCCCCTTGCCTTCATCTCCCCACTGGGAGCCAATGACTAGTGTATTCATGTCGGAAAATTATTATTTTGCAGCGTTAATCATGCCCACGAACGTGCCGAATGTGCAGCCGTTCCTGGCTTCCGGGGTGTATTCCGTGCCTGCGGCGAGCTTCTCACGGCAGATGATACCGGCAACGCTGTCATCATTCAGGTTGAGGTGAGTCACTTCAACACCGGCGGGCAGGGAGTCTGCCTGCACGGCAAAGCTGTGATTCGGAGCGGTGATTTCCACTTTACCTGTGGAGAGCTCCTTGGCCGGCTGGTTGGCACCGCGGTGGCCGAACTTCAGGCGGGCAGTGCTGCCACCCAGGGCAATGCCAAGAATCTGATGCCCGAGACCGAGACCAAATACAGGAACCTTGCCAAGTAGTTCCTTCACCGTGTTGATGACCTCCACGCAGGCGGCGGGGTCGCCGGGACCACTGGAGAGGAACACGCCATCAGGCTGCATGGCAAGAATGTCTGCAGCGGAGGTTGTGGCAGGAACTACGGTGACTTCGCAACCATCCTGGCGCAGGGCACGCAGGGTGCTGTTCTTGATGCCGAGGTCAATGGCTGCTACCTTGCAGGTGGCCGGAGCCAGAGTGCCGTAGTTGGTCATGTCTCCTGCGGTCTTGTTCGGCAATTTCCACGGGCGGGATTCACCGCTCCAGGTATAGGCTTCCTTGCAGGTAACCTGATTCGCCAGGGCGGCGCCATCGAGCATGGCTGCTTCCTTGGCACGGGCCACTGCTTCCGTGGCGTTCAGTTCGGTGGTCACGCAGGCGCGCATGCTGCCGTTGGTGCGGATGTGGCGTGCCAGCTTGCGGGTGTCCACTCCCTCAATGCCGGGGGTGTTGTGGCGCTTGAGCCAGTCATTCATGGGGCAATCTGCGCGCCAGCTGGAGTGCAGATTGGAAAGCTCGCCGATGATGAGGGCAGCCGCCTGCGGTGCAGGGCTTTCGCTGTCTTCCTCCACGATGCCGTAGTTGCCGATGAGGGAATAGGTCATCGCCAGAATCTGCCCCTTGTAGGTGGGGTCAGTCACGATTTCCTGGTAGCCCATTACGGCGGTGTTGAAGCAGGCTTCGCCTGTTACTGTGCCCGTAGCACCAATGGAGATGCCTTCGAAAATTGTCCCGTCTTCTAATGCCAGAATTGCTTTCATGTGTTGAATTAAGCCGTGGAATTATACCAGCGTTGTTTTCAGTTGGCAAGGCAATAATGATTTTGATGGCAAAAAATATCGCACGTGCGCGCGATGACGGTGCCTGGATGGGAAAATTCGTCATTTTGTCTAAGTTTGCTTGCGTTTATGAACTGATTGTGCTTATAATATCGTATCAGTAGAGAGGCGTTTGAGTATGGACGCCCCGTAATGAACAACGAACATTCTGCAAGTTATGGAAAATGAAGAAATGAAGGAAACTCCGGTAACCGCCTCGCCTGCGCCGACGTCTGATGCCTGTGACCGCCTTGACGCAGCACGCAAGTACGCAAGTGAGCAGTATGAGAAGATTCGCCGTGCTGCAGTAGAACAGATGGTGCATGTACGCGAATATGCAGACCAGGCACGTGCCCAGCTCAACGAAGGCTGGGATAAGGCTCGTGTGCAGATGAATGTGGGGTGGGATAAGACCCGCTCTGCTGCCAAGGAATACCACAAGGCTGGGGAAGCTTACGTGAAGGAGAATCCCACCGGTAGTGTTCTGGGTGCACTGGGAATCGGTGTGCTCATCGGCCTTATCCTTGGTGGTCGCCGTTGAGTCGACGGTGAATCTCTGGTGAGAATGGATTATGTTTTCTCTCTTTAAAATTAAGGAGCAGAAAGATGCTTTGCGCACTGAGGCTGTCGCTGCGGCACAGCAGGTGCGGGCTGTTGCTCAGCGTACGTTGGAACACACCAGCGCGCTGGGTGAATTGTTCTCGGCAGAGGTTAAGGAGTATGCTCAGCATCAGGTAAAACGCGTGGCAATGGTAATCATTGCCTGCGTTTTATTGCTGGGGGCTTATTTTGTCTTTTGTGCGGTGCTGGCGGTTGTGCTGGGTATGTGGCTCGGGTTGGCCTGGT
Organism: Akkermansia sp.; assembly: GCA_017546845.1. Lineage (GTDB taxonomy): Bacteria > Verrucomicrobiota > Verrucomicrobiia > Verrucomicrobiales > Akkermansiaceae > Akkermansia. The sequence goes on from JAFYRS010000094.1 coordinate 11,484, forward strand.
CCCTTGGGGTAGTCTGCCTGCTGAATTTCGCTTTGGCGCTGTTGTTGTTGCTGCGGGTCAGAGCAATGGGGGGCAAACAACTTGCTCCTGCTACAGTGGAGGAATTAAAGAACGATTGGCAATGTCTCAAATTACTTTGCAAGGGAAACAACGAGCGCTGATTCGTGTTGCTGAGAGCCGGGTGGCTGTTCTTGATGCAGCAACAGCATCGAAAGAGCACGTTTCGCGTTGTGTCAACGCATTGCCTGTTTCTCCAGCTACGTTGAAACGCGTTGGGGTGATGGCTGGTGCAGCTGCTTCTGTAATGGGGGTTCTTGCCGGATTGCGCAAACGTAGTAAATCGGCTGAAAAGAAGGTTGAACAGGGTGGAACATCAGCCGTTTCCTTCGTGGCACAGCTTTTGTTACCTCTCATCCTGCCTGCTCTGCAGCGTTCTCTGCAGAAGGTGCTCGTCAATCAGGATATGGCCGCTCGTGGTCAGAAAATAGGTTTTTGATTTTCCGTTTTGTTCTCTATGAAAAAGGTTTTTGTATCGGGCGCTTTCAATGTGCTTCATGCCGGGCATGTTCGTTTTTTTGAAGATGCCAAGGCTTTGGGTGATTATCTCATTGTTTCGTATCCATCAGCAGATTTGCTCTGGACGCTTTATGATAAGAAATCTGTTCTGGATGACGCTGATAAGCGTGCGGTTATCAGTTCCTTGCAGATGGTGGATGAGGTTGTGGAATCGACTGATAACGATGTTGCATTGTCATTCCGCAGTGCTTTGCTGGCGGCCGCTCCGCAGGTGCTGGCCGTGACAACGGATGACCAGTACATTGAACAGAAACGCCAGTTCTGCGAGGAGCATGGTGTTGAGTTCGTGATATTGGAGAAGAATCAGCCTGCGGATGGACAGGTAACCTGTTCCCAGGTTTTGTCACGTATCAAGGCTCCTCTGCATGCTCCGTTGCGTGTGGACTTTGCTGGCGGGTGGCTGGATGTGCCCGAGAATGCCATGCCGGGTGAATATATTGTCAATTGTTCCATTTCTCCCACGGTTTCCCTCAAGGAATGGTTGTATCGTCAGGGCGCAGGGCTTGGCGGAAGCGGTGGCTGGAGCGTGCTCAACGGCTGGGATCCGGTGGCTTCAGAACTCGGCCTCGGGGTGGGCTGGCAGGACCCTGCCGTCATTGCTGAAACGGGGGCTTGTGTCTGGAAATCCGGAGAAAAGCCCGTACTCGATTTCAAGAATACCGGAGAATTCCTCAAGGGGCTGATGGCTGTGTATGATACTCGGGTCAAGCACTACACTCCTGGTTTTGCCGGGTATGAGCGCCCGTTTGACCGTATAGCCCGTGCGGCTCGCATCGCTCGTCTGGGCGTGTTGCAGCAGGATGTCGATGTCCTTGCTGTTGCCGTGCAGCAAAGTTATCAGCTTCAGCGGGAGGAGGGGATGTTGCCTTTACCCGATATTGGTAATCAACTTGCTCATAAGTACTGCGGAGGTGGTCATGGTGGGTATGCCCTGTATCTGTACGCGACAAAGGAACAGCGCGACGCTGCGGTGGATGCATGCGAGGATATGTATCCCATTGAACCCTACTGCCGCACCTTCGGCAAAGACGAACAGGTGGCATGGGAACCGCGTTTCCTGGAACGCTTGCGTAAGCGCGGTGTAATCAAGTAATTCTTATCTTTATCTTTCTCTTAATATGGCAAAAGTATTTGTATCTGGCTGTTTTGATGTACTGCACAGTGGGCATATTGCCTTTCTGGAAGAGGCTGCAACGTATGGTGATGTGTATGTCTCTATTGGTTCAGACGCTACCGTGATGGCCTTGAAGAACCGCAAGACGATGTATACGGAGGACGAACGCAAGTACATGCTTGAGGCTATTCGTTTTGTCAAGAAAGTATACATTGGCCCCGATACCGGTAAGATTCTGGATTTTGCTCCGCTGCTGGATGAGGTGCAGCCGGATATCTTCTTTGTGAATGCGGATGGAACGAGCGATGAGAAAAAGGCTTTTGTGGAGAGTAAGGGAATTCGATATGTCACCAGTTCCCGTATACCTCACGGAAACCTACCAGAGCGCTCCACCACAAGCATCAGACAAACGTTATCTAAGTAATGACTTCCAGTATTACATATAACGTGGGCGAGAAGGGGGTACGCCCCTGGGGGGAGTGGCAGGTTCTGGATATGCAGCCGCATGTGGTGGTGAAGAAGCTTCTCCTGCGCCCGGGTGGGCGTATTTCACTGCAGCGCCACCAGCACCGCACCGAGCGCTGGATTGTGACTGCCGGAGTGGCAACGGTTGTGTGTGATAACAATCTGATGCACCTGAACGTGGGCGAATCCATCATGATTCCCAGCGGGAGCATTCACCGCCTGAGCAACAACGGGACTGCGCCGCTGGCGTTGATTGAGGTGCAGATTGGAAATTATCTTTCTGAGGAGGATATAGAACGATTCTCCGATGACTATGGGCGTATACACTAACGGATATCAGATAGTATGAATCAGAAACTTCACTCAGCCTGGGACAAGGTGGACGGTATACTGGTGATTAATCTGGATACCAGCAAGGACCGGATGGATAAATTTCTCCAGGATAATGGAGACCGTTTACCTTTGGAAAAGGTGAACCGTCTTTCAGCTGTTCTGGGCAGGGCTTTACCTAGTTATGGCAAGTCTCCGTGGTTTACGGAACGAACCGGAGAGCGCGCATCTTACTGGGGTGGTGCTGGCGGCTGCGCCTTGTCACATGCCAAAGCCATAGCCACAGCAAAAGAGAAAGGTTGGCGCAACGTGCTGATTATGGAGGATGATGTCGTGACCGGCATGCATCCGGATGCGTTGGCCATGTTGGAATATGCGCTTGAACATTTGAGCGGCAAGTACATGCTTTATCTGGGGTACAGCCGCCCGACTCCGTATGGGAAAAGCGTACAGAGTAGCGGCGAGCATGCCCTCTGGAAGGTAGAAGGGGTTTTGTCGACCTTTGCTTATCTCGTCCCTGAAAGCATGTATGACAGCCTGCTTGCTGCAATGCCGAGCGAAGAGACAATATGGGAGTGGATGTCGATACACCGTGCTATTGATACGTTCTACAAAGACACGGTGGCAGCCATGCCCGGTGTGGGTGTATATGCTATTCAGCCAGATTTGGTTGAACACTTTGACGGGATGTCAGATGTGAGCGGTATCTCTGTAACTTATACGGATAAGTATGATAAAACGCTGACCCCTCATTCCTACACCAGTGTGGCGGGTGTGCTGCATGTCCTCTCCGCTCCCTTCCGGATGTTGAAAGTAAAGCTCAACTCCATACGCACGCACAGGCGGGCGCTCAAAGGCGGCTTGCCTGGTTTCCGTAAACGACGCAAAAAATAAGGAAAACTTTCATTTTTTACCCTGGTGGCGTTGATTAAGCTTGAAAAATCCGCCTGAAAGCGCCATATTAGGGGCTCACTTAACACGATATGTCTGAACCTAAAGAACGCAAGACCCTGGAAGAACGCAACCAGGCAAGCGACCTTGAGCGCCTGCGCCACTCCTGCGCGCACGTGCTGGCCGCTGCCATTTGCCGCATCTGGCCCCAGGCCCAGCTGGCCGCAGGTCCCGCCATTGAAAATGGCTTCTACTATGACATCGAACTTGACCACAACATCTCCACCGCCGAATTCGAGCAGATTGAGGCAGAGATGAAGAAAATCGTCAAGGAGAATCAGACATTCGAACGAACTACCGTCACCCGCGATGAGGCCATGGCCATGGCTCAGAGCGGTGAACTTGGCGCTGGCGGCCCCCGCGATGTGGCTTCCAAATTCAAGGTAGACCTCCTTAACCGCATCCCCGAGGGCGAGGAAATCTCCATTTTCCGCAACGGTGAGTTCACCGACCTTTGCGCCGGCCCGCACGTGGGTCGCACGGGTAACTGCAAGGCCTTCAAGATTATGAGCGTGGCCTCTGCCTACTACATGGGCGATGCCAATGGACCCCGCCTGCAGCGTATTTATGGTACATGCTTCCCGAACCGCATCCAGCTGGACGAACACCTCGCCCGTCTGGAGGAAGCCAAGAAGCGTGACCACCGCCGTCTCGGTCGCGAAATGGGGCTCTTCACCATTGACGAAATGGTCGGGCAGGGACTTGTGCTCTGGAAACCCAAGGGTGCCATCATTCGTCGCGAACTCCAGGATTTCATCACCGAGGAGCTTGACCGCATCGGTTACTCGCAGGTATTCACTCCCAACATCGGTAAGCTGGATTTGTACATGACCTCCGGTCACTGGGAGCACTACAAGGAAAGCCAGTTCCCGCCGATTCCTGATCCGGATGACTTCAAGCGCCTGCGCGATGAGAATGCCTCCTGCGCAGACTTGTTCAATGCGCTGGACACCCGCACCATCAGCGGTTTCATGCTCAAGCCCATGAACTGCCCGCACCACATCCGCATTTATGCGAATGACCCGCACTCCTACCGCGACCTTCCCGTGCGTCTGGCCGAATTCGGCACCGTGTACCGCTGGGAGCAGAGTGGTGAGCTGGGCGGTATGACCCGCGTGCGTGGTTTCACTCAGGACGATGCCCACATCTTCTGCCGCCCTGACCAGATCAAGGATGAGGTGCAGCAGTGCATCGGCATCGTGAAGCACATTCTCGGCACCCTGCAGATGAACGATTTCCGCGTGCGCCTTTCCCTGCGCGACAAGGATTACAGCGACCCGAAGTACGTCGGCACCATCGAGAACTGGAAACTCTCTGAGCAGGCGCTCCGCGAAGTGCTCAGCGAAGAAGGATTCGATTTCATCGAAGCTGAGAACGAAGCCGCTTTCTATGGCCCGAAGATTGACTTCATCGTGCGCGATGTCATCGGTCGCGACTGGCAGCTGGGCACCGTGCAGGTGGACTACAACCTGCCCGAGCGCTTCGATCTGAACTACACCGGAGCAGACAACAAGCCGCACCGCCCGGTGATGATTCACCGCGCCCCCTTCGGCTCCATGGAGCGTTTCACCGGTCTGCTTATCGAGCACTTTGCCGGCAAGTTCCCCACCTGGCTCGCTCCTGAGCAGGTGCGTGTGCTTCCTATCTCCGACAAGGTGGCAGATTTTGCTGAGCAGGTGCGTGCCAAGCTGGCTTCCAAGTTCGTACGCGTCAAGCTTGACGATGCTCCGGACAAGATTGGTGCCAAGATTCGCAACGCCCGCCTCGACCGCGTACCCTACATGATTGTGGTGGGGCAGCGTGAGGCCGAGGAAGGCAAGGTTTCCATCCGTCACCGTGAGCTCGATGTCATCGGCACCATGGCGGTGGATGAATTCATCGAAGCCCTTGAGGCGGAAATCACCCAGCGTCTCATTCGTCCGGCCTTACAGCCCGAAGTAAAAGAACAACAATAACCCCTTTCTGCAGCAGCAGGGGATGGACCGTGTGCCTCCCCGCTGCTGCTGAACTCCAGGACTAAACCAAGAACACACACAAGTGGCAGCCCCCCAGAAACCCAGTAACACCGCCAATAACCGCAACCAGCGTGATAAAGGCGGCAAAAAAGAACCGCAGATTCGCGTCAACGACCGAATCCGTGCCCCCAAGGTCCGAGTCGTCACCGCCAAGGGTGATCAGCTCGGTGTCATGGCTACCCGCGATGCTCTCGCCAAAGCCAAGGAAATCGGACTTGACCTCGTAGAGGTAGCTCCCAATGCAGACCCGCCTGTTTGCCGACTTATTGACTACGGCAAGTTCAAGTACATGCAGGCCAAACTGCAGAAGAACAATAAGTCCAAAGTGACCAAGATGAAAGAAGTCAAACTCCGTGTCGGTACGGATGTGAATGACTACAACGTCAAGATGGCCCGTACGGAGCAGTTCCTTGACCATGGTCACAAGGTGCGTTTCCAGTTGCGCTTCCGCAACCGCGAAAATGCCCACCGTGAGCTGGGGCTGGACGTCATGGCCAAGGTGGTGGAGGATATGAAGACTATGGGGCAGGTGGACCAGGCTGCTAAGCTTGCCGGCAACACCGTTACCATGGTGCTTGCGCCTCTTCCTGCCAACCAGCGCGTCAAGAAGTTCAAGAAGTACGAGGAAGCAGACTTTGATACAGAGTCTGAGGAATTCGACGCCACGGACGATCTCGGCGAGGAATAAAGATTTCTCTACATTCAGCTTTTATCAGCCTCTCTGCTGCTTTTCAGCCAGAGAGGCTTTTTTTACATTCGCGGTGCTGCATATCTTGCTATGACAAAGGGGTGTGTTGAATAATTGTTCGCATGTAGTATGATGTTGCTATGTTCATTTTTACAGTAAAGCAGGGGCATTGTGCTATTGTTGAGATGTTTGGCAAGCCGGTCGCGGTGAAGAAGAGTGGTTTGCAGTTCCGTATACCGTTTCTTCAGCGCTTGCGCGATGTTTCTCCGGCATGGGGAAATCTGACCAATAAGGACGGTTATTTCATTGAGTTGACTGAGCAGTTGCTGGATACGCAGCCCCGTTCCTGCATTACGAAGGACAATGCGACCATGCAGATGAACTGCATTGTGCGCTGGCGCGTGACGGACCCCATCAAGGCTGTGTACGAGGTGGAACGCCTGCATCAGTCTCTCATTGAACTGGTTCTTAATGAAATGCGTTCGTTGGTTGGTAGCCGGAATCTGGATGAGATTCTTTCCTCCCGCTCTGAAATTTCAGAGAAAGTGACTCTGGCTGTTTCTTCCACCGTGGCTCGCTGGGGTATTGCCATCACTTCCATTGAAATCAAGGAACTGACCACCGACACGGAAACGCGGGAAGCCATGCTGCGCCAGATGGAGGCAGAGCGAATCAGCCGCTCCACGGCGCTGCAGGCCGAGGGCGAAAGCACCGCTAAAATCCGCCTGGCAGAAGCGGAGAAACAGGCGGCAGTGCTGCGTGCGCAGGGGGCGGCAGAGGCTCTCCGTCTGGCCGCAGAGGCAGAGGCCGCGTATGTGGAGAAGCTGGCAGGTATCATCGGCGCCGATGCTGCGGCCAAGGTGCTCATGAACCGGCAGGCCCTGGATGGGTACGCCACCATTTCCACCAACCCGGCTTCTACGGTGTACCTGCCCAACAGTGTGCCGGCAGTTGTTGATTTAAAACGCTGATATTTCTGTTTTTTTTATGGCTTCCATGCTTATTTTTGCTGATTTTTTCGGTGTGTCCAACGGGACATTTCTGCACTGGATGCTGGCTATAAGCCTGACTCTGTTGGTGCTGGATATTTTCTGCAATACCGAAGTGCTTTCCTGGCTCTCGATGCTGGTGTTTGCGCTGTGGGGTACCATGCAGTTTGATTTGCCGGTGCAGTGGTCTGTTCTGGTGTATATCCTCATTCTGATAGTTTGTGCGACTCTTTACTATACCTTGTGGACGCATTGTGTGCGCAAACTGGTCATGGATTGCATCATGCGCCACGCTCCCAAAGAAGCCCAGGAAGGGCTGGCGGGTACAACCGGCCGCATTGTGGGTGAGGGGGATGGCCTCTGCGTGAAGTATGGTGACCAGTTCCTGCCGGTGGCGGAATCCTGCCGCCCAGGTCTGTCTGCGGGGGATACGGTAGAGATAACCTCTGTGGAAAATGGCTTTGCCCGCGTAAAAACCAAAGCTGATTGAGCGCCATCGTTATATCCTTGAAAAGCAGGCAGTGTACCGCACTGCCTGCTTTTTTTTGACACATTACAGCATTGCAAGCGGTGCGAAAATGTGCTACTCTCCGAGTGTTATGGCAAATACTTCCCTTACCCCTGAGTTGGCAAAGCTCGCAGGCGAGCTGGCCGCCGCTTTTGCAAGCAGCCAGAAAGTAGTGGCCGCCAAGGCCCGTATCGGTCTTTTCTACCAGAATCCTGAAGCTACGGATTTGTTCCGCAAGGTGAGCGAATATGGTGAAACCCTGCGCAACAAGCACATGGAAGGCATGCCTCCCTCGGAGGAAGAACTCAGCAAGTTTGACCAGCTTCGCTCTGCTGTGGTTGAGAACGAACTCTGCAAGGGATTCCTGGAATCCCGCCAGATGCTTGACGATATGCTCTCTGTGGTGAACCAGTACCTCTGCCTGGCTATTGAAAAGGGCTCTGCCCCCAGTGATGAAGAGGTGGCTGATTCCATGAACCAGCAGATGAGCGCCTGCTCCTGCGGCGGTGGTTGCCACGGTGACTGCGGTGATTGCGACAATGAGTCCTGTGGTAAGAATAAGTGCGATTGCGGTGACTCGAAGTGCAACTGCGGCCCCGATTGCACCTGCGGCTGCCAGGAAGGCAAGGAATGCACCTGCGGCGATGGCGAGTGCTGCTGCGGTAAGCACGAAGGCCACGAATGCAAGTGCGGTAAGCACTGATGCTCGCTTGAGCGTATGTTCCACTGGGTAAAATCGCGCGCTTTCTTTTTTGCTGTAGTGTTGCTTGTGGCAGCATTCATGGCATGGCAGGGCGCGTATACCTGGCGCTGTGCATTTGAATTCCCGTGGTGGGGGTGGGGCGTTGCCGTCCTGCCCGCACTGTCGGGGGTGGGAATGCTGCTTTGCCGCCGCCTGGGCAAGGCACTGCTTCCGTCATCTGCCTGTTTGTGGGTAGTACTGCTGCTGTCCATGGCGGTGGACTGCTCCTGCAACATCTTCACGTATGCCACGCCGTGGCATCTGTACCTCTCGGTGCTGATGACCATGGGCTGCATGTTGTTGCTATGGGCCGTGCTTCGTGCCGGTGCCATTGCGTTCTGGGTGCTTTTCCTGGTGCTGGAAATCATGCAGATTTGCGGGTATATGCAGTATGGCTCGCGAATCAACTCTCTGGTGGTGGCAGAAACCATTGAGGCTTCGTGGGATGACGCTCTTGCGTACATGACCCCCATCAACCTGGGCATGCTGGCGCTTTCGTTCATCCTTTCTGTGTTGTTCTGCTGGGGACTGAAGCGCGCATTGCGCAAGCAACACAGCCTTACCTTGTTCAATGCGGCCTGCCTGTTCGGCACGGCATCTCTGGCATTTGGCTTGCTGGTCCCCCCCCACCGGCAGAAAGTGGACTTTTATTGGCCGGTCACGGAGGTGCCGCAACTTTACAATGCGGCCAGTGAAGCTCTTACCATTAATGAGGCTACCATCAATCAGGTGGAAAGCCTAACCTCTCCCGCAGAATCTCCGAGCCAACTGCACACCCTGCGTGGGGGCGAGGGCGTGGTGCTCATTGTCCATGTAGGTGAGAGCATCCGTGCTGACCGTATGAGCCTCAACGGATATGAGCGGGATACAACCCCTTGGCTGCGCCAGCAGAAACACCTCATCAACTTCCCCAGTTGCATATCGGCAGCCTGTGATACCTGCCAGGCACAGATTGCCATGCTGACCGATGCCCGGCGAGATGTTCACGAAAAGCGGCCGGAGATGCTGCCGCGCACCGGTTCGGTGCTGGATTTGTTTGCGGCGCACGGCTTTGATATGTACACCTTCTTTGGTCGTCGTTGTGCTCAGAAGTTGAAGTATGACCGCGTGGTGATGGTGCTGAGCAATCGCTCCCGAAAGAAGTTCAATGCACCGGGCAGCCCCTGGACGGCTGTTCCTCAAATGCAGGAAGTTCTGAATCAGGTTACGGCAGAGCAGAACCTGTTGTTCTTTGTGAACAACGAAGGTAGCCATACTCCCTTTGAGCATTATGACCGCCAGAATACCCCCTTTGTCCCGGTGGCAACGCATTTCCAGAACCCGGCTGCACAGGCGCAGGAGGTGAACAATGCATACGACAGCACCATTCATTATACCGATGAATTTTTCCGCCGCGTAACCGAGGCCGTGCAGCATCGCCCATTTGTGTACATCTATATGAGCGACCATGGCGAGTATCTGGGGCACGATGGTATGTGGGGGCGCGCGGCATTGGGTGAGCAGCATGTTTCCTACCATGCCACCACGGGCTGCCGCGTAGGCATGTTTGTGTTGTATAATGAAGCCTTTGAGCGTTTGCATCCGCATTTTGCCACTTCTCTGCAACAGTTGCGTGCAAATTCCGCTCTGACCGTGGCGCACGAACACCTGTTCCATACGCTGCTGGGGCTCTTCAAGCTGCAGACTCCCTATTACAATGAGACGCTGGATCTGACCTCACCTGCGGTGCTGCCGTACTCCGGCCCGCAGCCTGCGTTGTAATTTACCTTTCCCCCTATGATGATTTCCATACTCCTTACTGCGATTATATCCCTTGCCATTGGTGGTGTGATTGGTTATCTCGCGGCATCTTTGCGCCATAAAAATGCCGAGACCCGTATTGCCACCCTGATGCAGCAGAATGATTTTCTGGCTTTGCAGGCCCAGGCAGAGGAACAGCGCTGGCAGGAACGCCAGAAACAGCTCGAAGAACGTTTCGAACAGCTTTCGCGCCGCATTCTCGACCACAATACCGACCAGCTCAAAAACAGCAGCAAAGAGCAGTTGGGAACCGTGCTTCAGCCCCTGCGCGAGCAGTTGGATGTGCTGCGTAAGGCTGTAACGGAAACGAACACCGGCAATGCAACGGCCCGCACCAGCATTGAAACGCTGGTGAAGCAGCTGATGGAGCGTGCCGATGGCATCAGCCAGGATGCAGCTAACCTGACGCGTGCGCTCAAAGGCGATTCCAAGGTACAGGGCGACTGGGGTGAGATGATACTTTCCCGCTTGCTGGAAAGCAGCGGTCTGCGCCCTGGTGAGGAATTTGTGACCCAGACCAGCTATAAGGACCGCGAGGGGAATATCTTCCGCCCGGATGTGATTGTGAATCTGCCTGAGGACCGTCGTATCATCATCGATTCCAAAGTCTCCCTGACTGCCTATGCCCGACTGATGGAACTTGATGCTGACAGCGCCCCTGCGGAGCGTGATTCTGCTCTGAAAGCCCATGTGGATTCGGTTCGCAAGCATATTGCCGAACTGGCGGATAAGGATTACGCCTCCATTGTGCCCGGTGCTATCGGACATGTGCTCATGTTCATGCCGAATGAAGCTGCCTATATCGGGGCAGTGCAGGCGCAGCCCCAGCTGGTGCGCGATGCTTATGAACGGGGCGTGCTTCTCATCAGCCCCACGAATCTGCTCATGGCACTGCAGCTGGCGGCAAACCTCTGGCAGAAGGAACGCCAGTCCCGCAATGTTCACAATATCATTTCCCGTGCTGAACTCTTGTACAAGAAATGCGCCACGCTGGATGACAGCATGGAAAAGGTCAAGCGCGCCATTGATACCCTTTCCAAATCCTTTGAGCTGGCCCGCGGGCAATTCAAGACCGGCAATGGCAACCTGGTGCGCCAGATTGATGAATTGCGCAATTTCGGCATTACTCCCGCCCGCCGTATTGCTATGGATGAGGTGTCTGATGCCCCCGCCGAGGATACCAGACAAATATCCGCCTGACGAGGCGGATGTGAAAGGCCTTTCTTTGCCTTTTTTCTATCTAACAATTAGTTGCTAGCGATGATGAAGCCAGCCAGCAGAGACGCATCGTTTCCCTTACGTTCTGATACGATGAGGCATCGGTCATGCGTGCTGGATTTCTGATTACTGTTAGAAGGTGGGGATTTGCAGTGAGTTTCCCTGTAGGTATGGCAAGTGGATTACTTCCGCAACCACTCGTCATAAAAGAGCCGGAGCAACAGATGACTCATACGGAGAAGATAGAGTTGCAACGAATTCGACAAACCTTGTTTTTTTATCTTTTCCCGACGCCATCACTGTGATAATATATTCGCCGTATGGCAGAAGATATGTTGAGTATTGGTGTTGATATGGGGGGAACCTCCATTAAGTTTGCCGTGGTGCGCGGCACAGAGATTATTGACCGTGCCGAACCGGTGCGTACACAGGATTTTGTGGCGCCCGATGCGATTTTTGCAGAAGTCGGCAAGCGTTTGCGCGAACTTATCGCCCGCTACCCGCAAGTAAAGGCTGTGGGTATGGGCATTCCTGGTTTTGTTGACCACGATAAAGGTATTGCTGATTCTCTTACCAATGTTCCCGGTTGGTATGATGTTCCCGTGCGTGCTATGCTGGAGGAAATGACCGGTCTGCCAGCCGCCGTGGATAATGACGCGAACTGCATGGCATACGCAGAATGGAAGCTGGGTGCCGGCAAGGGCCTGAATGACCTGGTATGCCTTACCCTCGGAACGGGTGTGGGCTCCGGTATTGTCGCAAATGGTAGAATGCTGCGCGGCTCGCTGGGGGCAGCAGGGGAACTGGGTCATGTCAGTATTGATTACCAGGGCCGCCCCGGGTATTATCATAATTTCGGAGCGCTGGAGAACTATATCGGCCACCCCCGCATTCAGGAAGATGCTGCCGCCGCCTATGCCGCAGCAGGCCAGGAGAAATCCTTTGAGGACTGCGCACCTTATCCTCTGGAGCTTGCTGCCAAGGAGGGGGATGCCATTGCTCTTGAAATGTGGGATTCGATAGCCCGTAAGCTTGCAACAGGATTACTCAACTGCCATTATCTGCTGAATCCCGCTGCGTTCATTATTGGTGGTGGAGTGGCCAAAGCCGGTGAATTGCTGATGGCACCCCTGCGTGGTTATCTGAAGGCTCAGATGTATGCGCCGCACTACGCCAGGTTGCAGATTCTGCCTGCCATGTTCAGCAATGATGCAGGTATCATCGGCGCAGCACGCATGGCTCTGGAAGAAGCAGAAAACCGCCAGGCATAATGGCTCACCTGCAAGCAGAAACAGTTTCCAAGGGAGAACTGAGGCTGTGTGCCAGGCTTGGTCTGGATGAAGCTGGCACGCAGTCATTGCTGGCTGCCATGCGGGCAGGGGAGTCCTCCCGCGCAGCAGTGGTGCTGACCGCTCGCGCCCCTGAGGGGTATGAACCGCCTTTTGCCTGTGAAAAGCTGGAAGCAGACTGGCTGCCGCCACGTGTGTATGTGCCGGCGGCTGGCGAGAAGCCTACTTCTTATCCGGATTACGCCGAGGGACTTTATTATTCGCTGGATTTGTCCTCCTGCTGGGAATCGGCTTGCCTGGCGGAAGTACCCCGGCCGGCGTCTTCTCTGGATATGTGCGCCGCCCCTGGCGGTAAGACGATGCTTATGGCAGCTCGTTTTGGCGGTCAGCATCACACGGCAAATGAAGTACACCCCGGACGCCGCGGCATTCTGCGCCAGAACCTGCAGCAATGCGGATATCCGGGAGTCGAGGTGACTGGTTTCCGGCCAGACCAGTGGGCAGGCAGCGGGAAAACCTTTGATTTGCTGCTGGTAGATGCTCCCTGCAGTGGTCAATCTCTGCTGTGCAAAGGAATTAAGAATCCCGGATGCCTGGGCAGCTCCATGGTGAATGGCAACGCCAAGCGCCAGAAAGGAATCCTGCTTTCTGCGGTACAATGTGTGAACCCCGGTGGCCACATTGTGTACACTACATGCACCTATGACCCGGAGGAAAACGAAAAAGTCATTTCCTATATATTGAAACGGGTTCCGGGGTGGTCTGCGGTGGAGGTAGAATCCCTCTCGGCATTCCGCTCCTCGTTATCGGAATTTCCGGCATATCGGCTGCTGCCGGCGCATGGATTCGGTGCTGGCGGCTTCTGCTGTCTGCTTCGAAAAAAATACTAAATAAATTATTCAACAAAACACGCCTGACTTGTAACAAACACATACAATACGATGAAAACCTATATTTACCTGATGATGGCGGCAGTATTGCCTTCCGTTTTTGCTTCCCCGCTGCCGGAGAAGGCTGAATTGCTGGCAACGAATACCGTTGTAGCCCAGTATGTGGCTACGGATTCCCGTCCCTGCTATGGTCGCACGGCACTTTGTCCGCACCGCTGCGGTCATGCCAAGAGCGTGGCCAAATTCCGCGTACTGGCCAATGAGGCTTATGAAAAGCCGGGTAAATATGGCGATGATAAGGCAGAGGTGGGCAACATGTTGTTCATTGACGCCGTCAACAATGAGCCCGGGCAGGATGAAGCCATTCTCCGCAAGCTGGCAGAACTGAAGCCGGGTCAGGTGGTGCGTATCAAGCAGAACCACTATTATGCCGATTTTGGCAACGTTCTTGCCCCCGTCCGCCCTGTGGAGAAGCTGGAGGTTCTGAAAGACGGTGCTTGTGAGGAAATCCTTCCCACCCCGCAGGACCCGGCAAACCACGACCACGAGGTGATGCCTCTGCCGCTTTAAGCGCAAGGTCTCACATTTCTTCAAGCAGCCCCATGAACTCCATGGGGCTGTTTGTATTCAGTTCTCCCACGAACCAGAAGAATGGCCGCGAGAACTCCATGCTGGTTTCCGCTCCTTCCAGTGATGCATCTTCCTCTGTGGAGTTCTGAGATTCAAGCAGGCTGAGACCGCATGAGTAAATGACGGCGCCCAGGTGCACTTGTTCCTTGCAGAAAGGTGAGAAATCGGCTTCTGTATCACTGAACAGACTGTCAAGCCCGAGTTGCCTCAAAGTTGAACGAAAGTCTTGCGGTGCTACAATCTGGCCCATACGTGGGAGCATGACCAGCGAATCTGCCGGTTCTGCGTTTGCCAGGGCTGTGCGTATGGCCGTGAGCGATTCCGGCGTGAGCCCTGCTGCAAACGCACGTGCCGGGGTGGCGGGCAGAATGGCCACAAAAACAAGCGGGGTTGAGTTGTTTCCTGGCTGCTCCAGTTCAATAGCTACAGCCTGCCATGAGGCATCGTCTGCTTTTGCTGTGCGGTAAGCGCCGCGCGCTCGCATCTGGTGAAACTTGGGCATCCTGCCTGAGGCGCTGTCAAAGTCAGCTTGTTGTGAATTGACCTTATCAAACGGAATTTTCCAGCGAGGGGTGAAGTATGCCGTGGCGCCACCCAGCAGCTTTGTTCTGGCGCTGGTGTTATCGCTTGTGGCGAATTGCAGGTTGGGATATGGCGTATACTTTGCCAGCAAGGAGTTGAAGAGGCTCAACGCCAGGGGATAGTCTTCTGAGAAAGGCAGAGTCAATATGTTTTGATGGGGGGTGGTACGATGAAGATTGATATCTGCCGCAACCAGTGAGAATCTGTCAATATGGGATGACGGCTCCGGAGATATGGGCAGCGCATTGATTGCATCAAGGGTCTTACCTCCGGCAATGGTCTGTAAGTCCCGCAGCAGGTCATGAACGATTCCCGGTGCTACGATGACGTTTCCAGTTTTATCGTTAAGCGCGTGTTGAAAAAGCTGGAGGCTCAATGCATCCGTGCGGGTGTCGCGCGCCTCTTCGGATGAATGGGGTGCAGCCTCAACATGTGCTTTCTTGTTTGTTTGCCATACATAGCCGGTAATGCCACTTGCCAGAATGCAGACGCCAAATATGATAGGCCAGATATGCTGTGCAATTTTCATGTCAGGAATAAAGCGAAAGTTCTTCGTCCAGTTTCGGGCTGGGGGTGATGCAGTAGCGCTCGCCCAGTTCAATGCTGACCCGGTTGCCCAGAGAATTGCGGAATGTCATGTGCACCGGCATTTTGCCCGGATATTTCAGCAGGATGTCCTTAATCAGCGCCAGGTCACCCTCGTTGTGGCGAGCGGTGTTGAGCGTGATTTCATAGAACTTGGGCTTTCCACCGCGGCGGCGGGCACCGCTGCCGCCAATCTGCTCCACTCCATTGGCGGAAACTTTTTTGCCGCCAGTCTTTTCATCCTCGGAAATGCGGGCGCGGAACTGGACAAAGTTGCCCTCGGTGAGCAGGCCTTCCTGTTCTGCGGCGTCGGTGTATGATTTGCCCCAGAGCAGGGCCTCGGTGCTGCCGGTAAAGTCTTCCACCGTGATGATGGCAAACTTCTGTCCGCTCTTACTCATCTTGATGGTGACCGTGCGGAGCATGCCGGCCATATCCCGGCTGCCGCGGCATTCCTCTGCCGTCAGATCCGGCAGCGTGCCGATGGACAGGAACTTGGGCGAATCAATGATACCGCGCATGCTGTCCAGCGGGTTGCCGGTGAAATAGGCACCCGTGAGGAATTTTTCATCATCCAGCCGTTTTTCCTTGGGCCATTCCTGGAGGGTGACCGTCTCCACCGGGGCAGAGGTGGTGCCCATCATGTCGAACAGCGCCATCTGGCCGGCCTCTGCATCCTTGTGCACGCTGCTGGCGCCGTTGATGCATTGCTCAATGCTTTCGAAAATCTGGGCGCGGCACACGTGCATCCAGTCAAACGCACCGCATTGCACCAGCACTTCAATCTGGTTGCGGCGCACATTCTGCGGCGGAATGCGGTAGCAGAAATCCTCCAGGCTCTTGTAGGGCCCGTTCTTCGCGCGCTCTTCCACAATGACGCGCACGGTTTCAGAACTCATGCTCTTGACTGAAGCAAGACCAAAGCGCACGGCCAGCTTGCCGTTGGGCATGGTTTCGGGGCAGAATTTCACCTCACTGTGGTTGACGCAGGGCCCCAGCACTTCAATCCCCATGCGGATGGCTTCCTGGATGAAAACGCCAATTTTTTCATTGGTTGATTCGTTGGTCATGAGACCACAGAGGAACTCTACCGGGAAATGGGCTTTCAGATAAGCGGTCCAGTAGGAAATATGGCCGTAACATGCGGAGTGTGACTTGTTGAAACCGTAGCCTGCGAACTTCTGAATCTTATCGAAAATGGCATTGGCCGTTTTCTCGTCAATCTGGTTGACATCCCAGCAGCCTTTCACGAAACGGCGGCGTTGTTCAGCCATTTCCTGCATGTCCTTGTGGCCCATGGCGCGACGCAGCAAGTCTGCACCACCCAGAGTGTAACCGGCCAGGAGCTTGGCTGCAGCCTGCACCTGTTCCTGGTAAATCATCACGCCATAGGTAAGACCGGACACCGTCTCCAGCAGCGGGTGCTCGTATTCCGCTTGTTTGAGGCCTTTCTTCACGGCAATCATGTCGTCCATGAACTGCATGGCACCGGGGCGGTACAGGGCGAGAAGCGCGATGATGTCTTCAATGTTATCAATACCGTAGCGCCGGCAGGTATCCACCATGCCGCCGGATTCCAGCTGGAACACGCCCATGGTATCACCGCGGTTGAGCAGTTCAAAGGTCTTCTTGTCCGTGATATCCACGGCATCGTAGCGGAAATCCGGCACGCGGCGGCGCACATAGGTTTCCGCATCCTTCATTACGGTGAGCGTCTTGAGCCCCAGGAAGTCCATCTTGAGCAGTCCTGCGTTGTAAATGGCGCTCATATCGCATTGCGCCACTACTTCTCCCTTCGGATTGCTCAGGTCATCGCGCGTCAGCGCCACGTATTCATCCAGCGGGCGGTCACCAATCACCACACCGGCGGCGTGCATGCCCACGTTGCGCACCGTTCCTTCCAGTTTCTTGGCGTAGTTCCAGATTTCGCGGTAGGTGTCGTCCTGTTCAATCAGGTTGCGCAGGTCTTCGCTGGCGGCAAGGCTCTTATCCAGCGTGACTCCGGGGCCACTTTCAATAAGCTTGGCAATCTTGTCACTGTCGCCGTAGCTCATATCCAGCACGCGTGCCACGTCCTTGATGACCGACTTTGCGCCCATAGTGCCGTAGGTGATGATGTGCGTCACGGCACGCTCGCCGTATTTCTGGCGCACGTATTCAATCACCTCCGGACGGCGGGTCTGGCAGAAGTCGATATCGATATCCGGCGGGCTCACACGTTCCGGGTTCAGGAATCGTTCGAAAATCAGGTTGAAGGCATAGGGGTCAATGTTGGTGATTTTCATCACATACGCCACCAGGGAGCCTGCAGCCGAACCACGGCCCGGCCCCACGGGAATATCGTGATTCTTGGCCCAGTTGATGAAGTCTGCGGTGATGAGGAAGTAGCTGGGGAAGCGCAGCTGGTTGATGATGCCCAGCTCATAATCCAGGCGCGCGCGCAGCTCTGTGTCATTTTCTGCGCGTTCCTTGCCGTAGCGCTCGGCCAGACCCTCGTAGCAGATTTTGCGCAGGTACTCCTCACGCGTAGAGCCGTCATCGGGTGCGAATTCCGGGTAGCGTTCGGTGGAGGTGGAGTCCAGCTTGATGGAGGTGTTGCAGCGCTCGGCAATCACATTGGTGTTTTCGTATGCATCCGGGTATTCCGGGAAGAGCAGGCGCATTTCCTCCTCACTCTTGAAGTAGACGCTCTTGGGATAGCGCATGCGTTTGGAATCCATGCGCTTGTTGCCTGTGCCCACGCAGATGAGGATATCGTGCGCATCGTGGTCGTCAGCATTCAGGAAGTGGGCATCGTTCGTCACCACCAGCGGCACGTTGTGCTTGCGGGCAAGGCGCACCAGGTCGGGAATCACGCGGCGTTCCTCCTCGATTTCGTGGTCCTGCAGCTCTACGAAAACGTTGTCTCTGCCGAAGATATCCAGCAGCTTGAGCAATTCTTCCTCTGCCTTTTCCGGTTCATCGCGCAGCAGCCATTCCTGCATGGGGCCTGCCAGGCAGCCCGTCAGGCAGATGAGCCCCTTGCTGAACTCGCGCAGGGTGTCATAGTCAATGCGCGGTTTGTAGTAAAAGCCGTCCAGGTGGCCACGGGAAACAATCTTGATAAGGTTTTCCCAGCCGATATTGTTCTCGCAGAGCAACACCAGGTGGCAGTATTTGTTGCGTCCGGGAATCTGCTTTTTCACATCCAGCGGGGTGGGGGCCACATATACTTCGCAACCCAGAATCGGCTTGAATACAGGCTTTTTCTCGTCCGGGTGTTCCTTGTTCCACTCCAGAATCCCCTTGTTGTGCTTTTTCACGTTCACCATGAATTCAATCGCCGCAAACACATTGCCATGGTCAGTGATGGCAACGGAATTCATGCCCAGCTCCACGCATTTCTTAATCAGATCCTTGGTGTGGATCATGCCGTCGAGCAGGGAATATTCGGTGTGAACGTGTAAGTGAGTGAAAGCCATGGCGCGTGCGTCAATTATACACCAGTCGTTCCTGCATGTCATGTAGAAAACGTGCCACGCCCGCAAAAAAATAAATGAAAACGCGAACACATTACGCGCTTGCGTATGCAGGGGCGTTTGCGATATGATGATGCAAACAAGTTATGAGCACTCTCAACGATATCCTCTTTGATGAAATTCTGCAGGCGCGCCAGCGTGTGTATGCGGTGGGGGCACCCACGCCCTTGCAGGAAATCAAGCTCCCCGGGGTGAATGTCACCGTGTTTGCCAAGCGTGAGGACCTGGGCCCCATTAAGGCATACAAGTGGCGTGGGGCTTATAACTGCATGGCCAAGCTTTCTGCT
The DNA here is from genome assembly GCA_017546845.1 of Akkermansia sp. Taxonomy (GTDB): domain Bacteria; phylum Verrucomicrobiota; class Verrucomicrobiia; order Verrucomicrobiales; family Akkermansiaceae; genus Akkermansia. Next base: position 30,661 of record JAFYRS010000094.1, read on the forward strand.
GAACAGCGGGAGAATGGAGTGGTGGCTGCCTCCGCAGGTAATCACGGGCAGGGCGTGGCTCTGGCCGCCCGCCGCCTGGGGTGCAAGGCGCATATCTACATGCCTCGCTCCACTCCCGAGGTGAAGCAGAACGCCGTACGCATGCATGGCGGGGATAATGTGGAGATTGTGCTTACCGGTGACTCGTACGATGCCGCCTCTGCTGCGGCGCATGAGTTTGCCGATGCCAATGGCCTGACCTTTGTGCACCCTTATGACCACCCGTATACCATGGGCGGGCAGGGGACTCTGGCGGATGAAGTGGTGATGAGCGGGCATGGGCCGTTTGACCGCGTGTATCTGCAGATTGGCGGCGGTGGTCTGGCTGCGGCCTGCGCCTGCTGGTTCAAGAAATTCTGGCCGGATTGCAAGTGCATTGGTGTGGAAGGAGTGAACCAGGCCTCCATGAAGCTGGCCGTGGAAAGTGGCGAGCGCAAGACTCTGCCGTATGTGGATGTATTCTGTGACGGCACGGCCGTGCGCACGGCGGGTGAGCTTACCTTTGAACTTTGCCGTGAGTTGCTGGATGGCTTTGTCACCGTGACTAATGAGGAGGTGTGCAAGGCTATCCGTTCGCTCTGGAACAGCATCCGTGTCATTACGGAACCCTCTGGCTCCATGGGCATTGCGGCTTTGTTGCAGGACTGGAAGAACGGTAATATCTCCCCCGGGGAGAAATGCCTGGTGGTGCTTTCCGGCGCTAACATGGATTTTGCCCAGATGGGCGTGGTGGCGTCGCGTGCCGGTGTGCATGAAACGAACCGTCAGGAGCGCTTCCTGCAGATTCCCATGGAAACCAAGCGGGGTCAGGTGCTCAAATATCTGGAAAGCATTCCGGAAGGCGTGCAGCTGACCGATGTGCAGTATGGGCGCGTGGCGGGGGATATTCAGCAACCTGTGTTCGGCGTTCTGGCCACGGATGAGCAGTTTGCTGAGATTGACCGCGCTTTGCAGGAAAAAGGATTGCAGGCAAGAGATGTCACGAACCATGCAGATGTGCGCTTCCGCATGATTTCCTATGACCGTGAGCGGTTGAAACACCCCGTGTTCTTTGTGATTGAGTTCCCGGAGCGTCCTGGTGCATTCTCTGAGTTCATGCGCGTGGTGGGGCAGTATGCGCACCTGTGCTATTTCAATTACCGTTATTCCGGCGAACATGTGGGCCGCGCCCTGGTCGGGCTGGAATTTGAAACGGTGGAGGACCGCGACACCTGCCGCGAGAAGGCTATGCAGCTGCTGGGCACAACGATTCAGGGGCTTCATGAACTGCCGGACGAAGTGCGCCACCGCGTGCTGGACCGCATGTCACCCCTGGATAAATGAAGATGATTCTGGCTTCCCAGTCCCCCCGCCGTCGGGAACTGCTGGCGCGTGAAGGTGTTGCGTTCCGGGTGGAGGTGCGCGATACGGAGGAGGTGCATGATGCCTCTCTCGCTCCTGAGCAACTCTGCGCCATCAATGCTGCTGCCAAGGCCGAGGCTGTGGCTCGGGAATTCCCCGGCGAGGTAGTCATTGGCGCGGATACGCTGGTGTTCATTGATGGCGAGCCGCTGGGCAAACCGGCAGATGAAGCGCAGGCCATAGCCATGTTGCAGCAGCTGCAGGGGCGGACTCACAGCGTCTGCACCGCGGTGGCGGTCATCATGCCCGATGGCTCGCGCCGCGATTTCACCGAAACGAGCCATGTGACCTTCCGGCCGCTTGATGAGGCTGCCATCCGCCACTACATGAGCCTGGTGCATGTGTTTGACAAGGCCGGGGCATACGCCATTCAGGAGCATGGCGAGCTGATTATTGAAACATTCGAGGGCGACCTGGACAACGTAATAGGCCTGCCGGTGACGCGCCTGTTGCAGGTCCTTCGCTCATGAAGCAATAAATGAAAACCGCCTGTTCCCTCAAGGGAAACAGGCGGTGAAAGGAATCTCTCATTCTCAGCGTTTACCGTAGCGCCGTTCCCGCTTGGCATATTCTGCCAGGGCGGCTTCGAATTCGGTGCGCCCGAAATCTGGCCAGAGGACATCGGTCACGTAGAGCTCTGAATAGCTGATTTGCCAGAGCAGGTAATTGGAGATACGCATTTCTCCACTGGTGCGGATGAGTAAATCCGGGTCAGGCATGCCGGCGGTGTAGAGATTGTCTGCCATCATTTCCGGTGTGATGTCTTCCGGCTGCAGCGTGCCGGCTTGTACCTGAGTGGCCAGTTTTCTGACGGCGGCGGTGATTTCCTGTCTGGAACCGTAGGAAAGAGCCAGCACGAGGTTGAGTCCATCATTGTTCCGGGTGAGCTCCATGCTGCGTTCCAGCTGCTTGCGGCATTTCTCCGGCAGCATGTACAGCTCACCAATGGCATGCAGTCGCACGTTCTTCTCCATCATTTCCGGAGTGCGTTCCTGCAGGTATTTCTCCAGCATGTTCATGAGGGCGGTCACTTCCAGTTCGGAGCGCCCCCAGTTCTCGGTGGAGAAGGCGTAGAGCGTGAGCCATTTGACGCCATGCTCCAGGCAAAGGTCCAGTGCGCGCTGGACGGTCCGCCCGCCTTCCTCATGACCCTTGGCACGGAGAATGCCTTTCTGTTTGGCCCAGCGGCCATTGCCATCCATGATGATGGCGATATGCTGCGGAATGGAACTCATGCTCGGTGGAATTACAGGTCGTATTCGCCGTATTCTGCCAGGATTGCTTCAACGCGGGCCACGTCTTCGGGGGAGTCCACGCCGCTGGTGGTCTTGCGGCCGCGGTAGTTCACCTCCACCATTTTAACTCGCAGCCCGTTGTAGAGGAAGCGCATCTGCTCCAGCCCTTCGACGCAGCCTTTTTCGTAGTCGCCCTCAGGCAGTTCAAAGTAGTTCTTGAGGGCGGAGTAGGTGTAGGCATAGAGCCCCACGTGGCGGCGCACCGGGCTTTTCTCCATGGTTTCACGGGCTTTTTCCGGCTTGCGGATGGCGGGAATGGTGCTCTTGGAGAAAGCCATGGCGTAGCCATTCTTGTCCACCAGCACGGTGGTGCCGCTGTAAGGTGTTGTCTTCTTGGATTCCACGAGGCGGTCATATTCTGCCCAGTCCAGGTGGATGCAGGGAGTGAACACATCGGCCGGGCAGGCCTTCCACTCATCAATGAGCTGCTGGATGACCCAGGGCGGGCAAAGGGGATTGTCGCCCTGCAGGTTGACGATGAAATCGGGAGCAGTGGCCTGCTGGCTCACGGCATCCCAGCAGCGCTCTGTGCCGCTGCGACAGGTTTCGGCCGTCATGACCACGGGAACGTTCACGCCGTTGCAGTAATCCACAATGCGCTGGTCATCTGTGGCAACTACATAGTTGCAGTTCTCGTTATGGCGGCAGATGGAGGCGGCGATGTCTGCTACACGCTTAATCATTTCCACTCCGGCAATCTTGACCAGCGGTTTGCCGGGCAGGCGGGTGGAGGCATAGCGGGCGGGAATGACAATGAGAATGGACTGGGACATAGGTAAAAATGTGTTTCTAGCGGGTCTATACTAACGCATCTGCTTCTCTTTGTCACGAAGAAAAGCTTATTTTGGAAGCGGTAATTTGCTCTTTGCTTGACAATGCACCTGCAAAATGCCTAAAATGGGTGCATGAACAGATATCTGCTTCCTTCTCTTTTTGCTGTTTCGGCTCTGTATGCGCAGGCTTCTGAACCCATGGCAGATGCCAGTGAGCGTCTGCTCTCTGCATTGGAAAAGGAAGTGGAGGCCCTGGAGCAGATTCAGAAGCCGGAGGATGCCACAGAGGTCCTGGGCGAGTTGCGCGATGCCTTGAAGGAGCTGGAAGCTATGGCTGCGTCTGTTGATGATGCAGAGCTCTGGCAGTACATCGAAAATACGGAAGGCGTGAAGCAGCCGCTGGTGGATATTCTCAGCCAGCTGGCGCTGCAGATGGCCCGCATTGAAGAGGCGGCCTATTTCAACCACTCCGGGCTTCAGGAACTGCTTGCACCCCAGACGGAGGAAACGCCCGAGGTGCAGAATGCTAAGCTCGAGAAAATCCGCGCGGTGGATTATGACGATGAGTGATTGAGCTGTTTTTCTCTTTGAGCAGCTCTTGAACATGCTCCAGCTCTTTGTCCATGTAATCGGGCAGATTGTCGCGGTTGCTGTTCATATTGGAGAATATGCGGTCCCGGTATTCGATGGCGGCTGCGCGTGATTCTTCTTCCGAACCGTATTGAAGGTCCGAGAAATAGCGGGTGATGATGCGTCCGCAGCGTTGGATGCTGACGCGCCAGCCCTGAAAATCCGTGTTCTCGTATGTGTATCGGGTAAGGTTCTTTGTTTTCATGGAAAAGGGGATGTAGCGTGATGATGCTACATCCCCTCTTTCAAGTTCAATAACTTGTATATCAATTAGTCGTTCAACCTGTGAGTGACTGGGAAAGTCAGCTGCTCTGACGGGGCATCCACATGAAGAATGATAGGCATCTGCGTGCGCTTCAATGCGGCGGCCAGGAGCTTGCGCTGGATGAGGCGTACGTCATTTTCCTTGAACAGGTAGTTGTTCTCCGCATTGAGAAGCGCGGTGGGTGCCGTGTTCAGGTCTGCAAGTTCATGGATGATGCGGTTGGTCGTGCCATGCGGCGGCTCTGCCAGTGCGCCGAATACATGGCTGTATTTCTCCTTGAGGTATACGCTCAACAGGTAGATATCCACATCGTAGAGATTGCCGAGAGGTGCCAGGTGGCCGCCGGATTCTCCGTACATGCAGAAATCGCCCAGCATAATCTGACGGCGGCTGAGGGTTGAGCAGAGCATGATGCCGCGGGATTCTGCGTGGGACATGCCGATGGCGGTCTGGAGTCTCTTCAGAAGGGGCGTGCTTTCTTCTCCTCCCAGTGCTGCGGTGGCGGCCTTCTGCAAATCATCAATATGCGGGGTAAAACAGCTGATTCCCAGTTTTTCTGCCAGTTTGTTCTCTTTCTCAAAAGAGATGCCGCTCACGTTGGATACGCCCAGAGCCTCGATGCAGAGAACCGCCAGCAGGGCCGAGTTATCGTCATCCATGGGAACGCATACCCCGGTGAATCCATTGTTTCTCACGTTATCCCGAATGCCGCGTTCCAGTGCGCCGCACATCAGTTCTTCCTCCTGCGGAAGGTGTTTTGCCACTGCAGGTCTGGAAATATCCACCACCTTGGCAGCTGTCTCAAAGAACGGAAGCCGTTGCAGCGTTTCGCCCTGGGGTGAATACACGCCGGAACCGCCTCCATACACATTGCCGCCCACAGAGCCGACTGGCCGGCAGCAAATGATGATGCTGCCCGTCATGGATGCTTCCCAGGAGCGGGCTTCTTCATCTGCCGTGGCAGAACTTGCGTACCACGGAGTGCAGGGCATGCGTACGATGAAGTCATAATCCTCTGCCGGCAGTAATTCTTCATCGCTGGTATCAACGTAGAAATTGGAGTCGTTGATGAGTACGCTGCTGTTGTTGTCCAATTCGGTCACGCTGTCCTTTTCCAGCAGGTAGGGAACAAGCTGAATGCTGCGGTCATGCTGCATCCAGGGGTCTGTTTCCTCATCCCCATCGCCTGCCATCCCGACATAGAGCTCATCATCTCCTATGGTCAGCGTGTACGCGGCCAGCAGGAGAGGCGCATGACCCAGTTCCCGGGATAATGATTCCAGCGCGGCTTTGGTCTGGTTGATGTACGAACGGCGCGTGACCAGATTGTGAGGTTCCACTCCGCAAAGCGCTGCAGCTGGTGCCACTACGATGTCTGCTCCGTGGTCCAGACATTCGCGATAGCCTTGTACAATGGCTCGCAGATTGACGGAAAAATCGCCAGGAAGGGGGGCGTTCTGAATAATGCCGACTTTAGTAATACTTGTGCTCATTAGAAAGATATAGTAGAGGGAGTTGCTTGCCCATACTGCACGTTTCCAGCGAGAAAAGCAAGTCTAAAAACTGTATTGCTGGAATGAAATTGCAAAAAGCAGCGACCTTTGAGAGGTCGCTGCTTGATGAGAACAAAAAATCAGGAAAGCTTTTCCCGCCAGAAAGCAAGACGCCGTGCCGTGTTATCCGGGTTAGGAGCACCCGGATTGGTGCGCAGGGCAAACGCGCGGTCGAGGTTGAATACCTCGTGCACATCTTTGCCGTACTCGGGGGAAATTTCTGTGTATTCCTCAAGGCTCAGTTCGTTGAGCGGAGTGCCTGTCCCGACAGAGACCGCCACAGCCTTACCCACCAGTTCATGCGCTTTGCGGAACGGAACACCCCGGCGCACCAGGTAATCCGCCAGGTCTGTGGCAAGGAGCAGGGGGTCGCTTACGGCGGCGGCGCAGCGGTCAGGGTTAATGCGCATAGCTGCCACCATTTCTGCATTTACCCGCAAGGCGAGGCTTATGGTTTCAAACGAATCGAACAGGGGTTCCTTATCTTCCTGCAAATCGCGGTTATAGGTAAGGGGCAATCCCTTTACCGCCACCATCACGCTCACGAGGTTGCCATACAGACGCCCGCTCTTGCCGCGGGTCAGCTCACACACATCCGGGTTCTTTTTCTGCGGCATCAGGCTGGAGCCGGTGGTGTGGGCATCGCTGAGCGTGCAGTAGCCGAACTCGGCGCTGCTCCAGAGCACCAGGTCTTCACTCAGGCGGGAAAGATGCGTGCCGATGAGCGAAAGGTCGAAAAGCGTTTCCATGATGTAATCGCGGTCGGCAATAGCATCCATGGAGTTCTCGGTTACGCTGTCGAAACCAAGTTCAGCAGCAATGGCGCTGCGGTCCAGGTTAATCGTGCTGCCAGCAATAGCGCCGCTTCCCAGCGGGCTCACATTCACGCGGCGGCGGCAATCAGCCAGGCGCTCTGCATCACGTGCCAGCATTTCCACATAGGCCAGCAGGTGGTGGCCGATTGTTACCGGCTGGGCGCGCTGCAGGTGGGTGTACCCGGGGATGCGTACTTCGGAATACTGAGAAGCTTTCTGCACCAGTGCGCGCTGCATATCCTTGAGCAGCTCCAGCGTGGTGTCAATCTGGGCGCGGCAATACAGGCGCGTATCTGTAGCCACCTGGTCGTTGCGGGAGCGGGCGGTGTGCAGCTTGGCACCAGGGGCGCCGATGCGGCGCGTCAGTTCGCTCTCGATGTTCATGTGAACATCTTCCAGCTTCATGCTCCAGCTGAAATTACCGGCCTTGATATCAGCAAGGATTTCCTGCAGCCCATTTGCTATAGCATCAAATTCCTGCTGAGTCAGCATGCCTGCGTTCAGTTGCGCACGCGCATGAGCCGTTGAACCGGCAATGTCATGTTCATACAGTTTCCAATCGTAGGAAACGGATTCGCCATATTCCAATACCAAATCAGCCGTAGGTTGTGAAAAACGTCCTGTCCACATAGCGCGCAAAGCTTATCATTAAACTGTTGCTTGTGCAAGCCGTAATGCTGCCATGGTGCAGCTGTGGCCCGGGCATCGGCGTACACACGGAGTGAGCCCTTGACAGAGCGGTTGAATTGGGCTATGCTGAGAGCACGACAATGAAGCTGTTACGAAATGTCTTGCTGGCAACAACACTCGTGTGTTGCTCTCTGACCCAGGCGGTAGAAGTGGTGCTTTGCGGTGGGGTTGCGTTGCGCTCGTGGGAAAATCTGCGTGGCCCGGCGGCGCATGATAACTGGTGGGCTAACTTTGTGCGCGCCTCGACGGTATATATTGATGGGGCTCTGGCCCGCAATCCGGATAAGGATATTCTCTGGATTGTGTACAGACCTTCCTACATCACCCGTGGCAAGGAGAACAAGATTGACTACATTGCCCGCATCAAAGAGACGGCGGCCAAGCGCAACATCCGCTTCAAGTTCGTGGATTCTGCGGATGAGGCATACGCTGCCATCAACAAAGCTCCGCGCAACAAGCAGGACAGGATTACCGCATTCTTCTACTTCGGCCACAGCAACCCTCATGCGTTCATGCTGGATTACAGCAATGACATCATGGCTGCTTCCACGGCCTGGATTCATGAAAAAGACCTGGCTACCAAAATCAATCCTGCCATTTTTGACGCCAATGCGGAATGCTGGAGCTATGGGTGCTATACCGGCCGCAGCATGAGCCGCTACTGGCGCGAGGCCTTCAAGGTGGCTCTGTGGGGAAATCTGGAATCCACCCGCTACCAGCCTGTGGGGGAAGGCAAGTTGCCCGCCGGAGCAGGCAAGTGGGTGCGTTGATTGTTTTGAGCATGAAAAAAGGCGGTGCTTTCAGCAAGCACCGCCTTTTTGCGTGTGGGGATTAATCTTTCTTTTTACGCGTTGTGCGTTTCTTCGGGGCAGGCTTTGGCTTCTCCTCGGCAAAGGCAATATCGCTGGTGCCTTCGGGGCGGATGGCGCGGCTCATGCAGCCGGCTACCAGCTCGCCGCGGAGGATGGCCTCGGCGATGGGATCTTCGAGCAGGCGTTCAATGGCGCGGCGCATGGGGCGTGCGCCATACTGCGGGTCATATCCCTTGTCCACCAGCATGCTGATGACCTCCGGCGAGAGGGTGAGCGAAATTTCCTTATCAGCCAGGCGGCGGATGAGTTTCTGCGCTTCCAGCTCCACAATCTTTTCAAGGTCGGGGCGGTTGAGCATGCGGAAGACGATGAGTTCATCAAAACGGTTGATGAATTCCGGGCGGAAGTGCTTTTTAGCCGCCTCGGTAATCTTCTCCTTCATGCTGTCGTAGTCATCTTCCTCACTGGCGGTGCTGAAGCCCATGCTGCTGCGCTGGTCTGCCAGGCTGGCGCCCACGTTGGAGGTGAGAATGATGATGGTGTTGCTGAAGTTGACCTTGCGGCCGAGCGAATCGGTCATGCAGCCCTCCTCCAGCACCTGCAGCAGCAGGTTCATAACATCCGGGTGGGCCTTTTCCACCTCATCAAACAGAATCACGGCGTACGGACGGCGGCGGATCTTCTCCGTCAGCTGGCCACCTTCATCGTGCCCCACGTAGCCGGGAGGCGAGCCGATAAGGCGGCTGGTGCTGAATTTTTCCATGTATTCGCTCATATCCACCTGGATGAGCGCTTCGGATGTGCCAAACATGATTTCGGCCAGGTTGCGGGCCAGGTAGGTCTTGCCCACGCCCGTGGGACCCATGAAGAGGAATGAACCAATGGGACGGCGCGGGTCCTTGATATCGGCCCTGCTGCGGCGCAGCGCGCGGGAAATGGCAGAACAGGCGATATCCTGGCCAATGACCTTGCTCTTGAGCTCCTCCTCCATGCGCAGGAGTTTTTCTGTTTCTTTTTCCTCCATGCGGGCCAGGGGGATGCCCGTCCACTTGGAAACCACGGTCATGATGTCATCCTCGGTGACTTCCAGATAATTGGAATCCATGGCATTCTTCCAGTCGGCGACGGAGGCCCCGATGCTGGCCTCCAGCGCCTTGATGGAATCGCGCAGGCGGGCAGCAGTTTCGAAATCCTGCTTGCTGACCGCCTCCCGCTTCTCGCTTTCCATGCGGCGGAGTTCGCCTTCCTCCCGCTTGATATCGGCGGGGCGGGTCATGATGGACACTCGCATGCGAGAGCCAGCCTCATCCATGAGGTCGATGGCTTTATCCGGCAGGAAACGTCCGGTCAGGTAACGCTTTGAGAGGTAGGCGGCACTTTCCAGCGCCTTGGGCGTGTAGTGCACGTGGTGGTGCTTTTCGTACTGCGGAGCAATGCCCTTGAGAATCTGCACCGTGTCCTCCACCGAGGGTTCCTGCACCTGCACCTGCTGGAAGCGGCGCTCGAATGCGGCGTCTTTCTCGATGTGTTTGCGGTATTCGTTGAGCGTGGTGGCGCCGATGGCCTGCATCTCACCGCGGGAAAGGGCGGGTTTGATGATGTTGGAGGCATCCATGGTGCCTTCTGCAGAGCCGGCGCCGATGAGGGTGTGAATCTCATCAATGAAGAGGATGATGTTCTTCTCCTTGCGGATTTCATCCATGACGGCCTTGAGGCGTTCCTCGAACTGGCCGCGGTACTTGGTTCCTGCGACCATGAGCGCCATATCAAGCGAGATAAGACGCTTTCCGAGCAGGAATTCCGGCACATCTCCAGCGGCAATCATCTGCGCCAGTCCTTCAATGATGGCCGTTTTGCCCACGCCTGCCTCACCGAGCAGTACCGGGTTGTTCTTGGTACGGCGGCAGAGAATCTGGATGATTCGTTCCAACTCTGCCTGGCGGCCAATGACCGGGTCCATTTCGCCAGCGGCGGCGCGAGCCGTCAAATCACGTCCGAAGGCGCTCAGCGCGGGCGTATTGGAATTATTGCGGAAAGCGGCTCCGTTGTTGCCGGCGGTCTGGTGGTGCAGGAAGGCATTGCTGTCTTCCTCTTCTTCCTCATCGCGGCGGGGGCGGTGGGAATCTCCTGGCGGCGGTTCATTGCCCTGGGAATCCATGCCGAATCCCGGGGTGATTTCTTCCATCACGCCGCGGCGCACGGAATCATACGTCAGACCGAAAGAAACCAGGCTGTGCCAGGCCAGGCCATCCTCGTCCTTGAGCATAGCCAGGAGGAGATGCTCCGTGCCAACATAGGTGTGCTTGAGCTTCTTGGCCTCTTCGCCAGCCTGAATCAGCATTTTGCGTACTCGGGGCGTGTAGGGCAGAGAGCCTTCGGCCGCAGCTGCGCCGGGGACGATGCTCTGTTCAATTTTGGCGGTCAGGTCGGCAACATCAACACCGGCGTTCTCCATGACGCTGATGGCAACGCCCTGACCAAGCTTGAGCAGGCCCAGGAGTACGTGTTCAGCGCCTATGTAGTTGTGGTGGAAACGGTCTGCCTCGCGGCGTGCGATGTTGAGAACCTGTTGAGCGCGTGGGGTGAAGTTGTTGTTCATGCGGTTGTTTCAGAAAAATGGTGAGGGTGGTTGTTGAGAAAATCTCGTGCAGCGGTCGCGCGGCGGATGCAGAGGGACGGGTCGCCGTTTTCCTCTGCCAGAGCGGTGAGGGTGGCTTGGTCCAGTGCAAAATGGTGAAGCGCCACCAGCATGTCCCGCTCGCCTTCTGCCCAGCAGATGATACCCTGGAGCGTGCCCAGTCGCAGAAGCGAAATGGCATCGCGAAGCTCCTTGATGCTGAGGCGGTGGCAGTTGGTCAGCAGTCCGTAGGCGCGGCCGATGGCATCCTGCAGGTGCAGGCCGGGTTCTGCGTGCAGCTTGCGGCGCACCTGCAATTCACGGCGAACGAGGTGGTGCACCACATCCAGGAAGTTTTCCTGCAACTCATCTATGCTGCCCTCAGGGCCGGGAATGGAGAAGAGCACAAAGAGATGGCCTGTGTCATCCTGCGCATCGGAAAAATACGGAGAAATGCTCACATGCAGCTTTTCAAGGGCTTTGGTAACCTGGTTCATCATGTTGGCGCAGGTAAGGCCCGGCAGGTGCAGCAGGCAGTATAACTGAAGCCCGTCACCTGCTTCTGAGGGAATGCTGGTCAGATACCCGTTCTTTTCGCTGTAGGCAAAGCTAAGGCGCTCACTCAGGAGTTCATCAAGCTCGCTGAGCGTATCCAGGCCGGAGTCAAATTCGAGACCGTTGTTGAATACATGCGCCACCAGGTGTTCTTCCTCATTCACCATGAAGAAGACATTTTTTTTCTGGGGAATGACCACGTGGCAACCATCCTGGCGGGCAGCCATGCAGGGAGTCATCTGCTTGCGGGTGAGCAGGGCACGGCGCTGCCCGTAGCTCAGCTCGGGCATTTCGGCATAAAAAGCAGTTTTGAATCCGCGGATTTCTTTGATGACCGGGAGGATTCGTGTGGCTACTGCGGCGCGCGTGTCCTCTGTGCTCCAGCCAGGAAAAGGGAAATCGGGCAGATTGCGAACCATGCGCACAATGCTGCCGAAGACCACACCATCCGTGGTGTTGCGGTCCGGATTCCAGAGATGGGGTGCTCTGAGAAGGGTGTCGAACTTCATGAGTGAGCCGGGGGCTGGGAGTTAATCTGGTCGCGCAGTATGGCAGCCCGTTCGTAATCTTCGCGGGCAATGGCCTGCTGCAGTTCCCTTTCGAGCCGGGCACGGGTGATGGCGGCGGATTCATCGGATGCCGCTTCGACCGCCTCAGCAGCGGGATCCAGTTCCCGGGCAAATGCGCTGTAGCAATCCGGGCATCCTAAATGACCCGTGCGGCGGTAATCATCAATCTTGAAGCCGCATACCGGGCAGCGGCTGAGGATGTTCCGCCCCGCGGGGGCTTTTGCGGAAGGCTCACCAGCAGTGAGCTCCCGCACCAGTTTATCCAGACGGTTCTTGAATTCCTCCGGGAAAAATTTCTCGGCAAAGGTGAGTGATTGCGGGTCGAACAATCCTTTGGCCCGGGCACACGCCTCACAGAGGGCAAGTTCGGAAACTTGTCCGTTGATTATCTGCGTCAGGAACATCGACGCACGCTTGCCGCATATCTGGCATTTTTTCACGCCACCAGCCTACACCTGCCGCAGACAAATTTCCAGAAATGAACGCGTCTTTCTGTGTCAGCACGCGTAATTACGCGCGCAATGCAGAGTTGACGCAGCGCGTTGCACATGATAAATTCTCTGCACCGTCATGACTGACCCCACGCAGCAGAACATCCACCTGATGAGCGACATCCTGGCAAGCCAGGTGGCTGCCGGTGAGGTGGTGGAGCGTCCTGCATCTGTAGTTAAGGAATTGGTGGAGAATAGTATAGATGCGGGTGCCCACAGTGTTCGCGTAGAAATCCGCCGGGGTGGGGTTTCGCTCATCAAGATTACGGATGACGGCTGCGGTATGAGCAAGGCCGATGCGGCGCTTTGCCTGCAGCGCCACGCCACCAGCAAACTGGTGCAGGTGGAAGATTTATTCGCCATCCGGCAGCTGGGATTCCGCGGTGAAGCCTTGCCGAGCATTGCTTCAGTGTCGCACCTGAGCCTGACCACCCGACGCGCGGCAGATGTGGAGGGGTGGACGCTGAGTTCCGAGGGAGGGGTGGAGACGCCGCTCATGAATGCCGGTTGTGCTCCCGGTACGGAAATCTGCGTGAGCAACTTGTTTTTCAATACCCCGGTACGCCGCAAGTTCCTGAAAAGCGATGAGACCGAGGCTGGTCACGTGGAGCACCAGGTGCGCCTTCATGCCCTGGCTTTCCCGGAGGTGCGATTCACCCTGATTCGGGATGGACAGCAGGTGTTTGATGTGCCGGCAACGCACGATTTGCGCCAGCGTATTGCCGATTTTGTGGGGCGGGAGACAGCGGCTTCCCTTATGCGGATTCGCCCGACAGAAGCCCCCGGCGTGCGGGTGAGCGGATTCCTCATGCCCATGTCGGCTGCTCGCCGTAACCGCCGCATGCAGTACGTTTTCCTGAATGGCCGCCCCATTGAGGACCAGATTATCAACCGCGCTGTGCGCGATGGCTACGGTGGGTTTCCGCCCGGTCTGCATCCGGCTCTTTTCCTGTATCTGGAGGTAGAGCCTGCGCTGGTGGATGTCAATGTGCACCCGGCCAAGAGGGAAGTCCGCTTCCGCCGTCCGGCAGAAATTACGCTGGCGGTGATGGATGCGGTGGCGGCCACTCTGGCGGCGCATGCCCGCGGAGAGGAGGAAAACGCCACTCCAACGCCCCAGCCAGCCGCTGCTCCCGGATTTGAACCCAGAGAGCAGGGAATCAGCCGTCCTGAGCCCGCTGCTCCCAAGCCTGCCACCAGCCAGCGCCCTGCGCTCGTGCTGCGGCCGGTGGTGACACCGCGCCAGCAGGAACTGGAACTCCTGCCTGCGCCGCCGAAGCCCGCTCCAACTCTGCCTCAAACCATTGAACCTGCAGCCCCTGTGCTGCCGAATTTCCGGCATATCGGGACGCTGCATCATCAATACGCCATTTTTGAGAACAAGGAGGGCATGGTGCTGATGGCCCCCCGCGCTGCCCGTGAGCGCATCATCTACGAACGCCTGATTGCCACGAACCGGCATCCTCTTACATCGCAGCAGCTGCTGGTGCCGGAACTGCTGGAGCTGGATACCCGGGATATGGGTATTGCCCTGGAGGTGAAACCCCAGCTGGAGCAGGCGGGGTTCCAATTGTCTCCATTCGGTCGCAATACGCTGAGAATCGAGGCTGTCCCTGCCATGCTCCCTCTGCAGAAAGTCGGGGATTTCGTGCAGGAATTGCTGCGGGTGTTCACCAGTGGAGAGGTGCGGCTGACCCGCGCTCGCAGTCCGTTTGAGCCGTTTGCCCGCCAGCTTGCGCGCCAGTATGCCCAGCAGGAGGAAATGGCCTCGTATCTGCAGAATCCCATGCCGCTGCTGGCTGCCTTGCTGGAGTGCGAAATCCCGTATTGCAGTCCCGGTGGCAAGAGTACCTTGCTGCCATTTCCGATGAGCGAACTGAACCGCCGTTTTCAGGTGTAACGCTGCGGCTGTTATATTTTAGCCCGATGCTCTAATCTTGGCTTGCTTTTCAGAGTACAGCGCGTATAATACCCGGGCGCATTCTGGATGAAGAAACTGCTCTACATAGCCGGGCTTTCCTTTGCTCTGGGTCAGATGACCCCGGTGCAGGCTGCTGCTATGCTGGCAGAACCACCGCCTGCGAGTGATGAAGTGACAGAGTCGCAGCAGCTGGGGCTTGAGTTTCTGCGGACTGCTTCGGAAATGTGGTTCCTGTTATCCGGTATTGGCAGCCGGGATGATGCCGATGCGGCTGCAGCCCGCTTCCAGGAACTGGTCAAGCGCACATTTGAGCTGGATAACCGCCTGAGTTCGCTCCCCCTGGTGACCCCGGATTCCGAATGTGTCGGTATGATGGATAATGTGCAGATGCGCATTCTTGAGACACTGGATGACCTGCACGTTGAGTTTGTGAGCATCTGCCGCGCGAATTGCTATGAGTCGGAGGCGCTCAGCCAGGCTTTTGAGGCTGCGGTGCAGTTGGGCATGTTTGCGCAGGATGATATGGAGCTGATGCATCATCCTGCTGCTCCATTGACAGAGGAAGAAGCCCGTGTGGAAATTGCGCGCATCCGCCAGCTGGTGGCGCCTGACCGCGCAGTGCTGGATACCCTGGTGGCGGTGCAGGACGAAACCAGCGCCTCTGCTGCCGCGCCGGAATTGCAGAAGCTCTCACAGCAGCTCCGCAGGCTGCTTCCCGAATTGAAACGCGAGAACCGCGAGTTTGCCCCGGCATCTGTCGTGGTGGCACGCGAGGCACTTGCGCCGATTGAGCCTATCCTCTGGGCGATACGCAGCGAGATTGTACGCATAGCCGCGTTGCCTGGCTATGAGGCCGAAACGTATGATGTCTTTTCCGATGCTCTCGACAGCGTGTTCGAATCCCTGGGCGCAACGCACTGCGTCTTGTTCGATTCCGTATTTGATGCCTCATTCCGTGCCGACCTGGAGAATGCACTGCAGGAAAATAACCTTTCATCACAATAAACATAATCTCACCTCTTATGCCTGTTTCTGATTACCTCGTGACCATTGGTCTGGAAGTTCACTGCCAGATTAAGACGGAAACCAAGATGTTCTGCTCCTGCAAGGCCGGGTTCGGCTATGAACCCAACACCAACGTGTGCCCGACCTGTCTTGGCATGCCCGGCGCGCTGCCTGTGCTGAACAAGTATGCGATTGAGCGCACCATCCTGACGGGCATGATGCTGGGCTGCGCCACTCCGCCTGTTTCCAAGTGGGACCGTAAGAATTACTTCTATGCCGATATGCCCAAGAACTACCAGACCAGCCAGCTGGACCTGCCGCTCTGCATTGGCGGTGAAGTGCCGCTGTATGCCTGGGCATACCCGGCAGATTGCAAGGTGAAGGCAGACGGCCCGGTGGTGCGCACCGTGAAGCTTGACCACATTCACCTGGAGGAGGACGCCGCCAAGCTTACCCATTACAATGGCTATTCGGTGGTGGACTACAACCGCGGCGGCACGCCGCTCATGGAGATTGTGTCTGCCCCGGATCTGGCCAGCCCGGAGGAAACGTACGCCTACCTCAAGAGCCTGCAGCAGATGATGATTTGCGCGGGTATTTCGGATGCCGATATGGAAAAGGGCCAGATGCGTTGCGATGTGAACGTATCGCTGCGTCCCAAGGGACAGAAGGAGCTGGGCGCCAAGATTGAGATGAAGAACATCAACTCCATGTCCGCTGCCCGCCGTGCGCTCATTTACGAGATTCACCGCCAGGCTGAGGAGCTGGATATGGGCATTGCGCAGGTGCAGTCCACCCGCCGCTGGGATGATACCCTGGGTGAGAGCATCGTGATGCGTACCAAGGAAAACGCCCACGATTACCGCTACCATACCTGCCCGGACCTGATTCCGGTGCAGACCGCTCCGCTGGTGGAGAAGGTGAAGGACCAGCTGCCCGAGCTGCCGGATGCCTTGCATGCACGCCTGCAGAGCGCTTACGGCCTGCCTGTGGCCGATGCCAATACCCTGGTGGGTGACTTCAAGCTCTGCCGCTACTTCGAGGAGGCTGCCCAGGGCAGCAAGGCCCCGCGCAAGGTGGCCAACTGGGTTATCAACAACCTCACATCGGTGCTGGCCGAAAAGGAGCTCAGTATAGAGACCTGCCCGCTGGCGCCCAAGGCTCTGGCCGGGCTGGTGGATATCATTGAGGATGGCCTTGTTTCTAACAACCAGGCCCGCGAGGTGCTGGAGAAGATGTGGGATTCCGGCATGAGCGCGGCTGAGGCCGCGGATGCCATGGGCTTCAAGAAGACCGATACCAACGCACTGGATGCCGTGGTGGCCCAGGTGCTGGAGGAAAACCCGGATATGGTGGAAATGGTGAAGGGCGGGAATACGAAGCTCATCAACGCCCTTACCGGCAAGGTGATGAAGGTGAGCAACCCGAAGCCCAACCCCAAGATGGTGACAGAAATCATCCTGGCCAGACTGGGCCTGTAAGAAGCAAACAGACTTTGACGATGCGCACCGCTTGTGCTACACTGGCGGTGCGCTGTTTTATGTTCCTCTTATTCGACTGCAACAACTTTTTTGCCAGCTGCGAGCAGGTGTTCCGTCCGGATTGGAGGAACCGTCCGCTGGTGGTGTTGTCGAATAATGACGGATGCGTGGTTTCCCGCAGCCGTGAGGCAAAGGCGGCCGGCATTGCCATGGGGGAGCCCTATTTCAAGTGCAAGGATAAGCTCAAGCGTATCAACGGGGTGGTCTGCTCGGCCAATTTCCCGCTGTACAGTGATTTGTCTGACCGCTTTATCGCGATTCTGGAGCAGGAATTGCCCGAGGTGCAGCAATACAGCATTGATGAGGCTTTTGCCGTGGTGCTGCCCGGGGTGGACTGGGTCAGGATTGCCCGTGAACTGCGCCGCAGGATTTACCGCTGGGTGGGTATTACGGTGAGCGTGGGCATTGCGCCCACACGCACGCTCTGCAAGCTGGCGAATGAGGCTGCCAAGCGGCATCCTGAGTACCGGGGCGTGCTGCCGCTTATGAGCCCGGCTGACTGGGAGCCCTGGCTCCAATCCACCCCGGTGGGGGATATATGGGGCGTGGGGCGGCGCCTGTTGCCGCGTATGCATGCGCTTGGTATCCGCACGGCTGCAGGGCTGGCGGCCGCAGATAAGGCTTGGCTGCGCAAGCAATTCGGTGTGCACGGCGAGCGCATGGCGCTGGAGCTCAACGGTATTCCCTGTATTGACGAAGAACCGGCTGCTCCCCGGACGCAGATTATGGTATCGCGCTCGCTTAAGGAGGCGGTGCCGGAGCTGCCGCGTCTGCGTGAAATCCTGTGCCTCTTTGTGGAAAAGGCAGGGCGCATTCTGCGGCAGGAGGAGATGATGGCTTCGGAGGTGCACGTAGTGCTGCGTACTTCCCGCTTTGAAGGGGATGCCTCGCAGCTGTATGCCAACAGCGCAGGCATTTCCCTGGGCGGGCATACGGATGATAACCGCGAGTTCACCGCCGCCGCCACCCGGCTTCTGGAGCAGATTTACCGCCCGGGATTCCCGTATCGCAAAATCGGGGTGTTGCTCACCGGCCTTTTGCCCCGCGACAGTGTGCAGCCTACTTTTGAGCGGCCGGATGCTGCGCCGAATGAATTGATGAAGGTGCTGGATAAGCTGCAGCGCGCGGGGCACAACATTCATTTTGCCAATCGCGCCTCCACGTTGCCGTGGAAGCGCGAGTTCACATCCCCCAGCTATACGACCAGCTGGGATGATTTACCGGAGGTGTGGTGATTATTCCTCGTCCTCTTCCTTAGGAAGATTCTGATTCAGGAAATCGAGCATGTAATCCGGGGTGAGCAGCTCGCTGGTCACCACGGGTTCCTTGCCGGGCACATAGAGGGCATTCACAGGCACGGAACTGCGGTTCAGCTTGCGCATCTCGGCGTCAATCTTTTCATTGGGTGCGGTCTTGTCTGCGCGCATCAGCACCACATTGGCGGCATCCATGGCGGCGTACACTTCATCGGTGTAGGCCACTTTCTTGTTGGCCTGGCAGGTGGCGCACCATTTGGCGGTGAAGTCCACATAGACCGGGCAGTCGTTCTCCAGAGCCTCCTGCATGGCGGCAGGTGTCCATTCCACCCACTCAAGCTTGTGCTCAGAGGGAGAGTAGGGGCGGGCACCCCAGAAACCGACGGCGGCAAGAGCCAGTGCCACGATGAACCCGATGATGCGGGTGTGCAGCGGGCGGAAGGGCAGGCACCAGCGGCCGTATACCCAGAAGGCTGCGCAGAAGACCACCAGGGACATGTTGACCCACATGGTATCCGTGTTTTCGCTTGCCGGCCAGAATGCCAGATATACATACAGCATCCACGCGGCGGCGGCAAAGAGCAGGAACGAAAGCCCCTGCTTGAGGGATTCCATCCATTCGCCCGGCTGGGGAAGCTTCTGTACCAGTGCCGGGAAGAGACCGAGCACGATGTAGGGGAAGGAAAGCCCCAGGGCCATGAAGGTGAGGGCGGCGGTCATCCACACGCCGGGAAGCGCCATGGCGGCAGGCATGGCTGCGCCCAGGAAGGGGGCGCTGCACGGGGTTGCCACGATGGTGACGAAGAAGCCCTGGAAGAAGGAACCGAGCAGGCCATCCTTGCTCTGCACGCTCTGACCCGCACCGGTGATGCCTGCGCCGATTTCGAACACGCCGTACATGCTCAGGCCCAGCACCAGCAGGAGCAGGAGAATGGCATACACAATCCAGGGATTCTGCATCCACTCCGCCCAGCTGCGGGTGGAGGAGCCTGCGTCATTCCACAGAGTGGAGAACCACTGGGTCCACGGCACTTCGGCCAGTGTGCCCAGGTTGGAGAAGATAATCATGAGGGCGGAGATAATCCAGAACGATACCAGGATGCCCAGCACAAAAATCATGGAGTGTGTGAACACCTTGCGGCGGCTGCCGCCACCCATCTGCACAAAGCTCATCACCTTCAGCCCGATGACCGGGAACACGCAGGGCATGAGGTTCAGGATAAGACCGCCGATGAACAGGGAGAGGCAGAGCGCGCCGATGCCTTCCGGCACGCCATCGGCTGCTGCCACAGGGGCAGGGGAACCCATCCCGGTATTGACGGTGCAATGCTTGTCTCCGAACACGAGGACACCCTCCAGCGCTGCAAGCGGCTTGCCCACAGTGGCTTCATCCTTTACCGGATACATGGGGTCGCTGTTATCATTGCGGGTGAGGGAGAGGGTGTAGCTGCCATCGGCATTGGCGGTGAGCTTCTGCTCTGCCGTGGGGGAGATGCTGTTGTCTGCCGAGAAGAAATAGGCAGCTTCCAGCCCTGCATCAGCAGTGAAGCTCAGGCTGACCTCATTGCCCTGCTGGCTGGCGGTCACGGTGGTGGCGGTATCGCCAGGGCCGATGGTGAGCTTCTGCTCATCTGCCCATGCCGGGTTGGCGGAGGCATCACCGGCAGTCAGCTCCAGCTCGGTGGTCTGCGTCTCAGGAGCATTGCAGCCCTCATCGGAGCAGGTCTGCGCCGTGGCGGACATCGTGAAGGTGGCGGAGGCAGGTGCGTTGTCTGCGGGGGTGATTTCCCACACAATCACGGGTTTCTCGTATGTATAGGCAACACCGAGCACGCCCTCATGCTTGTGCGGAACCTGCCAGAACGGTCCCTTGATGCTGAACCCTTCAGGTGCGGAAATGGTGGCGGTCATGGATTCGCCCACGGTGCCGGGGTTCTGCCAGTAGGCATGCCAGGGGGCGGAAATGTCGCCTTTCAGGGCTACATAGAACGGCTTGCCGGCCTGGTAGCTCTGCACGCTGGCGGTGGAGGAGACACTCAGTGTGGAGGGCATGCCTCCACCCATGAAATCAAACTGGGCCATGCTCTGCCCACAGCAGGCCAGCACAGCAAGAACGAAACTGCGAATGAGGTTCATGCGGGTATTTTACCATACCCCCGTGCATGACTTCAAGCCAACAATTCAGAAATATCGCTCATTCTTTCCGCTCTACAAGCCCTACAGCGCATGGCGTTTGCAGATGGGGCCCCCACCCGAATTCAAGCTTTACATAGAGCTTCTCATGTGGTACTAGAATCTCATGATTCCGCTGATTGCTATCCTTCTGCTGCTCCTGCTTTTGCTGATTTACGGGGCTTTTCTGGCCTTTTCCGTGGCGGCGGGGGTAGCCAGACGCATGGGAATTATTGTGCTGTATACAGCCTGCGCACTGTTGCCAATAGGGATTACCTACTGGTTCATCCCATCATTCATTGTGGGGAATCATGAGTTGAGCAGGTCGACCTTTCTGCTGGGCTGCCTCCTGGCAAACCTGCTTATCCATGGGCTGACCCGCCTTTTTGTGTACTTGTACAATCACTAAGGGGCTGCCTCAATCTTCTGCGAGCAGATCGCGCATGGAGGAGAAGAAATCCGCGCATTCATCCTCCGAAGCCGGGGATTTCATCAGCTTGTCGTAATCCACAAACTCATACATGTGCTTGGGGATTTCGTGGATGAAGCTGGAGGGCTGGCAGCGTTCCTCCTGACCATAGCGGCTGCGTTTGGCGCAGTAGGTCATGGTCAGGCGTTCGCGGGCGCGGGTGATTCCCACGTAGAACAGGCGGCGCTCTTCGTCCAGACTCCCTTCGTCCACCGAGCGGGTGTGGGGCAGCAGCCCTTCTTCCACACCCACAATGTAGACCTGCGGGAACTCCAGCCCCTTGGCGGCATGCATGGTGATGAGACACACGCCGCTCTTGCTTTCGATGTCGTCCTCATCGCGGGAATCATCCAGGCAGATGCCTGCGAGGAAGTCGGTGAGCTTGTGGCCGGGCAGCCAGTATTGGCGGAGCGCCACCTTGATGTCATCGATGGCCGCCTGGCGGCGCATCTTTTCTTCCTCCGTCTTGCAGTTCTTGGCAATGTATTCCTCGTAGCCGGTCTCGTTGAGGAAATCCTGGAGGATATCGACAAAGGGGCGTTCACTGGCGACAAACTCTGTACCGTAGCGAGTGACCATTTCGGTAAAGACCTCGATGCTGTTCTGCGAGCGGGTGGAGCATTCGTTCAGGAACTCGATATCCACCAGCGTTGCCCAGATGCTCTTTTTGTGTTCCCGGCTCCAGTCAATAGCA
This sequence comes from Akkermansia sp., assembly GCA_017546845.1. Classification (GTDB taxonomy): domain Bacteria; phylum Verrucomicrobiota; class Verrucomicrobiia; order Verrucomicrobiales; family Akkermansiaceae; genus Akkermansia. The sequence goes on from JAFYRS010000094.1 coordinate 52,224, forward strand.
AGGGATGCCGTGGTGGCAGAGATGCCACGTGGCGGTGTGTTGAGCACGCGCAGCAGATGCAGGTCTGCATCCGGGTTATCCATCATCTGAAGGTAACTGAGCAGGTCTTTCACCTCGCGGCGGTCAAAGAAGCTCTTGGTGCCCACCATGCGGTAGGGGATGTGGCGCTCTCGCATGGCCATTTCCAGCGCGCGGCTCTGCGCATTGGCGCGGAACAGAATGGCAAAGGCTTCCCACGGCAGGTTCTGCCGGGCGCGGAACTGCTCGATTTCATCGGCAATGAATTCGGCTTCTTCCTGGCTGCCGGGCATGGCCAGCAGCCGCACAGGGTATTCGCCCACTTTGTTGGTGCGCAGTGTCTTTTCGCGGCGGCCTGCATTGTTGCGAATGAGGATATTGGCGCAGTCGAGCACTTGCTTTGTGCAGCGGTAGTTTTCCTCCAGTTTGATGACGGTGGGGTTGGGGAAGAAGCTTTCGAAGTCCAGGATATTGGAAATCTGCGCACCGCGCCAGCCGTATATGGACTGGTCATCATCGCCCACCACGCAGACATTGTGCTCCGGGCCGACCAGCTGGCGCAGAAGGCTCATCTGCAGCGAGTTGGTGTCCTGGAACTCATCCACTGTGATATAGGTGAACCGCTTGTTCCATTTCTCGTGAACCGTGGGGTAACAGCGCAGCAGGCGCTCGGTCAGGATGAGCAGGTCATCGAAGTCCACAACATTCTGCGCCTTGAGTTCGCGCATGTAGGCTTTTGATACAGCGGCAATGAGGGTGTCCTCAATCTGGTCCACGGTCAGCCCGTTGTTGCGCACGCGGGACATCTCGGCCAGCACCTGAGCTGGTTCAAGCTTTTCGCGGCGGGCGCCGTATTCCATAATCAGGCGCTTGAGCAGGCCGCTCTGGTCGCTGCCGGTGTAGATGGAGAAGTTTTCCTTGTAGCCCAGCTTGCCGATGTCCTGGCGTAGAATGCGCACACAGAGGGAATGGAAGGTGCACACCGTCATGGCGCGGGCAGCCTTGCGGTCCACAAGCCCGGCCACGCGGTCAGCCATTTCATTGGCTGCCTTGTTGGTGAAAGTGAGCGCCAGAATACCGCGGGGATTCACCCCTTTTTCAATCATGTTGGCGATGCGGCAGGTGACGGTGCGGGTCTTGCCGGTACCGGCGCCGGCAAGAATGAGAACCGGGCCGTTCAGGGTCTGGACGGCTTGTTTCTGGGCGGCGTTGAGGCTGTTGATATCGAATTTTTCGGCCATGGCAAAAGGGCTGCAAGAGGGTAGCAGATTCTCTCCTGCCGCGCAAGATTATTTCCTGCGGCATGGCTGATTGTGCCACGTTTGCAGAATTGACAAGGGAACGGCTATTTGTTACACTCACAGCATGAGAGTACGGAGAGTCATTCTGGCGTTGGTGAGTGGATTGTTCATGTTGGCATCGGTGCAGAGCAGTGCCGCAGCGGAGACTAAGGAGGAGCGCGATACGCGTATGCAGTGGTGGAGGGATGCCAAGTTCGGGATGTTCATCCATTATGGCTTGTACTCTGGTCTGGCGGGTGAGTTCAAGGGAATCCCCGGTGGCGGTGAGTGGATTCAATGCAATCTCGGGCTGGATACGGATACCTACGCGGCGGAGACGCTGCCTTTGTTCCGGCCGGAGCCCGGGTGCACCGAGGCCTGGGCTGCGCTGGCCAAAGAGGCCGGCTGCCGCTATATGGTGCTGACAACGAAGCATCATGAAGGCTTTGCCTTGTTCGATGCGCCGAATTCGGAATATTGCAGCGGGGCTCTGCTGGGGCGCGATATCGTGAAGGAGTTCACCGATTCTGCCCGTGCCGCCGGCATGCGCGTGGGCCTTTACCACAGTGTGATTGACTGGCACCAGAAGGATTATGATAACACCATCTGCCCGGATTTGTGTTATCCCACCGGGCAGGAAAGAATGCTGCAGGAGAAGCAGATTCCGCGCAACCATGCCGCGTATCAGGACTACCTGCATACCCAGGTGCGGCATCTGGTGCGCAACTACGGCCCCGTTGATATCATGTGGTGGGATTACTCGCAGGGAAATCTTTCCGGCGAGGCCTGGAAGGCGCAGGAGTTGATGCAGACCTGCCGCGATGCGAACCCCGATGTGCTTTTCAACAATCGTCTGTACGCTTTCAGCGGATTCGACCCCTCTGCCGATACCAAGGCGCTGGATTTCAGCAAAGGCGATTTCTCCACCCCGGAGAAGCGTATTCCGCGCGAGGGATACCCCGGTCGCGACTGGGAGGCCTGCATGACAGTGGGTAACCGCTGGGGTTACCACCGCGATGACCACCGCCATTATAAAACCCCGGAGAAGATTATCTACCAGCTGCAGGAATGCGCCGCCAAGGGGGGCAACCTGCTGCTCAATATCGGCCCGAAGGCAGATGGCTCCATTCCTGAGGGGATTGTCGAGGTGTTCAAACGCGTGGGCGTGTGGATGAAGGTGAATGGAGAATCCATCTACAACAGCCGCCCGCTGCCGCAGGATGCGCTGGATCTGCCGGAGGAAGTTACGGCATCCGTGGTGTGGGATGACATTTACCTGTTCCTGCCCAAGCGCGTGCCGGGCGAGGAGGAAATGGATTATGTCATCAGTTTCCCGGCCAACCAGGTGAATGCCATTTACCCCACGATTCTGGGACAGCCCGATTGCGAGGTCTCCATGGAGCGTGTGGAAGACCATGTGGAAGGCGGCGAGCCTCAGATTTACCTGGATATTGTGATTCCGGCCGAGGCCTGGCATCATGCTGTGGAAGGCCTGCCCGTGCTGAAACTTGGATACGACGGTTAAATTACTGCCTATGCCCTATTCCTCATACGATTTGCCTTGCGTGGTGGCGCAGCAGTATATCCTCACCTCTGTGGTGGCGGAGGATGCTGATACGGTCACCTATGCCGCCACCCAGAAGAACATGAGCCGCGAGGTACTGGTGCGCAGCTTGCGCCCGGCTGCCATGCTGGATAACCACAAGGTGCGTTTCTTTGTGGAAACGGCCCGCCTGCAGGCCCGACTGGAGCACCCGAACATCGCGGCACCTCTGGAGCTGCTGCAGGCTGACGGCACGTGGCATCTGGCCATGGAGCGCATCAAGGGTGAGCCGTTGGATATGATGGTGAGCAATGGTCGTGTGCTGCCGTCGCGCGTGATCTGCGGGCTTCTTCAGCAGCTTTGCCGCGTGTGCATTTATCTGGATATTGAGCGTATAGCTTCTGTTCCCTTCTCACTGGAGCATACCTACCTCATGGAAATCAATTTCCGCTTTGACAATATGGCCCAGGCTGGCTCCCGCCCCCGCCATGAAAGCATGCGGTATCTCTCCGATGCCTGCCGCCTCGTCAAACCACTGCTGGATATGAACAGCCCGCTGGCGGCTCATCTGCGCATTGTGATGAAACACATGCAGAGCGTAGGGGCATGGCGTCCGCTCACCCCGGTGTATTTCAATGAAGAGCTTACCCGCCTGCAGATGGAGATCCTGCGTATTCAGACGGGGGAAAAAGCCCTTGTTTCCAATGCGTATACAAAATGAAGATACAAAGGGGTATCCGCTGGATCAGTATTGTTTCGCTGGGGCTGTTTGGCCTGACCTGTCTGGGAATTGCCTGCTGGCTGTATGCCTGGCGCTGGAGCGGAACGCCCGAGCCACATGACAGCCTGCCCGCGCACGAAGTTCGCCTGCTCCGTGAGTATGATGATTTTCTGGTTTCCACGGCGGTTGCCCATGAACGGATGGAATTATCGCATTGGTGGAAAGAGAATGAACTTGATCATCCTGATTCCTGGCTGGTGAAGCTTTCGATTACCCTTGCTGCAGATTGGATTTCAAAAAGACGCCATGCTCCGCATCGCGGGCATATCCACTCGCTCTTGCTGAACAATACCGCTCAACAGATTAATACAGGCCTTGCTTTTCATGCCTTACGCAAGCAAGATGTGCCCTTATTCAAGATGCTGGTAGATAAGGTGTCGGATACAACATCTCCGCATGAAATGGGGGCCTTATTGTACAGAGTGGCATTTTTCGTACCGTCCGCTTTATCCTGTCTTCCTGTGGAGGATAGACTGGCGTTGATGGATTGGCTACATGAGCAAAAAGATGCGGTTTGTTCATTGCCTCCTCACCGGGTGCTGGAGGCTGCAAGACTCTCGTTGATGTACTCCGATGACAAGGCGGGCGCTATTCTGGATTGGTTCCTGCGAAAGGGGTGCAAATTGAATCCAGAGGAAACACTGGCCTTGCTGTTGTCGCAACCAGAGGCTTTGCCCACTTTGCAGAAATTGATTGCAGACGGCTTGCTGCCCGCGCCACCTCAGACGCTGGCTCCGTATCTGGAGTGCTCGCCGCTGCAATTGGTGGCAGGTCAGACAATGCCTGCGCCCGATACCGTTCGCTGGCTCCTCACATCCGGGCATAGTGTCCACGGTAAGGCGGCTGCTTCTTCAGCCAGTCACGAACTGCCGGGGTTCTGCCTTCTTTCACCGCTGGATGCGTGCGTGCAGGCGATGCAGTATCTGAGCCTTGAAAGTACGGCGGCAGCAGGTCACCTTGAAGTGCTGTCTCTGTTGTTGCAACAGGGCGCAGTCCCATCAGCCGGAACGAAGGATTTGCTGCCGATGTTCGATGCCGGGTTGCGGAGTCGGATTGTGTCGCTTATGGAACAGCACGGGTATTATATCCTGTCCGGGGAGAATTCCTGCAATGCCTGCTGCCAGCCGGAATAAAAAAATTACCGCCCCGGTACTGGCGGGGCGGTAGAGAAATCAAAACAGGTAGTGCGCTGGGAAATCAGGCTTCGTCGCCGTCGTTCCACTCAATGCGGTTCTCCGGCTTCCAGAGTGTTTCCAGCTCGTAGAATTCGCGGGTCTCGCCGGCCATGACGTGGAGCATCACATCAATGTAGTCGAGCACGCACCACAGGGCGTTGGGCGTGCGCTCGGCGTATACGGGTGAGATTTCGTATTTCTCCCACACCTCTTTGTCCACATCGCCCATGATGGCGCGGAGATGCGGCACGGAGGTGGCGGTGCATACCACGGCGAAATCCGTGATGGAGGATGTGCCGCGCAGGTCGTAGATGGCGATGTCGGAGGCTTTGGCGTCGCAAGCCACCTGGGCGCAGGCAAAGGCGAGTTGTTTGCTGTTCATATTGTGTGTGTCGGTAAGGGGGTTAGAGGGTCGTGTCTTCTTTCTTTTCTTCATCAGTGGCAGCTGCCGGAGCTTCTTCCTGCGGTGCAGGGGGCTCGTCATCCGGCGTCTGCAAATCCGTGGGTGCCTCCTCATCCATGGGGATGGGCGGCGGCAGCTGGCGCACGGGCGGGTCGCTCATTTCACCGGTTTCCAGCAGCTCGGCCACCTGCTTGCCGCTCAGGGTTTCAAACTCGATGAGCTTGTCTGCAATGAGCTTCAGGCGCTCCTGGTTCTCGGTCAGGATGGTGACGGCGCGGTTGTAGTTCTCGGTCACAATGCGCTGGATTTCCTCATCGATTATCTGCGCTGTGTGTTCGGAGAAGTTGCGGGTGGTCTGGGAGATGTCGCGGGCCAGGAATACCTCATTGTGGTTGGTTCCGTATTCAATGGGACCCAGTTTGTCGCTCATGCCGTAGACGCACACCATCTTGCGGGCAATGCTGGTTGCCTGGTGGATATCACCGCGGGCTCCGCCGGAAACATCGCCAAACACCACGAGCTCTGCGCAGCGGCCACCCATGGCCATGACGATGTAGTCCAGCAGCTCGCTCTTGTATTCGCTGTGCTTATCTTCATCCGGCAGCATCATGGTGACACCCAGTGCCGGACCGCGGGGAATGATGGTGACCTTGTGCAGGGGCAGGCTCTTGGCCAGCGCGGTCTTGAGCAGGCACACGGCGTGGCCGGCTTCGTGCACGGCGGTCATGTATTTCTCCTTGTCAGAGATTTCCAGTGAGCGGCGTTCGCGTCCCCAGCGTACTTTTTCGCGCGCTTCCTCCAGGTCTGCCTGCTGCACGGTGGGCTTGTTGTGGCGGGCGGCAATGAGGGCAGCCTCGTTCACCAGGTTGGCAAGCTCTGCGCCGGAGAAACCGGTGGTGGCGCGGGCTATCGGCCCGAGGTCTACCTCCGGGGCCAGCTTCACCTTGCGGGCATGCACGCGCAGAATCTGCTCGCGGCCGGCGGCATCGGGCAGGTTTACCGTCACCTGGCGGTCAAAGCGGCCGGGGCGCAGCAGGGCGGGGTCGAGCACGTCTACTCGGTTGGTGGCGGCAATGACGATGACATTTTCATTGGCGGTGAAACCGTCCATTTCCACCAGCAGGGCGTTGAGGGTCTGCTCGCGTTCATCGTGCCCACCGCCTACGCCATGGCCTCGGTGACGCCCCACGGCATCGATTTCGTCGATGAAGATGAGGCAGGGGCTGTGCTTCTTTGCCTCGGCGAACATATCGCGCACGCGGCTGGCACCCACACCCACGAACATTTCCACAAAGTCAGAGCCGGAAATGGTGTAGAACGGCACACCGGCTTCACCGGCAATGGCGCGTGCCAGCAGGGTCTTGCCCGTGCCGGGAGGGCCTACCATGAGCACGCCCTTGGGAATGGTGCCGCCCAGGTTGCGGAACTTCTGGGGATTACGCAGGAATTCAACGATTTCCCACACTTCTTCCTTGGCTTCGGAGATACCGGCTACATCCTTGAAGGTGACCTTGTTCTGGTTGGGGTCGAGCAGGCGGGCGCGGCTGCGTGCAAACTTCATGGCGCCGCCCGGGCCGCCGCTCTGCGCGCGGAAGAAGAAGAAGAGCAGTAGAAGCACAATGGCAAAGGGCAGCACGTTCATGAGGAACATGCTCCAGGTGTTGCTCTCAACAATGTATCTGACCTTGTTGCCCAGCAGGTTGCGCACCTGCTCACCCTGGAAGGCGGGATTGAACTCCACGCGCACGGGTTCCAGGTCCTTGAGCTCTGCCTTATTGATGGGGGCAAGGCGGTATTCACCCACGATGACCCCCTGGCCGGATGCTTCATAGATGACCGGGCTGCTGGCGCTGGTGATGATGCGGCCTTCTGCACCCATGCGGGCAAATTCCTCAGTGGACCAGATGCGGTCTCCCTGCAGCTCCAGTGTCTGCGGGGTTGTTTCCACACGCGTAGTGGTGGTGATGCCGAAGCGGTTGCACAGCGAACGCACTTCGTCAGAATCGGTGAAGGGCATGTAGAACGCAGCCTTGGGGAACTGCGGCAGATTGCGGTATTCGTATGCGGTGATGACACCTTCAGAGGAGCCGGCATCCAGCGTGACCTCAATGGGGAACTCCTTGGGCTGGCTCAGCACCACTTTGCCGCCTTTGTAGTCCTTGGTGAATTGCTCCAGAGTAATGGAGCGACCGGGGGAAGCCAGTGCGCCGTCAAACACAAAGGCGACCATGAGGATACCGACGATGACGGTCATGAGAATCATGACACCCCAGTTGGGGGGATTACCGGGGAGTGGGGATTTGTTGGGCTGTTTGTTCGGGTCAGACATATCGGGGATTGGCGGTATTTTTGCAGATTTTACCGCAGCTGTGCTTGTTTAGAAATGATGTTTTGTGCCATAAAGGCTGAAAAGGGAGTCAGCATTACGCGGAGAAAAGCGCGGTGCGTCCGCGCTTTTCTCCTGCCTGGCTTAAATCAGGTGTCCCATGCGGTCACGCTTGGTGTCGAGGTAGTATTTGTTCTCCGCATGTGCGGCTATGCTGATGGGTACGTGCTCCACCACTTCCAGACCATGGCCGGAGAGACCCTGAATCTTGAGCGGATTGTTGGTGAGCAGGCGCAGCTGGCGCACGCCGAGGTCGCGCAGAATCTGGGCGCCCACGCCGTAGTCCCGCAAATCCGGGGCAAAGCCCAGCTTGATGTTGGCGTCCACGGTGTCGTAGCCCTGTTCCTGGAGCTTGTATGCGTGCAGTTTGGCCGAAAGACCGATGCCGCGGCCTTCCTGGCGCAGGTAGAGGATAATGCCGCCTTCCTGTGCCACGCGGCGCATGGCGGCGTGCAGCTGGCTGCCGCAGTCGCAGCGGCGGCTGGCAAAGACATCGCCCGTGAGGCATTCGCTGTGCACGCGGCAGAGCACCGGCTTCTCCGGGTCAAAAGGCCCGTGCACCAGCGCCAGGTGGCACTTGCCGTCCACCTTGGAATGGTAGGAGTAGCAGTCAAAATCACCGAAATCGGTGGGAAGTTTGACCACTTCCTCCCGCTCCACGAGTTTTTCTGTGTGCTGGCGGTGCTCGATAATCTGTGCCAGGGAGCACGCCTTGAGCCCGAACTTGCGCTGGAACTCACCCATTTCACCCAGGCGGGCCATGGTGCCGTCATCCTTCATGATTTCGCAGCACACACCCACCGGCTCCATGCCGGCGATGCGCAGAATATCGACTGTGCCTTCGGTGTGTCCGGCGCGGCGGATGACTCCACCCTCAACCGCGCGCAGCGGGAAACAGTGGCCGGGCTGCACAAAATCATCGAGCGTGCAGCGGGGATCGGCCAGCTTCATGGTGGTGATGGAGCGTTCAAAGGCGCTGATGCCGGTGGTGATGCCTTCCTTGGCATCCACACTTACGGTGAAAGCGGTGTGCAGTTTTTCCGTGTTGTGCTGGGTCTGCATGGGCAGCCCCAGGGCATCGACGCGTTCCGGCGCCATGGGCACACAGATAAGTCCGCGGGCGTGCGTGGCAATGAAGTTGATATTCTGCGGTGTGGCAAACTGACCGGCGCACACGAGGTCCACCTCGTTTTCGCGCTGCGGGTCATCCGTCATCAGGATGAGCTTGCCCATGCGCAAATCCTCCAGCACCTCCTCCAGCGGGGAATAGACAATGGGGTCTGAACCATCTGCCACGGGTACGGTGCAGGGCACGGGTGCCACGGTTTCCTGCTCGGCTGCAGGTGCAGGGGGTAATTCTTCGCCCATGGTGGCAGCATCGCAACGATTGATGAAATCGTTGATATCGAAGCTGCCGTTAGTGGCGGTGAATTCAATATGCTTCATGGTGCTCAGCCTTATTTATTCATCTTGGCCCAGGAATCGCGCAGCCCCACCGAGCGGTTGAATACCGGGTGCTCGGCGCTGTGGTCGTAGCGGTCGGCCACGAAGTAGCCTGTGCGCTCGAACTGACACAGGAACTCTGCCGGGGCTTCTGCCAGGGCGGGTTCCACCACGGCATCCGTCAGCACGGTGAGAGATTCTGTATTCAGTGAGGCCAGGAAGCCTTCCTCATTGGCATCCGGGGCTTCGTCCTTGAACAGGCGGTCATAGAGGCGCACCTCGGCTTTCACGCCGTATTTGGCGGATACCCAGTGGATAGCACCCTTGCACTTGATACCCTCGGGCGGGTTGGAACCAACCGTGCCGGGGATGATTTCGGCCTGCACCTCGGTGACATTGCCTTCGGCATCGGCAGTGTAGCCGGTGCAGACCATGCAGTAGCCGCCGCGCAGGCGCACGCAGGCACCGGGAGAAAGACGCTTGTACTTCTTGGGCGGCTCCACCATGAAGTCATCCTGCTCAATCCACACTTCCTTGGTAAGGATGAGCTTGCGGTTGCCGAGTTCCGGTTGCTCGGGGTTGATGACCACTTCAACCTCTTCCTCGAAATCATCGGCTACATTCGTCAGTACAAGCTTCAGCGGCTTGAGCACGGCCATGCGGCGCTCGGCATTTGTATTGAGCTCACCGCGCACGGCGTTCTCCAGGCGGGCCACATCGGTGTTGCCATTGAACTTGGTGATACCCACACCCTCGCAGAAATCCACAATGGCCTTGGCGGGGTAACCGCGGCGGCGCATGCCGCAAATCGTGGGCATGCGGGGGTCATCCCAACCGGCTACATAGCCTTCTTCCACCATCTGGCGCAGCTTGCGCTTGCTCATCACGGTGTAGGTGATGTTCAGACGGGAGAATTCGCGCTGCTTCGGCTTGGCAGGCACGGGGCAGTTGTCGATGACCCATTCGTAAAGTGGGCGGTGGTTTTCAAACTCCAGTGTGCAGAGCGAGTGGGTGATGTGCTCGTAGGCATCCTCCAGCGGGTGGGCAAAATCATACATCGGGTAGATGCACCAGGTGTTACCCGTGTTGTGGTGGTGGTCGTAGGAGATGCGGTAGATGACGGGGTCGCGCATGTTCATGTTGCTGCTGGCCATATCAATCTTGGCGCGCAGCACGGCTGCACCCTCGGCGTAATCGCCGCGCTTCATCGCCTCAAACAGAGCCAGGTTATCCTCCACAGAGGTGTTGCGGTAGGGCGATTCCACACCGGGGGTCACCAGGTTGCCGCGCTGCAGGCGCATGGTTTCGCGGTCCTGCAGGTCCACGTACGCCAAGCCTTTCTTGATGAGGGCCACAGCGCAGTCATAGTAAAAATCAAAAATGTTGGAGGCCCAGTACAGGTGTTCGCCCCAGTCGAAACCCAGCCAGCGGATATCTTCCTGAATGGAGTTCACGAACTCAATGTCTTCCTTGCAGGGATTCGTGTCGTCGAAACGCAGGTGGCACACAGCCCCCAGGTGGGCATACTCCTTGGCCAGACCGAAATCCAGGCAGATGGCCTTGGCGTGGCCGATGTGCAGGTAGCCGTTCGGCTCCGGCGGGAAACGCGTAATCGGCACTTCGCAATAGCCTTCCGCCAGGTCCTTTGCTACCATATCGCGGATGAAGTCTTTTTTCTCCTCTGTGGTCATGCGCGCGATTCTAACGCCAAATCCCGCGTAAATCAAGCGAATTCCGGCTCATGACATAGAGAGAGGGAGGGGGATTGTTTTCAAACGCCAGCCCCGTAAAAAGGAAGTCACCCAGGAGCCGAAGCTCCTGGGTGCCCAACTACCCTATGAATCGGACCCTTTCGAGCCCGGGAACTTATTTTACGTCCAGTCCCGAAGACAGAGGAAATATACCTGATTTGTTGTATCGCGTCAAGAGAAATAACAAAAAAATCTGCAGTTTCCTTATCTTTTTGATATGGCGCACGATGTGCCCACATTCAATGAACACTCTTAACCGATAGTTCTGATGGTTGCGACAGCCATAAGCCCGGCGCTACATGGTAGTAGCTGAGTCTGTTAGAGTGCCAGACATCTGAAAACAGAAAACGGGTGCTTTTCCGTGTTGCCGTTGGCTTAATGCCAACACCCTATGTTTTTCTCTCGATGAATAATAAACAACACGTTAGATTGAAAAGCACCCGAGAGGGATATTAGCTCAAATTCTGTTGAAAGCAAGCCTTTTCTGCCTTGCGGGGTTGGAAATATAGTGCGTATTTCGAACGGATGGAGGAAGTCAGGCTTGTTCTGTGGCCTGGAGGGATAATAAGGTCTGGGCTTTGCGGGCGCAGAAGGCAACGCAGCGCTCGCAGGGGCGGGCGTCGTAATAGGCCTCGGTGCGTTCATTGGGGCGGGCGGATGACTCCATTTCTTCGTCCAGGTGGAGGAGTTCGCGGCAGGTGAGGGTGCCGAATTCGGCCTTGAAATCATCTGCCAGGGCGCGGGTGAGGGAGAAAATGCGCTCTTTATCCTCCGGCTGGCCGGTGAGGTTGCCCTGGCAGAAGCCGGCCACCATGCAGAGGCCGGAGAACGCACCGCAGGTGCCGCGCATGCGGCCGAGCCCTGCGCCGAAGGCCGAGGAGAAACGGAGCGCGGCCTCTGTGCTCAGGCCTACCTGGGTGGCAAAGGCGGCAAAGACGGATTGCGCGCAGTTGAATCCCTGGTGGAAATATTCCAGTGCTCTGGTCTCGGCATTCATGCGCTTGAGCATACTCTTGCGGGGTGGCTTTGTCAATGCCGGTTTTTTTGCTCGCATTGGGGGGGCTGAAGTGGTAGAATCCACGGCAACAAATTGCAGAAAATCATGCAGCGTACATTAGTCAAACACGCATTGGCCAGCGCGGCACCTGCCGAGCAGATTCTGGTGGAAGGCTGGGTTCGCACCCGCCGCGATTCGAAGGCTTTTTCGTTCCTGGAGGTGAATGACGGCACGAGCCTGGCCTCCATTCAGGTGGTGGCAGATGCCGGGATTCCTGGTTACGAGGATATTTCCCGCATGTCGACGGGGGCATCGGTGAGCATTCTGGGACGCCTGGTGGAAAGCCCCGGTAAGCAGAAGTGGGAGATTCAGGCCACGGAAATCAAGCTGGTGGGTGGTTCCCCGGAGTCATACCCGCTGCAGAAGAAGGGGCATTCGCCTGAGTTCCTGCGCACGATTGCGCACCTGCGCCCCCGCACCAACCTGTACAGCGCTATTTTCCGCACGCGTTCACGTATGGCGGCGGCGGTGCACCAGTTCTTCCTGGAGCGTGATTTCGTGTGGGTGCACACGCCCATCATCACCGCGAGCGATTGCGAGGGCGCTGGCGAGATGTTCCATGTGACCACGCTGGACCCGCTGGCTGATAACAAGAGCTATGAGAATGATTTCTTTGGTAAGTCTGCCAATCTGACGGTTTCCGGCCAGCTGGAGGGCGAGACCTTTGCCTGCGCGCTGAGCAATATCTACACCTTCGGGCCCACCTTCCGAGCAGAGAACAGCAATACCTCCCGCCATGCGGCTGAGTTCTGGATGATTGAGCCGGAAATGGCCTTCTGTGATATTTATGGAGACATGGACATTGCGGAATCCTTCATCAAGCACATTGCCCGCACGATGCTGGCGGATGAGAGCGGCGATTTCGAGTTCTTCTGCAAGTTTGTGGACAAGGGACTGCGCGCCCGCCTGGAGGAAGTGGCCGAGAAGCCCTTTGTGCGCTGCTCGTACACCGAGGCTATCGAAATCATGCAGGCCAGCGGCCAGGATTTTGAGTACAAGCCGTACTGGGGCATGGATATGCAGAGCGAGCATGAGCGCTTCCTGACGGAAAAGCATTTCAAGTGCCCGGTGATTGTGTACAATTACCCGAAGGAAATCAAGCCGTTCTATATGCGCCTCAATGATGACGGCAAGACGGTGACGGCCATGGATGTGCTGGTGCCCGGTATTGGCGAAATCATCGGTGGCAGCCAGCGAGAGGAGCGTCTGGAGGTGCTGGAGGGCAATATCGAGCGCATGGGCATGGATAAGGATGCGTACTACTGGTACAACGACCTGCGCCGTTTCGGCACGGTGCCGCATGCGGGCTTCGGTGTGGGCTTTGAGCGCCTTATCATGTTTGTGACGGGGGTGCAGAACATCCGCGACGTGCTGCCGTTCCCGCGTACTCCCCGAAATTGCGAGTTCTGATATTGACTCCGCATACCGTAACTGGTAGTATACAAGCATCATGAAGTCGCGCGGAGAGGAGTTTGCAGAGTGGGGGACAGAGGTTGTCTTTGGCCGTGCCCGGGGATTCCGGGCGTGGCTGATGCGCGGTGTGCTCCGCTTTGCTTCCTTTTTCTTCTGGATTCTGGTGCAGGTGCGCCTGTTCCTGTTCCGCCGGCGTATCAAGACGGTGCATTACCTGGGTACGTTCGTCATCAGCGTGGGCAATATCACCGCCGGCGGTACTGGCAAGACCCCCGTGGTGGAGCTGCTTTCCCGCAGCCTTGCGGCGCGTGGGCGCAAATGCGCCATCCTGACGCGCGGTTATAAGAGCCATGACCTGGAAAAGCCACAGGTGTGGCTGGATAAGGAGGGTAAGCGGGTGAAGCGCGTGCCGAAGATTGCCAGCGATGGCGTGACGCGCTACCTCAGCCCGCTGTATGCCGGCGATGAGCCGTTCATGCTGGCGCGCAATCTGGATAACGTGGCGGTGCTGGTGGATAAGGACCGCGTGAAATCCGGTATCTTTGCCATAGAGCAGCTGGGCAGCAATACGCTGATTCTGGATGACGGCATGCAGTTCCTGAAGCTGAAGCACGAGATTGATATCGTGTTGGTGGACTGCGGTTTCCCCTTTGGCACGGGTGCGCTGCTGCCGCGTGGCACCATGCGCGAGCCCCGCGCCAGCCTGAAGCGCGCCAGCTACATCATCCTGACCAAGAGCGAGGGCAAGCCGCAGGATGAGCTTATTGCCACCATTCGAAAGTATAACAAGGTAGCCGACATCATCGTGACAAACCATGCCCCGGTGCTGCTGGAAAATATCTTTACTGGCGAACAGCTGCCGCTTTCTGCTCTGAAAGGCAAGTATGTGGCCTGCCTCAGTGGCATTGCCCGTCCGGAGAGCTTTGAGAACCTGGTGGAGGCTCTCGGGGCTAATGTGGAAATCCGCCGCAGCTACCCCGACCACTACTGGTTTGACCAGGAAGACCTGGATGCCTTTGTGGAGCGCTGTGCCGAGCGCGCTATGGATATGATTGTGACCACGGAGAAGGATGCCGTGCGATTCCTCCGCCCGGGTGAAATGGATGTGCCCATTTACTTCCTGCGCATTCACATTGACATTCTGCAGGGCCAGGAGAAGTGGGATGCCATGATTGACCGCATCTGCGCCCTGGGCGCGCCGCAGCCCGCTCCGGAGTGGGGCGATGTGCTGTGATCCTGCTTTTTGTGAAATAGCAAACCCGCCCGGCCATTTCTGCCGGGCGGGTTTGTTGTGATTAACGCTTTCTGTATAGCCTCCACGAGCCGTCCTCTGCTACCAGTTGCCAGGCATCGGGGTGGGTAATCAGGTGGTATTGCTTGCGGTGCAGCACCAGGTATTCGCCATGGCGGAGCTGCGCCACTTCCTTGGTCAGGATTTCCGCGCGGCCGGCAGAATAGTATTGAGCAGAGTAGGGAACCTTATCGTCTGAATAATAGAGCGGGGAATGCTGATCCCAGTGCTGCAGCAAATCACGCTGGCAGCGGTACTGGACGTGGTCAAACCCTTTACCGATACCGAAGAGACCGATGATGCAGATGACCGGCAGGGCGGCAAAGAGGAACTGGCGGTAATCTCGGCCTTCGAGTTCGCGCAGCGTCCAGAGACGGCGCACCAGCAGGATGCAGAACGCAGGTACTGCCGGCAGAATGTAGGCGGGCAGGATGTTGCGCGCCATGGTGAAGAACACGGGCGTGCTGAGAGCCCAGCACCAGAGGAAGGCGTTTTCCGGCTTGCAGATGCCTTTCATGTTGCGGCGCAGCAGGAAGGGAACCAGAAGCACCCAGGGCAGGAACATTTCAATTCCATATAGCCAGATGGTGCCGATGGCGCGGGAATGCCCCTTGCCGTATAAGTCACCGGCCCAGCCTTTTACCAGGAAACGCTCAATGTGCTCGCCGATGATGAAGTAGCGCAGGAAGCCGGGTGTGGCTTGCTCGGCGGCCACATACCACGGCACGGTGAGCAGCAGCATGAGCAGCGTACCGCAAATCCAGGGCAGGCGTTTCCAGAGCTGCAGCCATTGTTTCTGCCAGAGCACCCAGAAGAATACCGGGATGCCACAGACGACGATGGCCAGCGGGCCTTTGCTGAGCAGGCCAATGGCCAGCCCGAGGAAGAAGAGATAACCCCACAGGCGGCTGGGGGATTCATCCGTCATGGCGCGGTAGAAGGAAATCATGGTCAGCGTGGTGCCGAATGCCAGGAACGCATCGGTCATGACTGCGCCGGCTGAGACAAAGCCCATGGCAGAGGTAAAGAGAACCACGATGCAGGCAACGCTCTGCTCCTTGCGGTTGCTCTTGAAGGGCCAGAGCAGGAAGCAGAGCCCGATGCCCAGTGTGGCCAGATAAGGTGCCAGACGCGCGCCGAACTCGTTGATGCCGCAGAGCAGCATGGTGGCAGCGCTACCCCAGAATGACAAGGGGGGCTTGCCCCAGAACGGCACTCCGTATTCAAATTGCGGCTGCAGCCAGTAGTTGGTTTCCACCATTTTGCGAGCCATTTCGCCATAGCGCGCCTCTGTGGTATCCATGAGGGGATATATCCCCAGACTTAACAGACGGGCCAGGAGAACGCAGGCCAGGAAGAGCAGCAGACAGGGCAGCAGGTTCGACGGATATGCCGGGAGTTTGAGGAATCGCTGCGTGCGGGGGAAATTCTGGCGCACCAGCAGGAAAAGTGCCAGAATGACAATGAGTGCCGCGGAGAGATAGATACAGGGCAAGGCGTATATCTGCGCAATGTCGGGCACGGCGGTCAGGTCATAAATCCATTTGAATATGTGGAAGAGACCGTCATCGTAAAGCTCAGGTACATCAGCCAGTTCATCCATGGCATGGGCCTGGTACATGAGCATGAAGCCGATGCCGGTGGAGATGCCCGGAATGACCAGCCGCAGCAGGTAGTGCGGCACCGGGGCTGACGGCATGAGGCGGTTTTTGAGCAGATAAACGGTGACGATGAGTTCCACCAGCAGGATGCCCGCCATCCATTCACAATAGGGCAGCTGGCAGATATCTTCCCACGCAGCGGCCGGTGCCATGATGAAATCGCGGGTGAGCAGGCGGAACGAATCACCGGAGACGATTTCCACCAGCTCCTCAAGCCAGTGGATGAGGCAGAATAAGGAAAAGAGAACCAGCGTGACCCTCCGATCCCATTTCCCACCGTGAAAATCCCGTGGCAGTACCAGGAGGTAAAGCAGGTAGGGAATCAGGGTAAACAGGAAGCAGGCCGCATTTTCATTGATGAACGAAAGCAGGGACTCCTGGATGTCTCCTTCTGCCGGTTGAGCTGCCCCGGTCAGGAGGAGAATGCCTAATTCTATGAGTTCAAAGAAGATGTAAACGCCAATGAATGGGGCAAGACGTTGCCAATAATATTTTACAGCCTCGGTCATGGCAGGATATTAACATGTTAACAATAGGCTAACAAGAATTTATTGGAAACAATAACAAAAAAGCCGGAAGCCTGGCGCTTCCGGCTTTGATGAATGGGTAAAAACCTTGTTACATGGAAATGGCAAAGGCAAGCTTGGCCGAAATAGTCTTGGCAATGGCCTGTACCTGGTCATCAGAAACCGGCATGTTGGTCTTGATGACGGCCAGGGAATCGCCGCTCTTGTGGTCGTTGGGGGCAACAATGTTTTCGATGTTGATGCCAGCCAGGGAAAGAGCCTGGCCAATGGCGGCCACCACGCCGGGGCGGTCTGCATAACGCAGCACGAGCGTGTTGCCAGCCAGGGCGGCATACAGGTGGTCAAATTCCATGATGCGGGATACCACAGGCGTGCCGTCTACCACGGTGCCGCGCACGCTGCTCTGAATCTGGTGCCCGTCCACTTCCATGTGGATGTTGATGGTCAGGGCATCATCATAGTGCTTGTCGTCCTTGGGTTCAAGTGCCTTGTACACAATGCCGTGTTCGCGGAAGGATGTCTCGGCTGCAGCCGGCATCAGGCCGCGTTCTGCGCCGGGAACCGTGCCTTGCAGAATCCACGGGGTGAACCACTTGCGGTACGAACGCAAATTGTTGTAGAAGGTGCATTCCACCTTGCGGATGGGTTTGCAATCACCTATGCGGTAGCAGAGCTGGCCCAGCATGGAAGCCAGCTGCAACTGGGCCGGGTGCAGGTCTGCCGGGCGCTCGGCATTCACCACGCATGAGGTATCTCCGCTGGTGAAGTAATCAATCATCTGCTTGGCAGCGCGCATGGCGGCGTTCTTGTTTGCCTCCTTTGTGTTGGCGCCCAGGTGGGGCAGCAGCAGGGAGGCTACATCGGCACTGGGCTGCATGGCTGCAGCATCTTTGGGGTGCACATCGGTGCAGTAGATGATGTTCTTACCCGCAGCTTTGGCTGCGCGGATGGCGTCTTCGTCCACCACTCCGTAGCGGGAGCAGTTGATGAGCATGGCGCCGTCCTTCATCTTGTTAATCAGCTCTGCATTGATGAGGTTGCGAGTGGCGGGGCCGCCAGGCACATGCAGGGAGATGATGTCGGATTCCGTAAAGATTTCGTCAATCTCTGTGGGGATGGCGCCGATGTTGAGTGCACGCTGCTTGGAGAGGAAGTGGTCATAGCCGAGCACCTTGCATTCAAAGCCCTGCAGGCGCTTCACGAGCAGGCGGCCAATGTTGCCCAGCCCCATGATACCCACGGTCTTGTGAGTGAGCTCGCGGCCCATGTACTTCTTCTTGTTCCATTCGCCTGCGCGGGTGGTGGTATCTGCCGGCACCACATAGCGGTAGGCGGCCAGAATCATGGCAATCACCTCTTCTGCCACGGCGTTGGAGTTTGCGCCGGGGGTGTTCATCACGTCGATATTCTTTGTGCGGGCATAGACGTAATCGATGTTGTCATAGCCGGCGCCAGCACGAATCACGCATTTGAGGCCGGGCAGGGCATCCATGATTCCGGGTGTTACCTTTTCAGAACGGACGATGATGCCGGCGGCATCGGGATGTGCTGCCACCATTTCTTCGATGGCGATGCTGTCGTCCTGCACAACATCATACCCGGCAGCAATCAGCGTGGCAGATGCGGCCTGGTCGAGCTTGGTCGGAATAAGAATTTTCATATTGGTATATTATAGAGAAGTGTTTAGCGTTCAATTTCGTGAGCAAAGAGTCCACTGCGCAGTTTCGGTTCAAACCAGGTGGACTTAGGCGGCATGATTTCACCGCTGTCTGCCACGTTGAACAAATCTGCCATGGTTACGGGGTAGAGTGCGAAAGCCACACCCTGGGAGCCGGCGCGGGATTCGAGTTCCTCCAACCCGCGGATGCCGCCAACGAAGTCAATGCGCTCGCTGGTGCGGGGGTCATCAATGCCCAGCATGGGGGCAAGCAGGTTGCTCTGCAGAATGGCGCAATCCAGGCTTTCGATGGGGTGTGTGGCGTTAAACGTACCCTCCCTGGCGGTGATGCTGTACCACTTGCCGCCAAGGAACATACCGAACTCATGCTTGGTGCGGGGAGCGTGGGGCTTGCCGGGGGCGGCGGGAATAACGGTGAAGCAGGCGCTGATGGTGTTGATGTATTCCTGCTCGGTCATGCCGTTGAGGTCAAATACCACACGGTTATAGTCCATGATGAAGAGGTCTTCATCACAGAAGGTCACCGCCATGAGGTAGTTGAACTCTTCTTCTCCGGTGTAGTCGGGATGCTCTGCTCGGCGCTTGGCGGAAACCGCGGCGCTGGATGCCGTGCGATGGTGGCCGTCTGCAATGTAGAGCATAGGCACTTCCTCAAAGCCCTGGCGGATGGCGGCAATGGCTGCGTCATCGTTCACAGGCCAGAGCAGGTGGGTCACGCCATCATCGCTGGTGAACTCATACTCCGGTTTGTGGAATTTGATCCACTCGCGGATGGTGGTGGAAATGCCCTCGTGCTTGCGGTAGGCCAGGAATACCGGCTCTGTCTGGGTGGAGCAGGTGTCGAAATGATTGATGCGGTCAAGTTCCTTTTCCTTGCGGGTCAGCTCGTGCTTCTTGATGGTGCCGTCCAGGTATTCATCCACGCTGGCGCAGCCTACAATGCCCGTCTGTACACGCCCCCACATCATCTGGCGGTAGATGTAGTAGCAAGCCTTTTCCTCA
Organism: Akkermansia sp.; assembly: GCA_017546845.1. GTDB lineage: Bacteria > Verrucomicrobiota > Verrucomicrobiia > Verrucomicrobiales > Akkermansiaceae > Akkermansia. The sequence continues at coordinate 71,633 of JAFYRS010000094.1, forward strand.
CGCATCAGGATGCCTTTCTTCAGGAAATCCTGCAGGTTCTGAGCACTTTTGTCGTAGGTAATCTGGTCGTGGATGGCTTCCTCGCTGGTGTCGATATCTGCGCGGCAGATATGCAGGTAGGAAGAAGCGTTGCCTGCCGCCATGGCGCAGGCTTCCTGGTGGTTCATGACATCGTAAGGCAGGCAGGAAACCTGCTCCACATATTGTTTCGGCGGGCGGATGGCCGCAAAGGGACGAATAGTAGCCATAAGTTGTAGAATGTCGGAGAAAAATTACTTAATTGTGGCCGATTTGAGCCACGCGCACCAAAGCTGCTGCCAGGTTTTTGGAACCATAGTATTCAGCTGCACCCAGGCGGTCTGCCTGAGCTTCGATAATGTGGTTGATTTTGCGGATGATGGGCAGATACTTATCTTCCAGCAGTTGTGTCTCCAGCTCGGTAATCGGGGGCAGGCTCTTGAATGATTGAGCCCAGAGCTGCAAATCCTCATGAAGGCGCATGATGGCCGGAACTGCGGCTTCTGCGCTGTCATAGTCGCTGATTTCCGCCATGCGCTGGCACAGCGTGCCCAGGTGGACAATTCCCTGGCGTATGCGTATCTCGTTCTCTGGAATTGATGCTGAAACAGCCTGGGATTCCGGGCTTTGGGTATCTGCCACGACATTTGCCACAGCGGGCAGAGTGCATACGGTTGCTCCTGCCAGCATTGATATGATGAGCGTCTTCATTTCTCAATCATCATGCACATTGTACGAAATTCCTGTGCCAATGGTACCGACTGAAAACAATTAGCCTGGCGCAGACGGGTGATTTCGGCATAGAGCCGCGCCCATTCCTGGCGCATTTGCAGCCCGAATTGGTCGCGCACCTGCTGGTTCTGTTCCGGGGTAAGCTCCGGCATATAATGCAGCTTTTCACGGGCAGTGTAGATGTGATTCATGGCCTTATGCAACTCGGGAGCATACGCATCTGCCGAGTCTTTGCACTGGATTTTCTGCAGCACCGGGACAAGCCGGGAGGGCAGCGCGGTGTAGCAGGCGAAAGCCTCTGCCACAGCCGCCGGAAGCGGCTGCGCGGCAGTTGCCACATGGGCTGCTGCAGCCACAGCCAGAATGCCACTGTATGCTAAACAACGCATGGCAATCACAAGGGCTTAGTTTGCTGCAGCCGGTTGCTGCTCTGCAGGTGCAGTCTCGGATTCCGGTTTATCCTGCACCACCTCCATGGTGTTCTCACCAATATCGGCATCGAGCTCTTTCTGGGTTGCGGCCAGCGCACTGTCAATCTGCGCTTCTGCGTTGGAGGTAATGCGGTCCAGCGAGGAAATGGCGCGCTCAAGAGAGGCTTTCAGTCGGCGGTATTCGCGCATGCGCTTGGTGATTTCCTGCTGCGTTTCGCGGTACTGCTCTCGGATGGGGGTGCGGTACTCATTGGGCAGCAGCTGCTGCTTGAGCCCCATGATGATCTGGTACGAGGGAACCTTTTTAATCTGCTCATCAGCACCTTCGAGATTACCTGTCACCATGGCCATACGCACACTGTCCATATCTGACCAGAACTGCTGCAGGAGCGAAGGTACGGTGCCCACGGCCTTATCTATGGGTTCGCGTTCATTGCGGCGGATGGCATCCTTCACTTTATTAACGGAGATGGACAGCATCTTCAGGTTGCGGGTCTGTGGCACAAACCAGACGGAGGCAATATCATCGCCATCTTCCTTCAATTTGGCGGCAAGTTCTTCGTACTGGCGTTCATCCACAGTTGCCATGGCCTGGCGCTTATCTGCACCCAGGCGCTTGCGGGAAGCTGTTTCCTTATCGTACATGCGAGTCCACTTCTTCTGCAAATCGTGGAGGGTTTTGATGTACCAGTCATGGGCTGCCTTATATTCAGTAATGCCCTGGTAACGATCGCGCATGATTTCGAATTTGTCCAGGCCGCCCACTTTCCGGCGTCCTTTCTTTTCCTTCATGTCGATTTTCATGGCCTGATATGCAGCCTGACCGTCACGTACGTAGCGGTCGCGCTCATCTGCACTTACCTTCGAGAAGGTGAAATCATCAGCTCCTGCCTTGTTGAAATCGTCCTGGAGTTTGGCAATTTCCAGGGCGCGCTGGTCCATGTCGGCCAACTGGCGGGAAATGCGTTCCTTGACATTACGCGTCTGGTTCAACAGGGCTTGGCTCGGTTTGGAGATTTTGGCTACTTCGGTGTCAATCTTAGCCAGTTTTTCGCGCAGTCTCACCGTAACATCAGCCGCTTTCTCCTCGCCGGCTCGCTGCGCAATGTTGCCGTCTGCAATAGGTTCGGGTGCGGCCGTTTCAGCCGCGGGAGTGGTGTTTTCGGCAGGTGCCTGTTCAGCCGGTGCCTCAGGAGCAGGCGTTTCAGCCGGAGCAGAGGGCTCTGCCTCAGTAGCCGGAGGCGTGATTTCCGGTTCCTCTTCCTGCTTCACCACCTCGCGCATATTGATGATGGAGCTCTGGGAAACTTTTTTCGTTACGACTTTGCCTGCCTTGTTTTTGCCGGAGAACTTGGTTTCGTTCGTGCTTTTGTAAATGATGGTGCAATCTGTAAAACGCTCGCCCGAGGTAAGGGTGATGGTGTAGACAGATGCTGCCTGGGCAACAGTGATACCCATAGCTAACAGGGTGAACAAAATGGACGACTTCTTCATAAGACAAAGGAGAACTTATTATTTCGGATAACCTATCATAAAGTTAATCAATATGCAAACCTCAAATTACTTGCTTACGCAAAAATACTCTGTTTGCGACATAAAATCACCCCGGTGGTCGGACCGGGGTGGGATATATCTTACTTTGCGTAATACTCGCGGATGGCTTTTGCCGCGGCGTGTACCAGCGGCGGCCCGTTGTATACAAAGCCGGAATAGAGCTGCACCAGAGAGGCGCCAGCCTTGATTTTGTTCACGGCATCCTCTGCGGTGGTGATGCCGCCCACGCCGATGATGGGAATACTTCCCTTGAGTTCCTGTGCAAAGGCGGCCAGGGTTTCATTGGCCCGGTCATAAAGCGGTTTGCCGGACATGCCGCCGCTTTGGGATGCATGCGGGGAGTCCTCCACACCGATGCGGGTGGTGGTGGTGTTGGAGCAGATAAGGCCATCCAGCTGGCAGTCCTGGAACACATGCGCAAGGTCGCGGATTTGCGCTTCGCTCATGTCGGGCGAAACCTTCATGACGAGCGGCACATAGCGCCCTGTATCATTTGCCAGGTTGGCTTGCTCGCTCTTCATGAGGGAGAGCAGGTCTGCGGCGCTGTCTGCCTTGGCAAGGTCCTGCAGATTGGGCACGTTCGGGCAGGAGAAGTTGATGGCAACATAGTCTGCCACATCCCATACGGCGCGCAGGCAGGCCAGGTAATCCTGGTGAGCCTCTGCATTGGGGGTCACTTTGTTTTTGCTGATGTTAACACCCAGCACTCCGTTGAAGCGGCGCGTACGGCGAATGTTTTCCACGCCTTCATCAACGCCGGGGTTGTTGATGCCCATGTGGTTAATGAGGGCCTGCTGGGGAATGCAGCGGAATAAGCGGGGTTTGGGATTCCCGGGCTGGGGCCGGGGGGTCAGCGTGCCGACCTCGACAAAACCGAAGCCGAGATGCCCGAATGCGGCGACCGTGTTGGCCTCTTTATCCATACCTGCAGCCAGGCCTACCCGGTTCGGGAACTGAAGCCCCATGACGGTTACGGGGTCATTTACCGGCTTGTTTCCAATGAGAGCAGGGAGCAGGTGCAGGTGCTCAGCTGTGCGCAGACCTGCCAGAGTAATCTTGTGGGCCGTCTCGGGGTCCAGGCAGAACAGCAACTTTTTCGCGAGGTTGTAAAGAGCGGGTGACACGTAATGAACGGGTTAATTGATATTACTGGAATAAATATGCGATTTATCCGCGCAGCATTCTACCAGAAGGTACTCAAAAAGCAACACTTTTTATTCTTCTTCCACCACCTGGGTCACAGAGCCGATGGCCGGGCAGCTGAACTCTACCACATCTCCCGGTTTGAGGTATTGCGGCGGATTCATGCCGAGGGCCACGCCACCGGGTGTACCTGTTGATACCACATCACCCGGGTTCAGGGTCATGAACTGCGATACATAGGCCACCAGCTGCGCCACCGGCATAATCAGTTGTGAGGTGTTGGCTTTCTGCCGCACTTCTCCGTTGACCTTCAATTCCAGTTCCAGATTATCAGGGTCGGGGATTTCATCCTTTGTCACGAATACGGGGCCGAAGGGGGCAAAGGTGTCATAGCTCTTGCCCTTGGTCCACTGGCCGCCGTGCTCAAGCTGGTAGGAACGCTCGGAATAATCGCACATGAGCGTGTAGCCCACAATGGCCCGGCGGGCTTCAGCCTCCGTGGCGCGGTGCAGGGTGTCTCCTATGATGACGGCCAGTTCCACTTCGTAATCCAGCTTGGTGGCCCCTTCGGGGTTGATGACATAGGAAAGGTCTGATGATATGGCCGATGTAGCCTTCAGGAAAAGGGAGGGTTCAGTCGGGGTGTCGCCGCTGAATTCCTTTGCGTGGTCTGCATAGCATTTGCCGAGGCAGGCCAGCGTGCAGGGCTGCACGTGCAAGGCGCTGGAGACAGCCAGCCCCTTTGTGTCTACCGGCACACCATCTGCTGCACCTTTGGAAATCCAGGTTTCGATTTCCTTGCGCAGCTTCTTGCCACCGGGCAGCATGGCTGCCCACAGCTGCTCATCCTGTGCGGTTACATCAATAAAACACCCGCGCTTGGGGACCCAGAGGCCGATGGTGCTTTCTCCTTCTTCGTCTACGTAGTACTGAAGTCTCATGATTGAAGATGTTGCTGTATAATCACATGGAATCCCAGCCGTTGATGGTGTCCGGGATATCGTCAAACCGGGGCAGACCGCTTTCTGTGGGCAGCTGGGGCCCGGGTGCGTCCTCTTCCTCCTCGGGAAGTACCGTGGCGGGAATAACCGGTTCCGGCTCTGTCTCTGTCTCTGTTTCTTCCTGTGCCTGCTGAGCCTGCCTGGCCTTCTCCCTGAGTGCCTGCACAGCCGGGGGAATATAGCCCAGGTCAAGTTCCTCACCGCCAAGTGTGGAGGGGAGCGGTTCTTCTTCTTCCGGCTCAATGGGTGCGGCTATGGAGCGGTATTCATACACGCGGTCTCCCTGGGCCACCACCCCGGCGCGGATGTCTGCCGCCACAAAATTGTTCCGCGCATGCTGGGCAGACGAAACAATGAGGTTGGCCATGCGGGCGGTGGAGCCATCGGCCGGGTGGGTGATGAGCACCGTGCCTTCTCTGGGCATGGGACCGATGATACGAAGCAGGGCAAACTGATCTGCCGGGAACACCTGATGCACCGAACCGAGATACAGGGGTGGTGCCGTTTCGATTTCCTGTTCTGGTTGAGCCGGTTCTTGTTTCTGCTGCATCTGGCTGCACGAAAACTGCAGGCAGGTGCCGGCAAGCAGAAGCAGAATGTGTCGAGGCAGGGGGTGCTTCATACGTTCCCCATGCTAGCATAAAAAACGGGGCAGAGTCAAGCAACAAGATATTCTTGCAATGCTTTGCAAAGGGTGCTAGAATACGCGCACACAACTTATCTCTTTTATGCCCGGTACTTCCGAACTTTATCGTCCCAATGCCGCCATTATCTACCAACGTGCTGATGGCCGGGTACTTCTTTGTGAACGCGTGAAACCAGCCGGTGCCTGGCAGTTTCCGCAGGGGGGTATCAAGAAGGGTGAATCTGCCCTGGATGCAGCCTGCCGCGAGGGTATGGAGGAAACCGGATTCCGGCCGAATGAATACGAAGTCGTTGCGGCCAAAGGTCCCTATCGTTACGATTATCCGCCCAAGGAACGTGAGCGCGTATTCCGCAAACGCGGAATCCCTTACGCCGGGCAGGAGCAGCATTATTTCCTCTGCCTCATGCACAGCGCCGAGGCAGAGCCCTGGCTGGATAATAAGGAATTCCGCGATTACAAGTGGGTGATGCCGGCAGAGGTGGACCTTGGCGCACTGCCGGACTTCAAGCGCTCGGTGTACGAGCAGGTTCTGCGTGACTTCTTCAATGTCTGATGCAACCCATCGCTTACATCCGCAGCCCCTATGCTGAAAAATTCGGGGTGCCAAGGCAGGGCAACCTGGCTCCGCACGTTGTAAGCGAAATTGTGTTTGAGCCAGCGTACCGGAATGATGATTGCGTGCGCGGAATTCAGGATTTCTCGCACCTCTGGCTCATCTGGCAGTTCCATTGCAACGGCAGCGAATGGCATCCCACCGTGCGGCCTCCCCGATTAGGCGGGAACACTCGGCTCGGGGTCTTTGCTACGCGCTCTCCCTTCCGTCCGAATGGTCTGGGGCTCTCTGTTGTCAGGCTTCTCTCTGTGGAGCCCGGGCCGGTGCTGCGAGTCTCGGGTGCAGATATGGTGGACGGTACGCCCATCTTCGATATCAAGCCCTATATCCCCTATTCTGATTCCATTGCAGAGGCTACCAGCGGCTTTACCGCCACCCCATGGGAGCCACTGGCTGTGCAACTGCCGGAACAGTTACCAGCCAGTGCCACGCCAGATTGGATAGCCGCGCTTCAGGAAACGCTGGCGCAAGACCCGCGCCCTGCGTATCAGCAGGATGCGCAGCGAGTGTATCACCTGATTCTCAAACCCTTTGAGGTGCATTTCCGCGTTGAGAATAATTGTGCCATTGTCACAGCCATTACGCCGTATGCAGGATGATTGGGCAGGGGAGTTTGAACGCCGTTTCCGGGAGGGACTTGTCGGAGGTGCGTCCGTTTCCATCTGGCAGCATGGCCAGGAGCTTTTTACCCTGCACGCTGGATGGCAGGCTGATTCGCTTGTCCCGGTCTATTCTGCCACCAAGCCGGCCGCTGCGCTTTGTCTGCTGCTTGCGCTGCATGATTGCTGCCAGAGCCCTGATTTAGCGGTGGGGGATGTCTGGGAAAGGTTTCCGGCGCCGCATTGCACCATAGCGCAGTTGCTTTCGCACCAGTGCGGGCTGGCTGCTCTGGCAGAAGCCGCGCCGCTGGAAGATTTAGAGGCATGCCGCGTGGCTATTGAACGCAGCACGCCTGCGTGGCTGCCGCCGCACCATGGTTACCACCCGCAGACCTTCGGCCCCATGGTGGATATCCTCATGCTGGAGCTCACGGGCATGCGGGTGGGGGCATTCTGGGAGCAGCGCATCCGCCAGCCTCATGGACTGGATTTCTATATCGGCCTGCCTGAAAGCGAGTTCCGCCGCGTTGCTCCGCTGCAGGCTCCGCGCCTGCAGCGCGGCTATATGCAGCAGAATGCGTTTTATCAGAAATATTTCGATACAGACTCCTCTGTGTACCGAGCGTTTCACAGCATTGTGGGCTATGGCACGCCTAGAGAAATGAGCACTCCTGCTGCCTGGCAATGCGCCAGCCCGGCCAAGGGCGGGGTGGCCAGTGCCCGGGGTCTGGCGCAGTTTTACCAGCTGGTGATGAGTCCTGCGATTCCGGATGATGTGCGGGAATGGCTGACTACGCCGCAATGCAGTGGGTGGGACGAAACCTTGCAGCAGGAAAGCGCGTTCACCTGTGGTGCCATGTGCGAACCGGCTTACTTGTTCCCCGGTGGTGGTTTCGGGCATGCAGGGGCTGGCGGTTGCCACGCCTTCGGTTCGACTGAGACCGGACTTTCCTTTGCTTATGTGATGAACCGCATGGAGCTGGGAAATCTGCCTGGTGTCCGCGTGCTGAAATTACTGGAACTCCTGCCTTAGCGGGCGTTCAGGAAATTGACCACACCGTGGCCGATGGCTTCTGCATAGCGGATGGCATTGGCTTCTTTGCCCAGGACTCGCGCGTGCTCCGGGTTGGAGAGGAAGGTTGCTTCCGTGATAATGGCCGGCACGTAGGATTCATTGCAGGCATTCAACCAGTCGCCACCACCGCGGCGGCCGTCGTTGCGCAGGATGATGTCGCACGGTATGCCGTTGTTCGGCATACCGCCCTGGTCGTAAATAGTCCGGGTGATGACATCTGCCACCGATATACCCAGCTCCTGCCCGGTAGCATTGCAGTAGATAGCCCCCTTGTTATAGACCTTCCAGTGGGGCGTCATGCTGTTGTGGTGCAGGTAGATTACAGCCGCGGGTTTCTGGTCGAGCGCATAATTGGTGCTGAGCATGCCGACGGCCATGCGGTGCGGATGGTGCTTGGAGCGGTAAATGGCGTTGGGCTCCGGCGTGTTTACATGGTGTACTCCTTCGCGGATGGCGATTTCTGCCAGTTTTTTATCCGTAGGCAAAGCGCCGCGGCAGCAGATGCGGCACTGGTAGCCTGCTTGTTCGATGATGCGGGCGGTGTAGCCGACATAGCGATACCAGAACTCGCATTCCTCAATGTTGCCGTACCGTTTGTCGGGCGTGCGCGCTCCTTGCCCTCCGCGCTGGGGGTGGTAATAGTGACCGATATCCAGCACCACGATGCGCGAGTTCCGCACCTGTGCCTGCATTATCTGCTGCTGGCAGCCTGTGATGCAGAAGACGCAGAGGAGGATTAGGGAAAGGATGTTTCTCATAAGCCCAGTTCTGTCTGCCCACCGGGCAGCACTGCTCCCAGTTTCTGATACGCTGCCGGCATGGCCTCGCGGCCACGCGGGGTTCTCTTTACGTAGCCCTGCATGATGAGGAAGGGCTCGTGCACATCCTCAATGGTGGATTCATCCTCCCCCACGGCTACCGCCAGGGAGGAAAGACCAACCGGGCCTCCGTTGAATTTGTAGATAATGGTTTCCAGTAGGCGCTTGTCCATCTCGTCCAGTCCGTCATCATCAATATCAATCATGCCGAGAGCGGCCTGTGCCACTTCTGCGGTGATGCGGCCATCTGCCTTCACCTGTGCATAGTCGCGCACCCAGCGCAGCAGCGCATTGGCCACGCGGGGGGTGCCGCGGGAACGCCGGGCTATGGCCAGTGCCCCTGCCGGTGCCAGGTCTATATCCAGCAACCCAGCCGAGCGGTGCAGAATCTGGCACAATTCCTCTGCCGAGTAGTAATCCAGGCGGTTGATAAGCCCGAAGCGCGAACGCAGTGGCCCGGTGAGCATACCGGCGCGGGTAGTTGCGCCCACCAGCGTGAACTTAGGCAGATTCAGCTGTATGGAACGGGCGTTCGGCCCCTGGTCAATGATGATATCGAGCCGGAAATCCTCCATGGCGGGGTAGAGGTATTCTTCAATTGCCGGGTGAAGACGGTGAATTTCATCAATGAAGAGCACATCGCCCTTTTCCACATTGGTGAGGATGCCGGCGAGATCTCCCGCCTTTTCAATCTGGGGGCCGCTGGTGGTGTGCAGCTTGCGCCCCACAGCCCCGGCAATGATGTTGGCCAGGGTGGTCTTGCCCAGCCCGGGAGGGCCGCTGAGCAGGACGTGGTCGAGCACATCTCCGCGCATGCGGGCGGCTTCCACCATGAGCATGAGGCGTTCCTTCACCTTCTCCTGCCCGCAGAATTCACTGAATGCAGGCGGACGCAGGGATAAATCGTAGCTGGTAACGGGGGTATCCGCCATGCGGGTATAGAGGGAATCGGCCATAGAACTAGGTGGAATGTAGCATATTTGGTATGGCAGGTCAAGAAACGCGCATGGCTTACCGATTTTTCTTGATTCGGGCAATCATGTGTCGTACATTAAAAATTAAACTTATGCCTGCTGTACTGGTCATTTTCGGGCTCTGCATCTGCAGTTTCACTTCTGCCTGTTTCGGGCGGCAGGCACGGGCGTTCTGGTTGTACATTTCCGCGGTGTTGCTGGGGCTTCCCGTGGCTGCCGGATGTGCTGTGGCCGGGGTTCAGGTGTATGGATGGGGCAGTGGATTGAGCATCGGGCTGCTCGCATTGCTGGTGGTTGTATTTCTGCGTGGGTTCTTCGTGTTCTGGATGCGCATGTGCCGCCGTCTGCAAATCTGGATTCATCGCATGAAATAAAAACTGCCGCGCTCCTTGGGAACGCGGCAGTGATTATAACGGTAAAAGTGTAATGTTACTTTTTGTTGCGGCGGGCGCGGACGCCTGCTGCCAGCATATCGAACATACCCAGCGTGCCATTCCAGTCGATGCAGGCATCAGTGATGCTGACGCCGTACTTCATGTCCGCGCTGCATTTCTGGTTGCCGGAGCAGAGGTTGCTTTCAATCATGACAGCGCCAATGTGGTCGCAGCCCGCGGCCAGCTGTTCAGCCACGCTGTTGGCCACTACGGGCTGCTGCTTCCAGTCCTTATGGCTGTTGCCATGGGAGCAGTCAATCATGATGCGGTTGCTGATGCCGGCTTTCTGCTGGGTTTCCCATGCACGCTGAACGTGTTCGGCGCTGTAGTTCGGGCCTTCCGTAGACCCGCGCAGGATGAGGTGGCAGCCGTCGTTCCCCTTGGTGGAAACAATGGCGGATACACCCTGCTTGGTCACGGAGAGGAAGCAGTGTGGATGCTCGGCGGAGATGATGGCATCCACCGCAATCTGCACGCAGCCGGTTGTGCCGTTCTTGAACCCGATGGGCATGGAAAGACCACTTGCCAGTTCCCGGTGTACCTGGCTTTCTGTGGTACGGGCACCAATGGCACCCCAGACGATGAGGTCGCTGATATACTGCGGGGTAATCACGTCCAGAAACTCTGTGGCAGAGGGGACTCCCATCTCAGAGAGTTCTACCAGCAGGTTGCGGGCCATGCGCAGGCCGCTGTTGATGTTATAGGTCTCATCCATGTAGGGGTCATTGATAAGCCCTTTCCAGCCAACGGTGGTGCGGGGCTTCTCAAAATACACGCGCATGATGAGCAGCAGGTCTTTCTCATACTTCCGGGCCGCTTCTGCCAGGAGCCCGGCATATTCGATAGCAGCCTTGGTGTCATGAATGGAGCAGGGACCCACGATGACGGCAAGGCGGTCATCCTTTCCGGAAAGAATGTTCTGGAAAGCGTGGCGGGTCTCATACACCATGCGGGTGGCTTCCGGCGATGCCGGATAGTCCTCCATGAGAATGGCGGGAGAAATCAGCGGGCGGATACCCGTGAGGCGAACGTCGTCTGTGATGTACTGGTTCATTAATTATTTCTGGTTCTTCCAGGAATATACGTTGTCTTCCAGGGCTTCTTCCAGAAGCTCGGCAGCAGCGGCTGCGGCAGCCTGTGCCTGCTTGCCCTTGGGCTTCTTCTTGGAAGTGGGAGCATCTGAGGATGCTACACCTTCCTGGTCGGGGCCTGTGGAGTACACAAGGCAGTTCTTGCCGCGGTAGCGGCGGGTGGTGAAGGGGTCTTTAGCGCCGGCGTCTTCCTCACAGAGCACAACGTGGTAGGGGGAGCCCCAGGGGTCGTAGAAGCCGATTTCGCCAGTGGCGTTCACATAGAGGCCTTCGCGGGGTTGCTCCTGCTCATCGGAGCGCAGGTAGATGTCGCGGGTAGAATTGAGACGGCGTTCGGCATCATCATCCTCACGGTTGGTAAGCACCTTGATGAGGTCGGCGTCTTCACCAGCGGTGGTGGTCAGGAACATCTGGTCATCATCATCAGGTTCAACCATGTCAGCGTTGTAAGGAAGCATGCCGTTGTTGTCCTGCTTGAAGCTTTCTACAGCAGAGACGATGTCTGTGCAGACCTTCTTGGCAGCAGTCCGCCCGGCGTTTTCCTGAATGCTCATGTAGGTAGGATACGCAATGCCGGCAAGGGTTGCCAGAATGGCGATAACGATAATCAGCTCAATAAGGGTGAAACCCTTGCTGGAGCGGGGAGAAAGTGTGATTTTCATACGCACATCATGCTATCATATACATCCTGCGGGCGCAAGCAGAAAAGCTGTTCACGTCATTTTCTGCACAGCCGGATAAGCCCGTATTTCGGGGAAAAGAGATAAGCCAGCAGGAAGAGGGAGCCCAGCACCACAATAATGGTTGCGCCGAGATGCCACCCCAGTGGATAAGAAAGGAAGAAGGCGGCAACTGCCCCCAGACCACCGATGAGGCCGCCACCCCAGAACAACCACGAGGCGCGGTCTGTCAGCAGGTACATGGTGGCCGCCGGTGCTACCAGCAGTCCCAGGGTCAGGAATGCGCCTACGGCCTGCAGCGAGGACACCAGCACCAGAATGATGAGTGCAAAGATGCCATAGTTGAACACCCGGGTGGGGATGCCCATAGTGGCGGCGGCGCGGGGGTCAAAGAGGGTGATGAGCAGCGGGCGTTGCAACGCGGTGATGCTCAGCACGGCTAGTGCACCGGTGATGTAGGCTATCCATAAATCAGCATCGCCCATGCTCATGATGTTGCCGAAGAGCCAGTCATCTACTTTCTGTTGCAATCCCAGTGTAATCAGAATGATGTATCCCAGCGCGAAAGCTGTGGTATGCAGAACGGATAGCGCTGTGTCGTGCTCCATCCTTGAAGTGCGCGATACGAACAACGAGCCCAGCCCCACCATGAGCCCGGCCAGCACCGCCCCCAGCAGAATGCTGAGCTGGAACAGCCCGAACAACAGAATGGCCAGTGCTATGCCCGGAAGCAGCGCACAGGAAAGCGTGCCGATCTGCAGCGCGGAACGCCGCAGCACCACCAGCGCGCTCACGAATCCGTTGGAGAATCCAATCACGCCGCAGGCCCACAGGCTGCGTTGAGCCAGCGGTTCATTCAGAAATTGCAGAAATTCATTCATGCAGGGTTAAAGGTCTGTTTCAGGTTATCGGGGGTGAGCACCTGCTGCGACGGGCCGCAGGCAATCACTTGTTTACGCAGGAGTAATGCCTGGTCAAAAATCTGCGGAGCGGAGGACAGGTCATGGTGTGAGGCAATAACCAGACGACCCTCTGCCGCCAGAGAGCGGAGAATCTGAGACAGCGCTTCTGTTCCCGGAACATCCAGCCCGGTGAATGGCTCATCCAGCAACAGGATATGCGCTTCCTGGGCCAGTGCACGAGCCAGAAAACACCGCTGCTGCTGGCCGCCGCTGAGCGCCCCGATCTGGCGGTGCTGCAATTCCTGCAGGCCCAGCGTACAAAGGGCTTTCTCCACAATTTCCCGGTCGTGCGAGCGCATCGCTTTCCACGAGCCTACGGCGGGATAACGCCCCATTTCCACCAGCTGGCGCACCGTGATGGGGAATTGCCAGTTCACTTCGCTGCGCTGGGGCAGGTAGGCAATTTCGTGGCGGTGTTCTTCCAGGGCCATGTTATTCCAGAGGATGGAGCCGCTCCAGACAGGGAGAAGACCAGCCAGGGCATTGAGCAGGGTGGACTTACCCGCACCGTTCGGGCCGATGAGAGCCAGCGTGCTGCCACAGCCTGCCGTGAAACTGATGTCCTGCAACACTGGTTCATCCGCATAGCCTGCGGTTACCTTTTGCAGCTCCAGCTGGTGCTTGGTGTGGTGGTGGTGTCCGCCGCCCCAGCAAATGTGGTCATGATGCTCGTTTACCATGTGAACCTGAATACACTGTGCAGATTGTTACTTCCTTCCTCTTTCCATTCCGTGGCGCTGCGGGCCTCGTAGCCATCGGGTTCCAGCGTGAGTGTCACCGCATGAGGGACTGCGTCTTCCCATTGTCCCTGAACTTCAATTTCCATGAGACCGCTCAGCGGCAGTTCCATCTCAAACTCGCAGGGAGACTGGCTGCAATCCACCTGCAACCAGTTATCTTTGCCTTGTCTCACTTGCAGCTGCCGGGGTTGGCCAGTATAGCGCAAGGTGGCATAGACGCAGCGTCGTGCTGCTTCCTCTGCTTTGATTTCAACAGGTGCTGTATCGTTCTTGCCGGTAAGCCGGGGCAGGGGGATTCCCACCAGAATGACCCCTGCCAGTGTGAGCAGAAATGTGGCGCGTGGTGACATATGGAACGAATTAAGCTTAGGTGTTGGAGGGCTTTTTGTCAATGGCGCTGCAAGACATGCGGAGTTGACTTGAACTTTTTAATCGCCTCCAGGTGTTCCGGGGTAAGCTCATCATCACTGAAAATGCCGATGCCGTGAACGCCCGTGGCTCGGAGTGTTTCCAGATGCTCAGGAAGGCTGGCCGGCGGAATGTCCGGCAGGTGCACACCCGGTGCCATGGGAATGCGCCCCCGGCTCTCCAGCGCTGCCTGTCGGGTAATGTCTGCTGCCCAGGTAGCGGGTTTGTTGTAGAATGAATGATACGCCATGGGCAGCACCAGGTCTGCGTGGAACATACTCCAGTCCTGGTGCACCATGCGTGCTGCCAGTTCCGGGCTGGGAAATACGGCACAGGCGGCGATGAGCCCATGCTTCCGGATTTCTGCGGCCAGGAGATTAAAGACGCCGGCTACGCTGCGTTCGCGGAACTTTTTCCAGTCTCTCTCATTACCCTCGGCATAGAGGGCCTTGCAGGTGTCGCAGTAGCAGTAATCGAAGGCTGGTATGACATGGCTCATATCAAGCCCGTATTTGCTCCAGAGTGCTTGCGGTAATTCCACATCCGGCAGGCGCATGTAATCTGCCTGAATGCCTGTAAGGCCGGGAATGGCGGCCAGCTGGCGGACCTGCTCCAGCAGATGCTGCTGCACTTCCTGATTGTTGGGGCAGAGGAACTGGTAATATTCCACAAAGGGGCGGTCCTGCGGCAAATGGCAGGATTTACCCTCGGCGTTGACGGCATACCAGTCCGGGTGTTGCAAAGCGGTGCTGTCTCCCGGGCGGTTCAGAGCCCAGAGCCAGGCGTATACCCGCAGCCCGGCCAGCTTGGACAGGGGTGTGAGCTGTGCAATGCGCTCTACGGAACTATCAATGATGACTGAATCAATGCCGGATTCGGCATAGCAGATGAACTGCTGAAGCCATTCCATGGGGCTGCGTTTGTTGTTGCCATGCACCCAGAGGTAAAGCTCGGGGTGATGCTCCGCAGACGGGGTGCAGGCAAAGCGGCCCTCGCTGTCCAGTCGCATCTGCGCTTCCGTTCTGTCGCAAACCGTGGTGAGTACAAAGAAATCATCAGCGGGGAAACTGATGTTGACTCCGGGTGGCATCTGCATACTGCGGTCGAACTTCTGATGCCGATTCCGGTATTCCAGCTGTGCCTGGAGCACTTCATACAGCTTCAGCCGGGCGGAATCAGAATTGTCCGGCATGGCAGATTCCCATTCCTGGGGCGGATTCGGGCTGAAGATGACGCGGCCCCAGTGTTCGGGCAGGTGGATGTTGATTTTGCCGGTGGGGGCCCAGACATGGTTGCTTTCCGGCACCGGGAGTTTCTCGTAGCCGTTTGCGGTGGGTTTTACCTGCCAGTTGACGCGGGAGAAGTTCATGCGCATGCTGCTGCCTGGCTCTGGCGCTTTGCAGGTGCGCGGCAGGTGGGCGTGGCTGGTGATGCTGCTCCAGGGAATGGCCAGTTCTACACTCCAGCCATCATCGGCATCGTCCGGGGTATTCAGCGTGCCGCGCAGGTGCACGGCGTGTTTCAGCCCCTTTATTTCCCAATCGTGCAGAATGTTTGCATCATTGAAACGGTACGGGCGCGTGATGAATAAATCCCAGGTGGTGTTCAGCTCGTTGATTTCCAATTCGATGTAATTGAGACCATCGCCGTCGGGGTCAATGAATACCTCGAAATCCGGGTCATGGTAAATGATGGAGTCGTGCTCCTTTCTGGTGGCCCACAGGTGTTGTTCGTCCATATCGGCCAGAATGTAGAGATAATCGTCATCCCAGAGCATTTTAACCCGGCACTGGTGAGGGATTGCAGCGCCCTCGATATCCCGGAACGCCGATAATTCGCGGGTGTTTTTCCATGCTTCGTCGTCTCCTTTGCCATCAATAAGGAGAGGCGTATCGACGCGGCTGCATACATAGGTAGGCGCAGGTTGCGCCATGATGCCGCCCGTGGCGGCGGCCAGGGTGAAAAGAATGGTGCGTATCATCATTCCAGGAATAAGCCTTTAGTGATGTTTCTGACATTGAAGAGGAACAGTTCTTCATAACTGCCCAGGGCGGGATAGATGCCATCCAGCACCAGCGGCCTGGTGGTGGCACCCACCTGGCTTGCTATGGTCTGCATGATTTTAGGTGAATCATTAACGCCATAGAACAAGCAGGTAACCTTCTGCTGCCGCAATTGCGAGAGAATGCGAGCCAGACTTGCGGTGTCTCCTTCGCTTTCCTGCGCCACGCCGTGCACGGCAATGGCTGTAAAGCCGAATTCTTTGCAGAAGTGGCTCATGGCTGCATGCGAACAGACAAGAATGCGCTTTTCCTGGGCTATCGGTACAAAACTGAGGCTTGCGGTGCGTCTCAGCCAATCCATTTTTCGGGAATATTCCCGCTGTCCTTTCGTAAAGGTCTCCTTGCCAGCCGGGAAGGCTCGTTCCAACTCAATGCGGATGGCTCGGGAGGCGCGTTTCATGGCACTGGGGCTGTTCCACCAGTGTGGGTCGGCAATCCGGGTTCCGGGAATGAATACATCCGGCACGGTAGCGCCCAGTTCCACAATCCGGGTGGTGGAGGGCAGGGAATCCCGCAAATCCTGCAGGTACGGCTCCACGCCCTTGCCGCAGGCCAGCACCAGCTCTGCGCCGGCAGCGGCAGCCACATCCGCTGCGGTAGGCTCAAATGCATGAAGTTCTCCGTTTGCGGGGAATAAATCCACTACTTCGACCTCATTGCCTCCGACTACGCGAGCCATGTCGCTGAGCAGGGGGTGCAGGCTCGCCACCTTGAGGCTTCCCTCGGAAGCCAGGGTCAGCATCAGCGCAAGCATGGCGCATAATAACTTCTTCATGCGCCTATTTTAGAATAGCTCCAGTTCTGTGTCAATTTCGCATTCGGTCAGCGACTCAGCAGCTCACGGTTGCATCAAGCCGGGCGATTTCGATGTGGCCGTCATGTTCCTGCTGCAAGGCTTTAAGCATGGCAGCGGTACATTCTTTCTCACCATGCACCAGGTAGACTTTCGCTTTCTTACCGCCGGTGGCGTGGAAATACTGAAGCAATTCATTGTGGTCGGCATGGCCGGAGAACGAATCCAGCGATTCGATACGGGCGCGCACCGGGTAGAGGTCTCCGAGAATCCGGACCTCCAGAGCGCCGTTGAGAATTCGGCGCCCCAGAGTATTGGCTGCGCAGTAACCCACGAAAAGAACGGTGTTGTTCGGGCGGCCGATGCCGTTTTTCAAGTGGTGCAGAATGCGTCCGGCCTCGCACATGCCCGAGGCGGAGATAATGATGGCATTTTCGCGCAGGTTGTTGAGTCGCTGTGATTCGGAGATGCTGCGCACCATGTGCAGCTGTTCGAACTGGAAGGGGTCGCGCTCGGCAAAGAGGAAGTTGTACACCTCCTTATTGAAACATTCCGGGTGGATGCGGAAGATTTCTGTGGCGCTCACTGCCATGGGGCTGTCCACATAGACCTGGTAGTTGGGCAGACGTCCTTCCTTGTAGGCCCGGTTGAGCAGGTAGAGCAGCTGCTGGGTGCGCTCTACGGCAAAGGAGGGAATGTAGACATTGCCACCGCGCTTGAGCGCATCCCGGATGGTTTTGCAGAAGGTTTCATCATCACGGCTGGGGGCTTCGTGGTGGCGTCCACCGTAGGTGCATTCCATGAGCATGATGTCGACATCCGGCACGGGAACCGGATCGCGCAGTAATTCGTTATTGCCGCGGCCTACGTCGCCGGAGAACAGGAGACGCTTGTGCTGGCCGTCATCTTCATCATCAATATCCAGCACAATCTGGGCTGCACCCAGGATGTGACCTGCATCGTAGAAGGTGAGCGTGACTCCCGGCAGAATGGGGAAGGCAATTTCGTAGCCGATGTTGATGAATCGGCGCAGACAGGCCTCGGCGTCCTGCTCGGTGTAGATGATTTCCGCCACCTTGCCGCTGCCGCCTTTGCGGGCGCTCATCTTGTTGAGGAACTTGCAGTCGCTTTCCTGGATGCGGGCAGAGTCTGCCAGCATAATCTGGCAGAGGTCGCGCGTGGCATGTGTACTGTAAATAAAGCCTTTGTATCCTTTTTTGACCAGGTTGGGCAGATTGCCGGAGTGGTCGATGTGGGCGTGGGAGAGCACCACGCAATCAATTTCCGCCGGGTTGAAATAGGGGAACTCCCGGTTGATGCGCATCTGGTCCTCGCGGTGGCCCTGGTACATGCCACAGTCAAGGAGTATCTTCTTGCCATTTACTTCCAGCAGATGCTGGGAGCCGGTGGTTGTTTCAGCTGCTCCACAGAAATGAATTTTCATTACTCTGTAATCTAACGCTTAAATTAGATTTTTTCAAGTAAAAAAATAAATAACAAACCATGCAGGGGGCTGTTCAAGTCCGGCTTCCCAGAATGCTCTTGACAAACAGGCGGGTACATGGCTTAATACCTGCCGTATGGGAGCTGTATCTCGTATTATGCTGGTGGTGGTCATGCTGCTGCTGCCTGTTTTTCTGACCGGGGCTTCGCTGGAGATTCCAGGCGAGGGGTGCTCCCGTCATTGTTGCCAGCTGGAGCATTGTGCTCCGTATGCTGGTGAGCCTTCGGAATCCGGGGCCCATACGCACCACCACCACCGGCACGGTAGTGTCTCTCTGCTTTGTGATGCCGGACAACGAGCCGACCGGGTGGAAATCTGCTCTCCGTGGTCCGTGTTTTCTGTGCTTGCGCCTGTTGATCCCTCTTTGCAGCCGCGCCGCATTCTGAGCTGCGGGGAGCCGGGAAGGCTGCCACCTCGCTTTGGATATGTTTCTCCTCTGCGCTGTTGAACTTGAAAGAGAAGTAACTTTTATATTCCTCGTATAAAAGTTAGTTTTTTGCTTTACTTGTTCCTCTTGTCAGGATTTAATATGTCTGTAAAAAGTCGCGCGTATGAGCGCGCGCAAGAATTAAGGATTTTATGAAATTATCATCATGTGTGGTGTGCTGGTTGCCGCTGCTGCTGGCATCTTGTACTCTTTATACCCCGAAACCTGTTGATTTATCGCGAGATACAGTCGAGTGGCAGCAGTTGTCTGCGCGGCTGTGCGATGGTAACACCCCTTTGTCGCTGGCCAAACTGCATGAGATTGGCCTGCTGCTTAACCCGGAGCTGAACCAGGCGCGTCTGAACTACGCCCGCAGCACGGCAGTGGCCGTGTTTGCCGGGCTGTGGAATGACCCCGCCATTTCGGCAGAAGTGCGCCAGGTGCGCGAGCTCGATGTGACGAACCGCGGGGTGGGGCTTTCATTGGCCCTGCCTGTTACCGGGCTTCCCGGGCTGGCGGAAAAGGTGGCAGAGTGCTACAAGCAGGCAGATTACTGCACCATGCAGGCAAAGGAGCGCGCCTATCTTGTGCAGCTGGATGCGCTGCGTTACAGCGTGATGTCCACTCACGCCAAGCTGCACCTCATGCAGTCCCGTGTGAAGCAGCTGGCTGAGGAACAGGCCATGGCTCAGCGCATGCACGACCTGGGCGAAATGGAGTTTGCTGATTTCCAGGTCATCTGCCGCCGTTTGAATGACGGGCAGAAGGAATTGCAGGAAATGGAGCAGGAGCACCTGCAGGAACATCTGCAGATGGTGAAGCTGCTGGGGCTGCATCCCGACCAGCGCACGGTTGAGCTGGAGGGGCATCTGCCTGCAACCATTCCCGCACCTGTGGCTCAGCCTGACACGGCAATGCTCATGCAGCATCCTGCGTTGCAGGCAGCCATGGCAGCTCATGACACCAGCGAGGCAGAGCTCCAGCGGGAAATCCGCAAGCAGTACCCGGAACTGGAAATCGGCCCCGGTTTTGAACATGACGGAGGCGACAGCAAGGTGGGGCTGGGAATCGGCCTGAGCCTGCCGCTCTGGAATCGTAACAAAGAGGGTATTGCCCAGGCATCCGCAACCCGCGACATCAAGGAATATGATGCCGTGCAGGCTTGGCGGGATCTGGTGCAGAGCAGTGTGGCGCTGGGTGATATGCAGAAGCTGCTGCTTCAGCATTGCAAGGCTGAACAGGAACGCGTGGCCCGCCTCTCTGCTGCAGAGAAGAAGCAGGAGCAGCTTTATGCCATCGGCGAAACCAAGCTGCCTGCCGTGGCTGATGCGCGCCAGGAGGCCTACCTCCGCCGGCTGAATTACATTGATTGTCTCACCAAATTGCTTTCCACCCAGGTGGAGCTCCAGTACCGCAACCCTGAATTTATTGCTAAGTAAATGAAACTGCATCTCTTTTTAGCTTTTGTAGCCGCTTTGTCCTACTCTGCTGTGTATGCGGCAGATGCCCCGGCAGAGGAACACCAGCACGAACACGGCGCGTGCTGCGCCCACGACCCCGCCGCTGAGGAAGCTGGACACGCCCACGAGCACGGCGAGGGCTGCACGCATGATCACGCTGCCGAAGAAGCCGGGCATAAGCACGAACACGGCGAAGGCTGCACGCATGACCACGCCGCTGAGGAACCCGGGCATACCCACGAGCACGGCGAGGGTTGCACACATGACCTCGCTGCGGAGGAAGCCGGGCATAAGCACGAACACGGCGAAGGCTGCACGCATGACCACGCAGCCGAGGAATCCGGGCACGCCCACGAGCACGGCGAAGGCTGCACGCACGACCACGCTGCCGAAGAATCCGGGCATGAGCACGAACACGGCGAAGGCTGCACGCATGACCACGCTGCAGAGGAATCCGGGCACGCCCACGAGCACGGCGAAGGCTGCACGCACGACCACGCTGCCGAAGAATCCGGGCACTCGCACGAGCACGGCGAAGGCTGCACGCATGACCACGCTCATGCGCATGGCGAAAGCTGCTCCGGGCATGACCACAGCTCCTGCGGTGGGGGAGATGCGCCGGTGCTGGTGACTGCAGATGCCCACGCCCGCCACATTTCCGCGATGAAGATTGAGGCCGTGCCTGCCGCCGGGCTGGCGCTGACGCACAGTCTGTACGGCCATCTCTTTGTGCCCGGCCATGCGTTGGAGACCTATTCGCTGCCTTGCGGCGGACGCATTTCGCTTTATGTGAAATCGGCCCAGGAGGTGAAAAAGGGCGATATCCTCTACACCGTGGTTTCCCCGGAAGTGAGCGCACTGGTGGCCGATATCCGCAAGGAAGAGGCGGCCATCACCCGCTGCAGCGAGGAAATTGCTTCGGTGAGCCAGCGCCTTCAGCGTCTCAAGGCTGCCGGCACAACCAACAGCGACCTGGAGGAACAGCTTAACTTCAAGAATGCCGAGAAGCGCCAGCTGGAGCGCGAGCTCGAAGTCTCCCGCACAAAGCTCAATATCCTGGTGATGGGGGCGGAAATCAAACCCGAAAACGGCTTGCCCACGCTGGTGGTGCGAGCCAACAACGATGGCATTGTGCGCAACGTAGGCATCACCCAGGGAAGCTGGGGTGGGCAGGGGGCTGCTGTGGTGACCATGAGCAACCTGGCCGCCATGGAAATTGAAGGCACGTTGTATGGCAACGATGTGCCGGATTTCTCCACCATACGCGCCACGCGTCTGGCTGGCCGTGAGAATGAGGTGCTGGAGGGCACCTGGCGCATGGCCGAGCAGGTGGACGAGGAAAGACAGACCCGCGCATTCTACTTTACGCCGGCGGCGCTGCCGGCAGATGCCCGCCCCGGCCAGCTCTGCCGTGTGGATTTCTACACCGATGGCGGCGAAAAGGGCTATGTAAACATTCCGGATTCGGCCATTGTGAAGGTGGGCATTGATGATGTGGTGTTCCTGGAGGTGAAGGAAGGTACCTTTGCGAAGGTGAAGGTGCAGGCCGGTACCAGCCGCCGCGGCATGACCCCGGTGAAGGGGCTGGTGCCCGGGCAGCGTCTGGTGGTGAAGGGTGGCTATGAGTTGCGCTACCTGCTTCCGGCAGATGGCAGCCAGCAGAAGAAAGCAGGGCATTTCCATGCCGATGGTAAGTTCCACGAAGGGGAGGACCACTGATGCTTGAGAAGCTTATATCGTTCTGCTTGCACAATCGTCTCACGGTGATTATCATCACCCTGGTGCTGGCTGCGCTCAGTGTGGTGGGTATTATGCGCACCCCTGTGGATGTGTTCCCGGAGTTGTATGTGCCGCGCGTGACCATTCAGACCGAGGCTGGCGGCCTCACCGCCGAGGAGGTGGAGCAGTATGTCTCCATTCCCCTGGAATCCGCGCTTTCCGGCACGCCGGGCGTGCAGCAGGTGCGCAGTTCCAGCGGCAGCGGCCTCTCCTTTGTCTGGGTGGATTTCGACTGGGATACGGATATCTACCTGGCGCGCCAGATTGTGTCGGAGCGCCTGTCCACGGTGCGCGAGAACCTGCCGGAGCATGTGGAAATGGAGATGGCGCCGATTGTTTCGGTGACGGGTGAGATTATGCTCATAGCGCTGCTGGGCGATGAGACAGCCGACCCGCTGGAGGTGCGCCGCGTGGGGCAGTTCGAGCTGCGCAACCGCCTGCTTTCCATTCCCGGTGTGGGGCAGGTCACGGTGCTGGGCGGTCGCATGCCTGAGTACCAGGTGCTCTATGACCCCGAGAAGATGCGCCAGGCGGGTATCACCCTCAAGGACCTCAAGGAAAGCGTGGAAAACGCCCAGAGCACGGTGCCAGCTGGTTACATCGAGGATGTGGCCGGGCTGGAGCTGCCGGTGCAGCAGGCATCCCGTGCCTTTACCCCGGAGGAAATCAAGCGTGCGCTCGTGCCCGCCCACCCCAGCGGCGTGCTGCGTGTGGAGGATGTGGCCGAGGTGAAGATTGACGGCGCGCCCCGCCGCGGTAATGCCGGCTTTGCCGGGCGCGAATGCGTGGTGCTTTCGGTGCAGAAAGTGCCGGGCGCCAACACACTGGCGCTCACCGAGCAGGTGGATGCCGCGGTGAAGGAATTTGCCCAGAGCCGCCTGCCGGGCAATATCAAGCTGCGCGCGGATGCTTATCGTCAGGCAGATTTTATCAATCTCTCGCTGGAAAACGGTAAGGAGACACTCATCATTGCCGGTATTGTGGTGATGCTCGTGATTGTGCTCACCCTGCTGAACCTGCGTACGGCCATTATCACACTCCTCACCATGCCTCTTTCCGTGATGCTGGGCATGGCCTGTTTCCCCATGTTCGGCCTTGCGGTGAACATCATGACCCTGGGTGGTCTGGCCGTGGCCGTGGGCGACGTGGTGGACAACGCCATCGTCTTTGTGGAAGTGGCCTGGCGTAACCTCACGCGCAATGCCGCCCTGCCGCCGGAGCAGCGTCGCAGCCGTTTTGCGGTGCTCATGGATGCCAAGGGTGAGATTGTGACCTCCATTTCCTATTCCACGGTTATCATTCTGCTGGTGTTTGCTCCCGTGCTCTTCCTGAGCGGCATGGAGGGGCAGTTCTACCGTCCGCTGGGTATCTCGTACATGCTGGCGCTGGCTGCCTCCCTGCTGGTGGCGCTCACGCTTGTGCCGGTGCTCTGCTACATGTGGTTCAAAGCCCCGAAAAATACCCGCGACGACGGCGATTCGGCCACGGCGCGCCTCATTAAGCGACTTTATGCCCCGGTGCTGGAGTTCTGCCTGCGTCACTCTGCCATCGTGTTCGGCACGCTTATGGCTATCACGGGTGGGACTCTCTGGCTGGGCAGCACCTATGGTACCAGCTTCCTGCCGCCCTTTAACGAGGACTGCTACACGGTGTTTGTGAATGCCGTGCCCGGCACCTCACTGGCCGAGACCGAGCGCGTGTCGCGTCAGGTGATGGCGGAGCTGGAAAAGATTGAAGGCGTCAAGACCGTGACCCAGCGTACCGGCCGCGCCGAGAACGATGAACACGCCGAACCGGTGAGTGCCTCCGAGCTGGTGGTGCGTGTAGACCTGGATTTTGACCAGCGCAAGATACGCGAGGATATCCGCAAGGTGATTTCCGGCATGCCCGGCATGGGCGGCATGATTGGTTACCCGCTGGCGCACCGCATTTCCTCGGCGCTTTCCGGCTCGAACTCTGAAATTGCCATCAATATCTACGGCTCGGAGCTGCCGCAGATCCGCGATGCCGCCAAGAAGGCCGCGGAAATCCTGGGCACTCTGCCGCAGGTGGCAGATGCCCGCGCCAACCGCGAGGTGATGGTCGATACCATCTGCGTGGATTACAACCGCGAAGTGCTGGCCACCTATGGCCTCACCGTGGCCGATGCTGCAGAGCAGGTGTCCACCGCCATGCAGGGCTACAAGGCTGGCGAAATCATCAAGAATCTCGACCACTGGAACATCATGCTGCGCCTTGCGCCCGAACTGCGTATGAGCATGGACGACGTGAGCAACCTGCAGCTTGTAGCCCCCGGTGGCAAGCTGCTGCGCCTGTCCGATGCTGCGCATGTGTACCGCGCCGAAACCACCAACCTGATTCTGCGCGACAACACGCGCCGCAAGGCCATGATTTCCTGTAACCCCAGCATGGATTCCAACCTGGGTGACCTGGCCGATGCCTGCCGCGAGAAGCTTGACCCGGTGATGAATGCCATGGGGTGCTCCGTCGACTACGCCGGCACCATCAAGAGCCGAGAGGAAGCCGGCCGCCGCCTGTACATCCTGGGTGGTATCGTGTGTGTGCTCATCGTGCTGCTGCTTTCCAGTTCGCTGGGCAGCGTGCGCCGTGCGCTCGTCACGCTCATCAACATCCCGCTCTGCCTGGTGGGTGGCATTGTGGCTGTGTTCCTCGCCTCGCCCGATACGGTGAAATCCGTGCTCAGCGGTGAGACCTACATCCCCCCCATCCTCTCCGTGAGCTCCATCGTGGGCTTCGTCACCGTGGTGGGCTTCGCCATCCGCTCCGGCCTCATCCTGCTCAACCGCTACCGCGTGCTGGAGGAGCAGGGGATGAGCACCCTCGATGCCATCCGTAATGGTTCCTCAGAGCGTGTCATCCCCATCATGATGACCTCGCTCACCACCATTCTCGGCCTGCTGCCCCTCGTCTGGGCCAAGGACCAGCCCGGCGGTGAGCTGCTTGCTCCGCTGGCCATCGTACAGTTCGGCGGTCTTGTTTCCGCCACCATTCTGAATCTCCTCGTCATTCCGGCCACCAGCCGCCTCTTCATGCGCTGGCTGGCTCCGCTGAAAGACGAAGATTAATGGCACTGCAACCCCCGAATCAAAAAAGCCCGGCACTTTGCCGGACTTTTTTTGGGGGGCTGGCCGCAGGCTGCTTACGGGAGCCTGGGTGTGCCGTCCACCTGGCGGTAGTTGATGCGCATGGCATCAAACCAGGGGAAGTGGGTCTGGATGCGGCGGGAGAAGTCTGCAGCATCAGGGCGGTTCGGTGTGCCGTAGCGCCAGGCGTGTTCAGCCAGGGCGCAGAGCCGCGGCATGAGCATGAATTCCAGTTTCTTCATGTTGGGAATACATTCGCTCCACAGGTTGGCCTGCATGCCGATGACCTGGTTGCCGGGAACGGAAGTATCGAAGTTGAGCACGTGCGCGCAGTCGATGTCATCGAAGCCGGTAAGGCCGGAATAGAAGGGGTCTGCCGGGTTCTTACCATAGGGAAAATTGAAATAGAAGGAGTGAATGGGGCAGAGGATGAGCTGGTGACCGCGACGGGCCGCAATGCGGGCATGGTCCATCCCCCGCCAGGCCATGACCACGGCATCCTGCGGCAGCTGCGGAGCGCACATGATTTCATCCCAGCCTACCATGCGGCGGCCATGCTTGCGGAGCACCTGGGCGCAGAAGTGGGTGAAATGGTCCTGAATCTGGCTTTCGCGGGTGTAACCGTGCTGCTTCATGAACGCCTGAGCCGCAGGGCTGGTTTTCCACTGGTCACGGG